>NZ_AP023360.1:2338500-2646250 GCF_018326265.1 Catellatospora sp. IY07-71
CGGGTATTGTGATCTAGCTCACGGCATGGTTACCTCTCGGTAACTTCGTCGCAGCACCGCTGACACCCCCGCGAGGTGCACCGTGAGGAGATCCCTGTCCCTCCTGGCGGTGGCCGTCCTGGCCGCCACCACCTGGGCCGTTCCCGCCCAGGCCGCCCCCACCACCGGTTTCCGCTTCATCGACATCGCCGCCCCGGACGGGGTGGTGCTCAAGGCCAACGTCATCGAGCCGACCAGCCCCGGCCGCCATCCCGCCGTGGTCTTCCCGTCCAGCTGGGGCCTCAACGACCTGGAGTACGTCGCCCAGGCCAGGGCGCTCGCCGAGGGCGGGTACACCGTGCTCTCGTACACTCCGCGGGGCTGGTGGTCCTCGGGCGGCGAGATCGACACCGCCGGGCCGAAGGACATCGCCGACGCGTCCCGGGTGCTCGACTGGCTCGTCGCGAACACCACCGCCGACGCGTCGCGCATCGGCATGGCGGGCGTCTCCTACGGCGCCGGCATCAGCCTGATCACGTCCGCGCACGACGCCCGGGTGCGGGCCGTGGCGGCGCTGTCCGGCTGGAGCGACCTGGTCGCCTCCCTCTACGGCGGCGACACCAGGCGGCTGCAGTCGTCGGCGCTGCTGGTCGGGGCGGCGGCGCTGCTCGGAGACACCAGCGCCGAGTTCGACGCGGTCATCGCCGACTTCTACGCCAACCGGAACATCCCCGGGGTGAAGGCGTTCGCGCAGGCGCGCTCGGCCGCGGCGTACCTGCCCGCGCTCAACGCCAACCGCCCGGCGGTGCTCATGGCCAGCGGGTACGGCGACATGATCTTCCCGCCCAACCAGCTCGTCGACTTCCACGGGGCGCTGGCCGGGCCGAAGCGGCTGGAGTTCGCGCCCGGCGACCACGCCATCCCGGAGCTGACCGGCCTCGCGGGGCTGGACAACCACGTGTGGACCTCGGTGCGGCGCTGGTTCGACCGGCACCTGTCCGGCATCGCCAACGGCATCGACACCGAGCCGCCGGTGGTGCTGCGCTCGATGACCGGCGGGCCGGTCGAGGCATACCCGAACTGGGCCGCGACCAGCACCACCACCCGCCGGTACGGCCTGGGCGAGGTCAACTGGCTCACCGGCACCGGCGAGCTGGGCGGCACCGCGACGACCGGCTGGTCCCGGCGGACCTGGTTCAACGACGACACGGTCGCCGCCGGGGGCGTGGTGCTGCTGTCCAACGGTCTGCAGGCGCTCACCGGCATCCCGCCGACGGCCTGGCTGCCCGCGGTGGACCGCGACAACGCCGGGGTCTGGCTGGGCGACACGGCGAGCAGCACGGTACGCATCCGCGGCAGCGCCACGGTGCACGCCCGGTTCACCCCGACCGAGCGCAGCGGCACCATCGTGGCGTATCTCTATGACGTCGACGCGCTGGGCACCGGCCGCCTGATCACCCACGCGCCGGTCTCCTGGCTGGACGCCGCCGCGAACACGGCCCGCACGGCCGACATCCGGATGCCCGCGACCAGCTGGGACGTGCCCGCCGGGCACCGCCTCGCGCTGGTGATCGACGGCCACGACGGCCTCTACCTCGACGAGAACGCCTGGCTCGGCTCGGTCGCCTTCTCCGGCCAGTCCTGGCTCGACCTGCCCACCCGCTGACCCCCGCGGGCACGGCTCCCGCCATGTCGTACCAGGACGTGGCGGGAGCCGTGATCAGTGGTGGGAGGTCATTCGGCGATGGAGCCGCGGGGTGGGACGACGAGGCCGTAGATGACGAGGATGCAGAGGGCGATGTTGACGATCGACCAGAACGGGTAGACCGGCAGGTAGAGCATCTGGAGCAGGGCGGTCGCCCCGGCCAGGCCGATGCCCGCGCCGCGCGCCCATTCCTGCCCGGCCAGGATGCCGGCGCCGACGGCGATCAGCACCGCGCCGAGGATGAGGTGCAGCCAGCCCCAGGTGTGCAGGTTGAACAGGTACAGCTCGCCACCCGTGGAGGTGGCGTAGGCGGCGTACCGGTCGTTGACGATCGCGAAGATTGCCTCCACCACGTTGAACACCCCCAGCAGCAGGATCATCAGACCGGAGAAGGACAGCCAGCCCGACCCGATGCGATCGGTCGCTTTCGCCACGGTCGACATAGCACCCACCTTCGTGCGAAACGGACGAAGCACCTTCACGTTATCCCTGCATAGGCCGCTGCTCGGGCGGAACGGCGGAAACCCGGTGCCGGTGCGCGCGGGAGATCGCCCAGGCGGCCAGCGCGGTCGTGATGGGAACCGCCGCGATCAGCCCCAGCGTGCCCACCACGCCCCGCACGATCTCCGCGGCCATGACCTGCGTGGCGAGCACGTCGCGGGTACGCGTGCCCGCGGTGACCAGCAGCAGCATCAGCGGGAGGGACGCGCCCGCGTACGCCAGGATGATGGTGTTGACCACGGAGGCGACGTGGGAGCGGCCCACCTTGATCGCCGACCGGTAGAGGCGGCGGGCGCTCAGCGTGGGGTCGGCCAGCGACAGCTCGCCGACGATGGCCAGCTGGGTGATGGCGACGTCGTCGAGCACGCCCAGGGTGCCGATGATGATCCCGGCCAGCAGCAGGCCCCGCAGGTCCACCCCGGCGAGCACGTTGGTGAGGATCGCGGCCTCGTCCGAACCCGCGCCGGTGAGGTGCAGCAGGTGGGTGCAGAGCAGGCCGAGCAGCCCGGTGAGCACGAGCGCGGCGAGCGTGCCGAGCACCGCCATGGACGTGCCCACGCTGACGCCGTGGGTGAGGTAGATGACCGCGAACATGATCACGGCGGAGCCCACGATCGCGACGGCCAGCGGCGGCTCGCCGCGCTGGATGGCGGGCAGGATGAACAGCAGCAGCACCCCGAAGCTGACCGCGAGCCCGACCAGGCTGGCCACGCCGCGCCAGCGGGCGAAGCCGATCACGGCCGCGGCGAACAGGGCGACCAGCGCGAGCAGCCAGCCCCACCGGTCGTGGTCGACCACGGCGTAACGCTGCCCGCCCTGCGCGTCGGGCGACGAGATCAGCACGACCTTGTCGCCGACCGCCACCTGGGGCGCGCTGGGTCCGGTCGGGACCACCGCGTCCACCGTCTCGCCGCCGACCCGCACCTGCGCGGTGCCGCAGTCGCCGCCCGGCTGGGCGGGCACCTCGCGCGGGCAGGGCGGGGTCGCCGCGACCACCTCGCCGTGCAGGCGGGCCATGGTGTCCGAGGGCTGCTGCGCCGTCTCGCCGCGCGGCCAGAGCACGATCAGCCCGATCAGGGTGGCCACCACCAGCGGCACGATGACCAGCGTGACTATCCGGCGCAGGTCCGGTGGCGCGGGTGGGAGCGTCTCGCTGGGCTCGTGGCTGTGACCGGCTCCCATGTGCCGAAACTAGCCCGCGAACCCCTGGCAGTAGGCGCCTTTGGTCGCCTTGCCCGAACCGGTGACCAGGATGGTGTACCGGTGGCCGTCGTCGGCGTAGGTGACGAGCACCCGCCCGTCGGGTGCGACGGCGATCCCGGCCTGGCGCGGTTCCAGCTCGATCGGGGCCAGTACGGTGCGCCGCTCCGCGCCGGTTGCGCCGGGCGGGCACTGCCACAGCACCAGCCGCCGCCCGGGGAGGCTGCCGGTGAGCGCGCCGGCGTCGGCGGGGACCGGCTCGACGGCCAGGCCGAAGCGGGCGTTCCCGGTGATCAGTGCGACGGGGTGGGCGGCGGAGTCGTCCAGGAAGGGCACCGCCGCCAGGTGCGGCGTGCCGTCCGCGCCCGTCACGGCCACGGCGGGCGCGGCGGCGTCGGCGGGTGCGGTGGCGGTGGCGGTGCTGCGGCGTACCTCGTCGCAGTCGGCGTCCGCGCAGGTGACCACGTGTGCGACGGCTCCGGCGGGGTCGCGCAGCAGCACGGTGGGCCGGTCCTGGGCGTCCAGCGTGAGCCGCAGCAGCGGCGCGGGCGCGAACCGGCCGTCGGGCAGATCGAGGCTGAGCGGCAGCGTGGCGAGCACCTTCAGCGAGCGGGTGGTGCAGTGGACGGTGCCGCACCGGGTGACCGCCAGCTGCACCCGCGCCTTGCCGTCGGCCGCGGGCAGCAGCGGGCGGGCGGTGGCGACCACGATCGCGCCGTCCGCCCCGGCCGCGACCGCGAGCTGCGCCTCGTCCTCGTCGCCGCCGCTGTGCCAGCGGGTGATGCCGTCCTCGCAGGTGCCCGGCTTCGGCTTGGCGTCCGCCGGGGCCCAGGGCGCCGAGCAGCGCTGCAGCTGCACCGCGTCGTCGCCGTCGGTCTTGATCACTCCCGGCATCTCGCGGCCCCGGATTCCCGCCGCGACGACGGTGCCGTCGGCGGTGACGGCGGTCGCGCCGTACGGGCCGCCCAGCATCAGCGGCTCCGAGGACTGGGAGACGACCGCCGCGCAGGCGTCGTCGAGGCACCAGTGCGGGCCCCAGGAGGTCACCACCACAGGGTGCCCGCCCTGGGGCCAGGCCGTGACCAGCACGTCGCCGCTCCAGGACACCTCCTTGCGGGTGGCGCGCGGGCCGCCGAACGGGTCGCCCACCACCACCGCGCCGCCGGCGAGCGCCGGAGCCAGCAGCAACGCGATCGCCCCGGCGCCGGCGGCCCGGCTTGGGGCGGCGGGGGCGGACAGCTCGGCCAGCAGCCGGTCCACCTCGTCCAGCGACACCTCGGGGCCCGGCCGCCCGGCACGGCGCCGCAGGTAGACGTCCGCGAGGGTTCGGGACTGCAGGAATGCGGCAGCCGCCAGGCCCAGCGCTTCCAGCGGCACGGCAGCGGCGGGCGCGCGCATGGCGATCGTCTCGGCGAGCGCGGTGGCCACCAGCGGCAGCACCACCACGCCGAGCAGCAGCGAGACGCCGGTGCGCATCAGCCTGCCCGCGGCCAGCGCGTGCGCGTGCGCCAGGCGGTTGCCCGCGCCGTCGCCGAGCACGATCGCCGGGATCACCAGCAGCCGCGTGGCCAGCACGATCAGCACCGGGGCGAGGACGAACGGCGACATCGCGGCCAACTCGGGGACGGATGCGCGCGCTCCGAGCATGCTCAGCGCCGCGCCGCCGAACAGCATGAGCCCCTGCGCGGCGATCACGACGAGCAGCAGCATCACCATGAGCCAGGGCAGCCGCCGGACGGCGACCCGCAACGCGGCCCACGGCGACACGTGCCGCCCGCGTTGGCCGCCCGCCGCCACGACCGTGCCCGCCGCGAACGCGACGATCCAGCCCACGGCGACCAGCAGCCTGCCCGCCCAGCCCGCAGCCTCCGCCGGATCGGGCAGCAGCGCGCCGTCCAGGACTGTGGTGCCGGTCCCGCTGGTGAACACGCCGATCAGCTCCCGCAGCAGCAGCGCGGGCGCCAGCGCCACGGCGATCACCACGAGCAGGGCCCGCCGGTCCCGCCGGGCGGGCCGCACCGGTACGGGTGTTGGGGTGGGGCCGGGCGGCAGGGGCGGCGAGGGCGGGCGCGGTGCGGTCGTCGTCGGCACGCCCAGCAGCGTAGCGGCGGCGCGCCTGGGCCACCGTCCCGTCGGGAGGGCGGTCGGGCCGCCACCGGCGGCGGCTCGGAGCCTGCGCGGTGCTCAGCCCGGCGTGCCCACCGCCGTGTGCGCCTGGCCCAGCGTGATCGCCCGGACGTGCTCGATCAGGGTCACCAGCACCTCCCGGCCGGAGCGCCGGTCCCGCGCGTCGCACAGCACCACCGGCACGTCCGGATCCAGCGACAGCGCGTTGCGCACCGCCGGGATCTCGAACTGCTGGTTGCCGTGGAAGCAGTTCACCGCGACCACGAACGGGACCCGGCGGCGCTCGAAGTAGTCGATCGAGGGGAAGCTGTCGGCCAGGCGCCGGGTGTCGGCCAGCACGACCGCGCCCAGCGCGCCGATCGCCAGCTCGTCCCACAGGAACCAGAACCGGTCCTGGCCCGGGGTGCCGAACAGGTACAGCACCGCGCTGTCGCCGATGGTGATCCGACCGAAGTCCATGGTGACGGTGGTGGTGCGCTTGGCCTCCACTCCGGACAGGTCGTCGGAGTGGGTGCTCGCCGAGGTCAGCACCTCCTCGGTGTGCAGGGGCAGGATCTCGCTCACCGTGCCCACCATTGTCGTCTTACCCGCGCCGAACCCACCTGCGACCAGGATCTTTATCGCAGTGGGAACGGACCGGGCTCGGTCGTCACGCATGACGGAGGCCAAGGATCACCGCCTGGAGGATGTCGTCGTCCGGGACGTGGCCGGGGGCCACAGCGGGCGCCATGCGGATGACGGCGCCCTCGTCGAGCAGGTCGGCGAGCAGTACCCGGACCACACCGAGGGCAAACCCGGCGCGGGAGGTGAGTTCGGCGACCGAAATCGGTTCACGGGCGTGCTCGAGCAGCGCCCGGTGTTCAGGTTGCAGATGCACGGCGTTGCGGCGCTGCCCCGCCGGTGCCGCCACCACGTAGGTGACGAGGTCGAACAGGCCCGCGCCGGGACGTGCCCGGCCGCCGGTGACGGCGTACGCCCGCACCAGCGGCCCGGCGTCGGCGTCGAGCCACTGGTGCGCATCGTCGTGGTCAGCGCGCATGGGCCGAGGTCGGCCGGGGCTGGGTGCCCAGGCTGTGGCCGATGCGCTCGACGACCATGGCCATCTCGTAGGCGACCATGCCGATGTCGGAGTCCGCGTCGCTGAGCACGGCGAAGCAGCTGCCCTCACCGGCGTCGGTGACCAGCAGGACGGCGTCCTCCATCTCGATCACGGCCTGGCGCACCGGCCCCGCCTTGAAGTGCCGGCCCGCGCTGCGGGACAGGCTGGCGAAGCCGGCCGCGATCGCGGCCATGTGGTCGGCGTCGGCCTGGGACAGGTCCCGGGACGCGCCGCGCAGCAGCCCGTCCACGGAGAACACGACGGCCCGCCGCGCCGCGGGGACGCGGTCCACGAAGTCGTCGAGCAGCCAGTCGAGGCTCGCGGGAGTGTTCATTGGGTCGGCTCCTCTGGCGTCGGCACCACTGTGGGGGAGTCAGCGGCGTTCGGGGGCGCGGCGGGGACCGTCGCGGCCGTCCGGCCCCGGTGCGCACCGGCCAGCAGCGACGTCAGGAAGTTGCGGGTGCGCTCGGCGGGGCGCGGCGGCTTCTCACCGGACGGCTCGCCGGCGCGCAGCGGCACCACCGGCTCCGCGCGCAGCGGCGCGGCCAGGTGCGTCTGCGGCGCGCGGACCGGCAGCTCGGCGGGGGTGGCCGGGTCGTCGGACGAGATGACGTCGACCTTCATCGGGACCTCGGCGGCGGGCGCGGCCGGTGCGGCGGGCAGCGCGCCGGCGGGCGGTGCGGCCGGGGTGACCTGCGGCAGCGGGCTCTGCCCGTCGACGACCAGGTCACGGGGGAGCAGCACGACCGCGGTGAGCCCGCCGTACGGGGACGGGCGCAGGGTGACCCGGATGCCGTGCCGGGCGGCCAGCCGGGCCACCACGAACAGGCCCAGCCGCGAGCTGTGCGCCGGGTCGAAGTCCGGCGGGTCGGCCAGCCGCGCGTTGGCCTCGTCGACCGCGGCGGACGGCATGCCCACGCCCCGGTCCTCGATCTCCACCGCGTATCCGTTCGGCAGCAGCTGCCCGCTGACCAGCACGTTGGTGTCGCGGGGGGAGAACGCGGTGGCGTTCTCCAGCAGCTCCGCGAGCAGGTGCACGACGTCGCTGACGGCGCGGCCGCGCAGCGACAGCTCCTGGCCGGGCACGACCGTGATCCGGGTGAACTCCTCCACCTCGGACACCGCCGAGCGCACCACGTCGTGCAGCGGCACGGGGTGGCGCCAGCCCCGGCCGGGCACCGCACCGGCCAGGATGACCAGGTCCTCCGCGTGGCGCCGCATCCGCGCGCCGAGGTGGTCGATGCGGTAGAGGTCCTCCAGATCCTGCGGGTCGGAGACCCGGCGCTCCATCGCGTCCAGCAGCGCGAGCTGCCGGTGCAGCAGCAGCTGGCTGCGCCGGCCGATGTTGAGGAAGACCTGGTTGAGCCCGGCCCGCAGGGTGGCCTCCTGCACCGCCGAGCCCACGGCGGTGCGCTGCACCTCGGCGAACGCGTTCTCCAGCTCGTGCAGCTCGTCCTCGACCGCGGTCGGCGGCGGCACCTCGGCGTCCACGTCGACCGTGTGCCCGGCCCGCAGCCGGGCGACCACGTCGGGCAGACTGTGCCCGGCGACGTGCAGCGCCCGCTCGCGCAGCGCGTTGATGCGGGCGATGACCGAGCGCGCCACCCGCAGCGAGACCAGCGCCAGCACCACGATGACCACCAGCCCGACGCCGCCGGCCAGGCCCAGCTGGAGCAGGATCGCGGTGGCGGCGGGCATGGTCGCGCTGATGGTGCGGTCGGCCGCCGCGGACTCCAGCGCGTACAGCCGCCCGTCCACCGTGGTGTAGTCGGCGGCCCACTGGCCCGCGTCGACGGCCGGCACCGGCTTGGTCAGGTCGGCCAGCCGCTCCTCGATCGCGCGCAGGCGCAGGTATGCCGCGCTGTCCAGCACGCCCTGGTAGGACGCGCGATCGTCGGGGTGCAGGTGACGCGTGGCGGTGTCGTGCGCGCGCCGCTGCAGCGCGATGATCCGGACGGCCTCGGCCCGCTCCGCGGCGGTCAGCGGGCCGAGGCCGACGGCCGCCGAGATCAGGGCATTCTCCCGGGCGTACAGCTCGCGTGCCTCGGTCAGCGCCAGCACGGTGGTGGCCTGGCGGTTCAGCTCCGCGTCGTCCAGCCCGGACACCGAGCCGTAGAGGCCGAACGCCCGGTCGATGATCCCGCTGTAGAGGCGCAGGATCTGGACCCGGTCGTACTGCCGGGTGTCCACCACGGCGCGGCCCAGCGGCAGCTCCTCCAGCGCCTTGCCGACCGCCGTCAGGTGCTGCCGGATGAGCGGGCCCGCCGCGTCGCGTGCCTGCTCGCTCTCCGTCATCCGGCGGAACTCGGCCAGCGCCGCGTCGGTGCCCGCACGCTGGTCGGCCAGCTCCACCTGCGCGCCGGTGCTGCCGACGAAGCGCACCGACAGCGCGCGCTCCGCCTGGAGCTGGGTGACCAGGTCGTAGGCGGGCTTGCCGAACAGGTCCACCCCGGACTTGACGTCCATCAGGTTGGTGGCGGCGCCGAGCGTGATGCTCGTGCTGAACAGCCACATGCCCGCGAGCGGCACCAGGGGCACCAGCAGGAGCAGCATCACCCGAGATCTGATCGACCAGCTTCGCCGGGGGAAGACGCGTCGCATGCTGACCTCGAATGCGTGCCGGGGGTGGGAACCACGCGGGGGAATCGTGGAAATACTACTGATCTCACGGCCCCGGCACATCTGGCGGTGGGCAGTTGTTCACGAGGTAGCACATGAAAACGCGATGACCGGCACCGATGCCGGTGCCGATCATCGCGCTGACCGCCGTCTTCACGCGGGGACGAACCACACCGCCGCGTACGGTCCGACCGCGACGGTCGTGTATCCGTCGGCGTCGGTGCGTACCCGCCCCATGTTGCCCACGCCCGAGCCGCCGTAGCTCTCGCCGTCGGTGTTGAGCACCTCCAGCCACGCGCCCGGCCTGGGCAGCCGGATCCGGTGCTCGTGCAGCGGGATGCCGGAGAAGTTGGCCACGCAGGCCAGCAGCTTCTTCGACGTCTTGCCGTGGCGTACGAAGGAGACGGTGTTGGTGCCCGAGTCGTGCGGGTCGATCCAGCTGAACCCGCCCGGCTCGGTGTCGCGGGCCCACAGCGCGGCGCTGTCGCGGTAGATCCGGTTCAGGTCGCGCACCAGGTCCCGCACGTCGCCGTGGTAGTCGGCGTGCGCCCAGTCCAGCCCGAACTGCTCGCTCCACTCCGACTCCTGGGCCAATTCCGCACCCATGAACAGCAGTTTCTTGCCGGGGAAGGCGTACATGTATCCCAGCAGTCCGCGCAGGCCGGCCAGCCGCTGCCAGCGGTCGCCGGGCAGCTTGCCCATCAGCGAGCGCTTGCCGTGCACCACCTCGTCGTGGCTGAGCGGCAGCACCCAGTTCTCGTCGAAGGCGTAGCAGCTGGGCCAGGTGAGCTGGTGGTGGTGGTAGCTACGGTGCGCCGGGTCCTTCTTGACGTACTCCAGCGTGTCGTGCATCCAGCCCATGTTCCACTTCATGCCGAAGCCCAGGCCGCCCCACTCGACCGGCTTGGACACGCCGGGCCAGGCCGTCGACTCCTCGGCGATCATGATCACGCCGGGCTGGTCGGCGTACACCGAGGTGTTCAGCTCCTGGAGGAAGGACACCGCCTCCAGGTAGGTGTTGCCGCCGTCGACGTTGGGCGTCCACTGCCCGGGCTGCCGGGAGTAGTCGAGGTAGAGCATGGAGGCGACGGCGTCCACCCGCAGGCCGTCGACGTGGAACTCCTCGCACCAGTAGCGCGCGTTGGCGATGAGGAAGTTGCGCACCTCGCGGCGGCCGTAGTTGAACACCAGGGTGCCCCAGTCGGGGTGCTCGCCCCGCTGCGGGTCCTCGTGCTCGTAGAGCGGCGTGCCGTCGAAGCGGGCCAGCGCCCAGTCGTCCCGGGGGAAGTGGGCCGGCACCCAGTCCAGCAGCACCCCGATGCCGGCCTGGTGCAGCCGGTCCACCAGGTGGCGGAACTGGTCCGGGTCGCCGAAGCGGGCGGTGGGGGCGTAGAAGCCGGTGATCTGGTAGCCCCACGAGCCGCCGAACGGGTGCTCCATCACCGGCAGGAACTCCACGTGGGTGAAGCCCAGGTCGGTGACGTAGTCCACCAGCTCGTCGGCCAGCTCCTTGTAGGACAGGCCGGGCCGCCACGAGCCGAGATGCACCTCGTAGACGGCCATCGGCCGGGCGTGGTGGTCGGCCTTCTTCGCGCGGCCGGCCAGCCACTTGTCGTCGTTCCAGGTGTACGCGGAGGAGAAGAGCACCGAGGCGTTCTCCGGGGGGCACTGCGCGGCGACCGCGAGCGGGTCGGACCGGTAGGTCCAGCGCCCGTCGGCGCCGTGCACCCGGTAGCGGTAGCGCTGCCCGGCGGCCGCCTGCGGCACCGTCACCGCCCAGACGCCGCTGCCGCCCTGCGGGTGCATGGTGATGCCGTCGTCCGGCCACCAGCCCGAGAAGTCGCCGATGACCTGCACTTCGCGGGCGTTCGGCGCCCAGACGGCGAAGCGCCAGCCCTCGCCGCCGTCCACCGGGTTGGCCCCGAGCACCTGCCAGAGCCGCTCGTGCCTGCCCTCGCCGATCAGATAAAGGTCGAGATCACTTATCAGGTTCATCGGTTCCCCTTCGCGCCGCGGCTGGCCTCCCGTTGACCAACGAACGGAGATCGGAAAGAAACGGTCACCGCAGCAGGTTTCCGTCGGGTACGACGATCAGCGGGCGGTCGCCGCCGGCCTGCTCGGCCAGGCGCTCGGCCTGGAACGAGGGCTCCTGCGCGATGGCGTTGCGGTACGCCTGCGCCGTGGTGGCCGCGATGGTCTGCCAGCCGTAGCGCTTGGACACCATGCTCAGCGCGCGCTTGGCGATCTGCTTGGCCTTCACCGGCTCGGCCAGCAGCGTGCCCACCGCGCCGGCCAGCGCGTCCGGGTCGCTGTGCGGGAAGGTCATGCCGGTCACGCCGGGCTCGACGATCTCGGCCAGGCCGCCGGTCGCGGCCACGGCCAGCGGTGCGCCCGCCGCGGCGGCCTCCAGCGCGACCATGCCGAACGGCTCGTAGAGCGAGGGCACCACGGTCGCATCGGTCGCCGCCAGCACGGGCGGCAGCTCGCGCTCGGACAGGAAGCCGATGAAGCTGATGGTCTTCTCCAGCTTCAGCTCGTGCGCCGCCTCGACCAGCTGCTCGCGGTAGGGGCCGTCACCGGCGATGACCACCCGCAGGCCCGGGTGCTCGTCGGCCAGCTGCGGCACCGCGTCGACGAGGTGCTGCACGCCCTTCTCGTAGACCAGCCGCCCGGCGAAGCCGACCAGCGGGCCGTCCCCGGCGAACCGGGACCGAGCCTCCTTGACCTTCTGCGCGGGCGCCTTCCAGACCCGGCCGTCGACCCCGTTCGGGATGACGTCGACCTTGCCGATGGGCAGGTTGAGCAGCCGGGTGACCTCCCAGCGCATGTACTCCGAGCAGACCAGCACCCGGCAGGCGCGGTGGCCCAGCCACCACTCGACGGAGTGGATGCTCTTGTTCAGGTCCTCCGGCAGCCAGCCCTGGTGCCGGCCGGCCTCGGTGGCGTGGATGGTGGCGACCAGTGGCTTGCCGAGGTGCTCGGCCAGGGTGACCGCGGTGTGCGTGACCAGCCAGTCGTGGCCGTGGATCACGTCGTAGTCATCGGCCTCGGCGGCCCGCAGCGCCGCCCGGGTGAGGGTGTGGTTGAACGCCATGGTCCAGGCCAGCAGCGTCGGCGTGGCCAGGGGGAACAGCGGCGGATCCTCGGGCGCGCGCACGATGCGCACCCCCTGTACGCCGGGCACCGGCGGGGGAGCGTACTCCTCCAGCGGCGCGCCGGGCGCGTGCCGGGTGACCACGGTGACGTGGTGCCCGGCCATGACGAGCGAGTTGGCCAGCGCGTGTACGTGCCGGCCTAGCCCGCCGACCACAACCGGCGGGTATTCCCACGACAGCATCATGATCCGGAGCGGCTTCGCTGCCGACGCCGGACCCGATGGGACGGGAAGGTTCATGGTCATGCGGCCCCCTCGCAGACAACCCGGGCACACGGAACTAGGCACCGGACACTCGGTGCCTGTACGCCATTGGGGTTGTACAAAGTCTGACTGATACCGATTTCGGACTGGGGACCTTTTGTTTCGTGTCTGTTACGCTCTGCTACTGGTCGGTAGACGTGAGGTGATTACGCAAGGTCTCGGCCACGCTCCACGCCTGGAACGGGCATGCCGTCGCCCGGTGCGGGGCGGCCCCGTCGGCGGTCTCGCTGACCGAGCCCAGGCCGTGGTCACCCAGGTGCGCGACCAGGCCGGTGCCCAGGTCGCGGGTGGACAGTCCGGCCCTGCGCAGCGCGTCGCCCAGCGGCCCGATCAGCCACGGCCACACCGTGCCCTGGTGGTACGCCTGGTCGCGGCTGCGCAGGTCACCGTCGTGGTATGGCCGGTACGCCGGGTCGGCCGGGTCGAGGCTGCGCAGGCCGAGCGGAGTGAGCAGCGCGTCGGCGATCCGGCGCAGCACCACCGGATCCGGCTCCATCGGCGCGTACGGCAGCGAGTAGGCCAGCAGCTGGTTCGGCCGCAGCGCGGCGTCGTCCGGGTCGAGCACGTCGTACAGGTGCCCGGCCGGGGCGGGGAAGCGCCGCCGGAACGCCGCCTCGGTCACCGCGTGCCGCCGCCGCACGTCGTCGGCGTGCCGCCCGGCCCGCTCGCGCAGCACGGCCAGCGCCGCCAGCCCGTTGCACCACAGCGCGTTGATGTCCACGGCCTTGCCCGCCCGCTGCGTCACCGGCATGCCGTCGACGCGCGCGTCCATCCAGGTCAGCGCCTCGCCGTCGGCGCCCTGCACGAGCAGCCCGTCGCTCTCGTCCACCTTGATGCCGTAGCGGGTGCCGCGCAGGTGCGCCGCCAGCACCTCGTCCAGCGCGGGCAGCAGCTCGGCGGCGAGGTCCTCGTCGTCGGCGGCGCGCACGTGCCGCTCGACCGCGTGCAGGAACCACAGCGTCGCGTCGGCGGTGTTGTAGCCGACCGCGCCGCCGTCGGCCGTGTTGGCCAGCATGCCCTCCGACAGCGTCGCCGCGTACTCCCGCAGCAGCTCCCGACCCTGCTCGGCGCGCCCGGTGGCCAGGAACAGGCCCTCGTAGGACGTCATCGTGTCCCGCGACCACGCGCCGAACCACGGGTAACCGGCCACCACGTCCGGCCCGTTCGCGGTGGTCACCACGAACGCGTCCGCGGCCAGGGTCAGCGCCGCGGTCACGGTGTCGGCCGCCCCCGAGGTCAGCGACCAGCGGCGGGCCCGTTCCGCTTCGACGATCTCCGTCGCGGGCGGCGGCTCGGCGCCCAGGTCACCGGCCCAGGCGGTCACCTCCAGCGCGTCGCCGGGCTCGCTGAGCACGGCGGTGAACCGGCCCGCCAGCAGCAGATCCTCGTTCGGCACGTAGCCCCGCGCGGCCTCCATCCGGTGGTGCACCCCGTGCAGCCAGGTCCCGTCCGGCGACCAGCACGCCCCGTCACCCGGCGGCGCGGTGGCCGCGCCGTTCGGCGCCGGTGCGGGCACGCCGCCCCGCGTGAACGCGCCGCGCAGCCGGTAGGCGTCGGCCACCACCGAGCCGCCTGCGACCTGCTGCACGGGCAGGTGACCGGCGTGGCGCTCGCCATGCTGGTCGCGCCAGGTGCACAGCGCCTCCAGGGACAGCTCGACCGGGCCACCGCTGACCAGCCGGTCGATCACGGCCACGCAGGAGCTGCCGTGCCGCACCGCCAGCTCGCGCTCCAGCACCGTCGGGCCGATCCGCCAGCGCCACCGGGGCAGGCCGTCGACCAGGGCGAACTCCTCCAACAGCAGGTGGCCCTGCGGGGCGATGGCGCCGTCCGCCCACTCGTGCACGGCCAGCCGGATCGGCGCGCCGCCGCCGACGCGTACCACCGGATCCAGGGCGGCCAGGCCGACGTGGCGGGCCGCCGGCGTGTCGCCCGCGACCACCAGCAGTGCGTGATAGCGCCGGGTGCGCAGCCCGCTGACCGTGCCCATCGCGTAACCGCCGCGGCCGTCGGCCACCAGCCACTCCCGTGCCGCGCCCAGGGCGAGGTCACCGCATACCTGCGTACCGAATCGCATGGTGACGACTCTGGCAGAAAACCGGGGCAATCGGGATACCGATCACGCGACTCCGCCAAAGTTACGCAGAGGTGTAACAAAGCGGGGCGACAATGATCCCGTGGGCGGCAGCGAGGAGATGGTGTGACTGGGGCGGAGCGCAGGCGGCTGGCGGACGCGGACGCCGGGGCCGAGCCCTGGCGGCTGTGGGGGCCGTACCTCTCCGAGCGGGCCTGGGGCACCGTGCGTGAGGACTACAGCGAGCACGGCACCGCGTGGGAGTACTTCCCGCACGATCACGCCCGCTCCCGCGCCTACCGGTGGAACGAGGACGGGCTGGCGGGCGTCTGCGACGAGCGGCAGACCTTCTGCTTCGGGCTCGGCCTGTGGAACGAGAACGACCCGATCCTGAAGGAGCGCATCTTCGGCCTCACCGGCAACGAGGGCAACCACGGCGAGGACGCCAAGGAGTACTGGTGGTACACCGACTCCACGCCGACGCACTCGTGGATGTCCTGGCGCTACCACTACCCGCAGCGCGAGTATCCGTACTCCGAGCTGGTCGCGGTCAATCGGCAGCTGGACCGCTCCGAGCCGGAGTACGAGCTGGCCGACACCGGGGTCTTCGCCGACGACCGGTACTGGGTGGTCACCGTCGACTACGCCAAGGCGGGCCCGACCGACCTGTGCATGGTCGTCTCGGTCACCAACCGCGCGCCCGAGCCGGCCACCCTGCACGTGCTGCCCACGCTGTGGTTCCGCAACACGTGGTCGTGGGGTCTGCCCGGCCGCGACGACAAGCCCGAGATCGTCGCCGAGCAGGTCGGGGGCCGCGGCGAGCTGCGCGCCCGGCACCGCATCCTCGGCCGCCTGATGCTCCAGGGCGACGGCGAGCCCGAGCCCTTGGCCTGCGACAACGAGACCAACGCGCGGCGGCTGTGGGGGTATGAGGAGACGCCCGACTACCCGAAGGACGGCATCGCCGACCACGTGGTGCACGGCCTGCCCACGGTCAACCCGGACCGCACCGGCACCAAGGCCGCGCTGCGCTACGTGCTCACGGTGCCGTCCGGCGAGACGGCGCAGATCCGGCTCCGCCTGACCCATCTGGCCGCACCGGGCGGCCGGGAACGGCCCACACCGTCGCTCGGCGCCGAGTTCGACGAGGTCATGGCCGCGCGCCGGGCCGAGGCCGACGAGTACTTCGCCCAGCTGGTCCCGCACGGCACCCCCGAGGCCCAGGCGCACGTCGTGCGCGCCGCCGTCGCCGGGCTGATGTGGGGCAAGCAGTTCTACCACTACGACGTGGCCCGCTGGCTGGACGGCGACCCCGCCTCGCCGCCGCCGCCAGAGGGCCGCCGCCACGGGCGCAACAGCGCCTGGCGGCACATGACCAGCTTCGACGTCATCTCCATGCCCGACCCGTGGGAGTACCCCTGGTACGCCGCGTGGGACCTGGCCTTCCACTGCGTCGCGCTGGCCCGCGTCGACCCGCACTTCGCCAAGGAGCAGATCCTGCTCCTGCTGCGCGACTGGTACCTGCACCCCAACGGCCAGATCCCGGCCTACGAGTGGGCGTTCGGCGACGTCAACCCGCCCGTGCACGCCTGGGCCGCGCTGCGCGTGTTCGAGATCGACGGCGGGCGCGACTACGCCTTCCTCGCCCGCGTCATGCACAAGCTGCTGCTCAACTTCACCTGGTGGGTCAACCGCAAGGACACCGGCGGCAACAACCTGTTCGAGGGCGGCTTCCTGGGCCTGGACAACGTCGGCCCGTTCGACCGGTCCGCGTCGCTGCCCGTGCCCGGCGTGCTGGAGCAGTCCGACGGCACCGCCTGGATGGCGATGTACGCCCTCAACCTGCTGGAGATCTCGCTGGTCCTGGCCACCCACGACCGCATGTGGACCGACATCGCCACCAAGTTCCTGGAGCACTTCGCGTACATCGCCAACGCGGCCTCGCACCAGGGGCTCTGGGACGACGAGGACGGCTTCTTCTACGACCTGCTGCGCCGCACCGACGGCCGCGAGGTGCCGCTCAAGGTGCGGTCGGTGGTCGGGCTGCTGCCGCTGTGCGCGACCACCACGCTCAGCTCGGTGACGCTGGTCCGGCTGCCCGAGATCGCAGCGCGGCTGCGCTGGTTCCTCACCAACCGGCCCGAGTTCACCGAGGTCGTCGGGGCGCGGCGGATCTCCGACGGGGGGCAGCAGCAGCGGCTGCTCGCCGTCGTCGGGCCGGAACAGCTGCGGCGGATCCTGAGCCGGATGCTGGACACCGAGGAGTTCCTGTCGCCGTACGGGCTGCGCACGCTGTCGCGGCGGCACCTGGACAAGCCGTACACGATCCGGCTGGGCGGGCACGACTACACGGTCGGGTACGAGCCGGCCGAGTCGGCCAACGGGCTGTTCGGCGGCAACTCCAACTGGCGCGGGCCGATCTGGTTCCCGACGAACTACCTGCTCATCGAGGGGATTCGGCACTACGCCCGGTTCTTCCACGACGACCTGCAGGTGGAGTATCCGACCCGGTCCGGGCAGAAGCTCACCCTGGACCAGATCGCCGACGACCTGTCCGACCGGCTCATCGCGCTGTTCCTGCCCGACCGGCACGGCAACCGGCCCTACCTGCCGGACCACCCGCTGCTGGCCGACCACCCGGACTGGAAGGACCACCTGACCTTCCCGGAGTTCTTCCACGGCGACACCGGCGCGGGCCTGGGCGCCACCCACCAGTGCGGCTGGACCGCCCTGGTCCTCGACCTCATCCTCACCCGCCACCACTCCAGGGGGCTCCGCTAGGTCCCGCCGTCGGCGGCGAATGGTCGACAGTTTCGGGGAAAGTGCAGGCACCGATCACGTGATACCTGCACTTTCCCCGAAACTGCAGCCGCCGAGCGGGGCAGGGCGAGGGCGGGGCGGGGCGGTCAGCCGAAGTGGCGGGGTTGGCCGGTGGTCTCCAGGACGGACATCCAGAGGTCGCCGGTGGGGTCTACCTGGTTGCGCTTGCTGATGGCGAGGGCGATGGGGACGTGGACGAAGCGGCCGCGCCAGCGGCCGACCACCATCGCGGTGCGCCCGGCCATCGCGGCGTGCACGGCGGCGTGCGCGAGCCGGATGCAGTAGACGCTGTCGTACGGGTTGGCGGGCACGCTGCGGATGGCGTAGCTGGGGTCGATGTACTTGAGGCTGGACTCCATCCCGTGCGCGGCGAAGTCCTCCGCGATGCGTTTGCGCAGAAAGAGGCCGATGTCCTTGAGCTTGCGGTTGCCGGACTTGTCGACCTGGCCGGGCTCGTCGGACTCCAGGTACTCCTGCCCGGCGCCCTCGGCGGCGACCACCACCGCGTGCCCGCGTTCGGCGACCCGCCGCCGCAGATGGGCCAGGAAGCCGTTCTCGCCGTCGAGCTGGAACGGCACCTCGGGGATGAGCACGTAGTCGGCGTCGTTGTTGGCCAGCGTCGCGTAGCAGGCGATGAAGCCCGAGTGGCGGCCCATGACCTGCACCAGGCCGACCCCGTTGGGCACCGCGCGGGCCTCCACGTGGGCGCTGCGCAGCGACTCGGTGGCCTTGGAGAACGCGGTCTGGAAGCCGAAGCTCTGCTCGATGTACGGGATGTCGTTGTCGATGGTCTTCGGCACGCCGATCACGGCGATCTTCAGGCCGCGCTCCTTGACCACGTCGGCGATGGTGAGCGCGCCGCGCATGGAGCCGTCGCCGCCGATGACGAAGAGCACGTTGATGCTCATCTGCTCCAGGCAGTCGACTATCTCGTACGGGTCCTGGCTGCCCCGGGAGCTGCCGAGGATGGTGCCGCCGTACTCGTTGATGCCGCTGACCGCCTCGGCGTCGAGGTCGATCGGGGGATGCCCGTAGCCGGCGATGAAGCCCTGGTAGCCGTTGCGGAAGCCGTAGATCTTGGTGACGCCGTAGTGCGAGGTCAGCTCCAGCACCAGGCCGCGGATGACGTCGTTGAGGCCGGGGCAGAGGCCGCCGCAGGTCACGATGCCGACGCGGGTCTTCGAGGGCTGGAAGAAGATCTTGCGGCGCGGGCCGCCGGGCTCGAAGCCGGGCAGCGCGTCCAGCGTGGTCTTGCGCGCGGCCACCATGCTGCGCGTGTCGTCGAACAGCACCCGGTCGTCTTCGTCGACGTAGTGCTCGGTGCTCTCGGTCTCCGGCAGCAGCGGCGCCAGCGGGGACTCGATGCGGCATTCACCGAGGGTGCGTACGGTCAGGTCAACGGCTTGCGGAACCATCGCCGTCCTCCATGATTCAGGGGACCGCAGCCTATCGCGGCGGCGATCACCCCGGCGACGCCTAGAACAGCAGCCAGGTCGAGAACAGCATCCCCATCGGCACGGCGATGACCCCGGCGCTCACCGCGTACGGCCAGAGCAGGCGCGCCGGGAGATGCCGCAGCACCAGCAGCGCGGGCAGCAGCAGCGAGTGCGAGCGATACTGCGACACGGCCGGTCCGGCGATCAGCGGCCCCACGAAGATCGCCACCGCGTAGAGGGCGAGCCCGGCGTCGTACCGGCGCAGCGTGCCCCGCCCGCTCGCGATCACCGCCGCGGTGACCGCGAGCAGCACCAGCGCCAGCGACCACCACAGCTCGGCGTCGGTGTAGACGTCCAGCTCCCAGAGCAGGTCCTGCCGGGGCTGCGCGACCGGGATCACGGCGGGCTCGATCGCCAGCTTGTAGAGCGAGGTCAGCGGGTTGTGCACGCCGTTGCCGTAGTGCTCCTGGATCATCATGTACGCGTTCCAGTGCCCCACCGTGACCCGGTGCACCGCGAACACGGCCAGCAGCCCCGCGACCGGCAGCCCGCACACCGCCAGCGCGGCCCGCGCCGCCGCGAGCGGGCGCACCTCACCGCGCCCGAGCAGGGTCACCACCGTGCCGAAGCCGATCGCGGCGACCGCCACGCCCATCGGGTACGCCGTGGCGACCAGCGCGCCGAACCCGCCCGCCCACCACCACCGGCCGGAGCGCAGCGCGGTCACGCAGGCCAGCAGCAGCACCACGGCGAGCGCCATGGGGAACACCGCGCGCAGGTAGATGCCCGACGGCAGCAGCGCGGCCAGGGCCAGCACGGCCCACGCCACCGGCCGCGCGGTGCCGGTGCCCCGCAGCAGCCGCCACAGCAGCACGAAGGCCGCCAGCAGGCACAGCTCCGTGATGATGAGGCCCGCGGTGTACTCGCCGAGCCCGGTGGGCCAGGTGAGCACCCGGATCAGCGCGGGGTAGAGCGGGAACCAGCCGGCCGTGCCGCACCAGGCGCCCGGCGCGAACATCGGCCCGAGAGCCGGGTCGCTGTCGCAGAGGAACAGCTCGTAGCCGCGCGAGGCGACCAGCGCGTAGAGCCCCGAGTCGGCGCGCACCCGGCCGTCGACCGGCAGGTACGGCTCGGACACGGCGGCCGCCGCCGCGGCGTACAGGGCGTGGCTCGCCAGGTACGCCAGCAGCGGCGCGAGCAGCGCCCGGCTCCGTGCCCGCCACCGCCGCGGCCGCGTCGCCGGATCGGCGGCCGGCGCCGTCTCCGGCGCAGGGGCGAGCACGGCGGTGGGGGCGGAGGACATGCAGGAATCCTCTCCGGTGCCGTCGGGAACGGGGTTACCGGGGTGCGGGCCCCGTCGGGGTGCCGGCCGTGACCAGTTCGAACTGCAGGTCGGTGCGCGAGTTGACCCGCGACAGGATCGTCTCGACCGGAGCGTAGTGGTTCCACTCGTCGGCATTGGTGCACGCGCCCTGACCCGGGTCGCCGTACTTGAGGATGCCGACCGCCTTGCCGTCGGACTCGGTGAACAGCGGGCCGCCGCTGTCGCCGGGGCGGGCGCAGATCTTCACCGAGATCAGCACGCCCTTCTTCACGACGGTGCCACAGCGCGTGCCGGGCTGGTAGCCCGCGCCCGCGCCGGAGTCGATGATCTTCTCACCGGCGGCGGGGGTGTAACCCGAACCGGTGGCGCACACGACCGAGCCGACCAGGACGTTGGCCAGCGGGGTGACGCCGGTGACCGGGATGGTGCCGCCACCCGGGCAGCCGCCGGGGCACCACTCGTTGATCAGGCCGCCGGAGACGGACCGCGCCGTGCTGCGCAGCTGCACCTGGCCGCCGTTCCAGAAGTTCGCCGTGCGCGTGTCCGCGTACGGCATGATCGCGTAGTCGTAGGGGCTGACCCCGGCGATGTTCTCGCCGAGCGCCGCGCGCAGCGTGGCGTCGGGGTGCTCGACCACCACGGGCATCTTCTCCACCAGGTAGCGGTGCCAGGTGTCGTCGATGCGGCTGTGCGTCGCGGTATTGAGCACGCAGTGCCCGGCGGTGAGCACGAAGCGCTCCCCGGTCTTCTGCGAGCGCAGCACGTAGCCCGTGGTGCAGCCGCCGACCGTGCCGTTGTCCCGCGGGACGTCCAGCCGGATGCCGCTGCGCAGCGGCGGCTGCAGGCAGTTCAGCGGGTCGCACGACTTCGGCACACCGGCCGGGCGCGGGCTGCGGTGCAGCCGGGCCGCGCCGCCCGCACGGGTCACGGCGGGGCTGACGCCGGTCAGGTCGACGCCCGCCGGGGCGCTCACCACGACCTGGTTGGACGGCGCGTCCACCGCGATCTCCACGTCGGTGCGCCCGGCCAGGTCGGCGGACAGCTTCGCCGCCGTGGCCTGGAGCTGCTTGAGCGAGCGCGTGGCGGGCACGGCCCGCACGTGGGCGGCGTCGGCGACCCCGGCGAGCGCGGGCTGGAGCAGGTCGGGCTTGGTCATGCCGACCCGCAGCACGCCGCCCGCCTCCTGGTCCAGCCACAGCCCGGCGTACGCGTCGGGCAGGCTCGCCGACAGGCGCTGCGCCAGCTCGGGCGCCGACTGCTGCAGCGCGAGCCGGCGCACCGCCTCGGCCTCGCTGATGCCGTACTGCGCGCGCAGGAAGGCGACCGAGTGCGGCGTGGCGAGCGCGCCGGGGCTCGCGGTGGTGGCGTTCTTGGCCGGGCCGACGGGTGCGGCGCTGCGGCCGGTCAGCGGCTGGACGGCGCCGCCGCGCAGCGCTCCGGGCTGCCCGGCGGCGGGTGCGGCTTCGGCGGCGGGTTCGGCCGCGGGCTCGTGCCACGCGGCGGGGATCACTCCTGCGGCCGCCAGGGTGCCCACACTCAGGGCGACCGCGGTGGCGGCGATGACGGACATGATGACGCGACGGTTTCGCGACACGCCTGACCTCCCCGTACTAGGCGTCTCTCGACAACCGGGGCATCATAGCGACGAATCGCGAACGGGGCTCGCTACGGGCGCACCACCAGGCGAAACCCCAGATGGCAGGTGGAGGTGTCGACCGCCTGCGGCATGCGGGCCGCGGGCCGGTAACGGCGGCAGTAGTTCGGCGCGCACAGGAACGAGCCGCCCTTCATCACCCGGCGCGGAATGCGCACGCCCGGCGTCGCCGGGTCGTAGCTGCCCTGCTCCGTGGCTCCGCGCGGGCCGGCGGGCGCGCAGCAGGCGACGGTCGCGCCGGGCCGGTGGGCGCCGTACCAGTCCGACGTCCACTCCCACACGTTGCCGATCATGTCGGACAGGCCGAACGCGTTGGGTGGGAAGGAGCCGACTGGCGCGGTGCTCTCGTAGCCGTCGGCGGCCAGGTTGAGCACCGGGAACTCGCCCTGCCAGACGTTAGCCATGTGCACCCCGCCCGGCGTCAGCTCGGCGCCCCAGGCGAACTCGGCCGGCTCGGCGGCGCCGCCGCTCGCGGCGTACTCCCACTCGGCCTCGGTGGGCAGGTCGCCCCCGGCCCAGGCCGCGTACGCGGCGACGTCGGCCCAGGCCACGTGCACCACGGGGTGGTCGTCCAGGCCGTCGATCGAGGAACCCGGCCCGTACGGCCGCCGCCAGTCCGCGCCCGGCACGAAGTGCCACCAGCCGGTGATGTCGCGCAGGTCGACGCGGCGCCGCGGCTTGACGAACACCACCGAGGCGGGCACCAGCAGCGACGGGTCGGCGCCCGGGTAGTCGGCCGGGTCGGGGGCGGTCTCGGCGACGGTGACGTGCCCGGTGGCCCGGACGAACGCGCGGAACTCCCGGTTGGTGACCGGGAGCCGGTCGATCCAGAAGCCGCCGACCCGCGCCGTGTGCGCGGGCGCCTCCTCCGGGTAGTGCGCGTCGGAGCCCATCCGGAACGTGCCGCCGGGCAGCCACACCATGCCGGGACGCGGCGGCTTCTCGCCGTCGCGTCCCGGGCGGGCAAGCGTGATCGGTTCGCTCACGGCAGTCCTGCGGCCTTGGCCTGCTTGTTCAGGTCACGGACGCGGAACGCCATGATGAAGTCGGTGATGCCGCGGGCCAGGCAGATCGCGCCGACCAGCACGATGAGCAGCTCGAACGAGCGGAACCAGCGGCCCGCCGCCCAGAAGCCCAGCAGCACCTCGATGATGCCGATGATCAGGCCGAGCCACCAGCCGTCGTGCTCCTTCTTGGTGAGGAAGGCCAGCACGATGTCGGCCGCTCCCTTGAACAGCAGGTACCACCCGATGAAGGCGGCCAGCCAGAACACCGTGCCGCCGGGGTTGACCCAGCAGACGATGCCGGTGATCAGGAACAGCACGCCGAGGATGGCGTGCAGCCAGCGCCAGCCGGGCGCGGTGAACGCCTGGATCAGCTCGAACACGCCCGCGACCAGCACGATGATGCCGGCCAGCGCGGCGATGGTGCCGAGGCTGCGCACCGGCTGCTGGTTGTAGGCCAGCACGAACCAGCTGACGATGATCCAGCAGACGCCGGTGATGAGGAACAGCCACCACGGCACCTTCGACGCCATCGTCGCCTGTCCCGTGGTGAACACGTCCGTGCCCGCGGTGCCGGGCGGCACCGAGCCGGGCCTGGCGGTGGTCGGCGCGCTCGCCGCGCCGGCCGCAGGCTTCATGCCGGGCTGCCCGGTGCTGGGACTGGGCGTTGCGGTGCTCATCTGTCCTCCCGGAAGTGAGTTTCATCCGCTTGCAGACTATGCACCGGGTCATCCGCTGATGCGGTATTTCGACAATTCGTCCATGATTGCCCGCGTAGTCACTCGAGCCCGGACAGGGCGCCGGCCACCGCGAAACCGAGCACCGCCAGCAGGCCCGTCGTCTTGCCGCCGAGCTTGTACGCCTCCGGGATCATCGAGTCGGCCAGCATGGTCAGCACCGCGCCGGCCGCGAAAGCCTCGATGTAACCGCCCTCGGAGCCCGGCACCATCTTGTACGCGACGGCGCCGATGGCCGCGGACAGGGCGGAGACGGCCACGACACCCCACCACACCCGGTACGCCTGGCCCCGGGTGTGCCCGGCGGCGCGCATGAAGGCGCTGGCGCCGAGCGCCTCCGGCAGGTTGGAGATGAAGACCGCGACGAGGAAGGCGATCGCCACCTCGCCGCCCGCGGCCACCCCGATGCCCAGCACCAGCGACTCGGGGATGCCGTCGAGCAGCGCGCCCACCACGATGGACCGGTCGGCGGAGGCGGCGCCCATGCTCTGCCGCCCGGTGACCAGGTGGTCCACGAAGAAGAACACCAGCGCGCCCAGGCCGAACGCGGAGAACATCAGCAGGTCCTGGTTGAACCCGGTGGGCACCAGTTCGTAGGCGATCGCGGCGAGCAGCGCCCCGGCGCCGAAGCCCATCACCAGGCCGACCCGCGAGTCGGACACCGGCCGCTCGCGGAACGCCAGCCAGGCGCCGACGACCAGCGAGAACGCCGCTATGCCACCCCAGGCGGCGGCTTCCAGTGCAGTCACGCGCGCCCCCATCGTCTGCACGCGACGGTAGCAAGCCAATCCACCCGAAAACGGGAACATGCCTCGTATTGGGCGGAATACTGGATCGCGGTAGGACGACGTCTGGAGGAGACATGGCTCCGAGCCGGTCCACGGCGAAGAAGGCTCCCGCGAAGAAGGCTCCGGCCAAGCAGGCTGTCGCGAAGAAGAGCACCGCCGCCCGGAAGGCGGTGGGGCCGTCCGCACCCGTCACAGAGCAGGCCGCGCCCGCCGGAGCGATGAAGAAGACGGCCGCCGCCGCGCCGGTGGCGTCCGCCGCTCCGCGTAAGGCGGGACCGGGCAAGAAGGCGGCCGCGCCCGCCGCGGCGAAGAAGGCCCCGCCCAGCCGGGCCACCGCACGGGCGGGACGGGGCCCGTCGCGTACCCCCGCCGCCCGCGCCGCCGCGACCGGCGGCGGCCGCGGGCGCAAGCCGAACATCCTGGTCATCTGGGGCGACGACATCGGCATCACCAACCTGAGCTGCTACAGCGACGGGCTGATGGGCTACCGCACGCCCAACATCGACCGGATCGCCGACGAGGGGGTGCGCTTCACCGACTACTACGGCGAGCAGAGCTGCACCGCGGGCCGCTCGGCCTTCCTGACCGGCCAGGCGGTGTTCCGCACCGGCCTGTCCAAGGTCGGTCTCCCGGGCGCGGACCTGGGCCTGCACGCCGCCGACCCGACCATCGCCGAGCTGCTCAAACCGCACGGGTACGCCACCGGCCAGTTCGGCAAGAACCACCTCGGCGACCGGGACGAGTTCCTGCCCACCGCCCACGGCTTCGACGAGTTCTTCGGCAACCTCTACCACCTCAACGCCGAGGAGGAGCCCGAGCAGGCCGACTATCCTGATCCGCGCTCCTTCCCCGACTTCCGCAGGCGGTTCGGGCCCCGGGGGGTGCTGCACTGCTGGGCGCTGCCCGGCGGCGGCCAGAAGATCGAGGACACCGGGCCGCTGACCCGCAAGCGCATGGAGACCATCGACGACGAGGTGTTCGCGCACGCGGCCGACTTCATCCAGCGGCAGGCCGAGGCGGACACGCCGTTCTTCGTCTGGTTCAACACCACGCACATGCACTTCAAGACGCATCCGCGCCCCGAGATCAAGGGCTGGGCGGGCCGCTGGCAGTCCGACTACCACGACGTGATGGTCGACCACGACCGCATCGTCGGTGAGCTGCTGAGCCTGCTGGACCAGCTCGGCATCGCCGACGACACCATCGTCATGTACAGCACCGACAACGGCCCGCACATGAACACCTGGCCGGACGCCGGCATGACGCCGTTCCGCAACGAGAAGAACTCCAACTGGGAGGGCGCCTACCGGGTGCCGGCGCTGCTGCGCTGGCCCGGCCGAATCCCTGCGGGCCGGGTCGCCAACGAGATCGTCAGCCACCTCGACCTGCTGCCGACGCTGCTGGCCGCGGCGGGGGACCCCGACATCGTCGAGGAGCTGAAACAGGGGCACGAGGCGGCGGGCAAGACGTTCAAGGTGCACCTGGACGGCTTCGACCTGCTGCCGTACCTCACCGACGACGAGCCGCACAGCCCCCGCGAGGGCTTCTTCTACTTCTCCGACGACGGCGACCTCACCGCGCTCCGGTTCGACAACTGGAAGCTGGTGTTCATGGAGCAGCGGGCCCCGGGCACGCTGCGGGTCTGGGCCGAGCCGTTCACGCCGCTGCGGGTGCCCAAGATCTTCAACCTGCGCACCGACCCCTACGAGCGGGCCGACATCACCTCGAACTCCTACTACGAGTGGATGCTCGACCGCGCGTACATGCTGCCGGCGGCGCAGAAGCTGGTCGGGGACTTCCTGGCCACCTTCGAGGAGTTCCCGCCCCGGCAGGAGGCGGCCAGCTTCACCGTCGACCAGATCATGGACAAGATGCTGGACGGCATAGGGAGCCACTGACGTGGCCTTCCTCCCTTCCTGGCGACCCGGCCCCACCCGCGACGCCATCGCCTCGTTCCTGGACGAGGCGCTGGCGCTGCCGCCCGAGCAACGGGTCGCGGTGCTCGACAACGACGGCACGCTGTGGTGCGAGCGCCCCGGCTACATCCAGTACGAATTCCTGGTGCGCACCCTGCACCAGGCGGTGGCGCACGACCCGGGCCTGGCCGAACGCGCCGAGTACCGGGCGCTGCTGGACGGCGACCACGCCGCGCTCGGCGAGCTGGGCCTGCAGCGGGTCGCGCTGGCGCTGCTGGAGCTGTGCGCGGGCTGGACGCCGGACGAGTTCACCGGCCGGGCGCGCGACTTCGTCTACACCGAGAAGCACCCGGACTGGGGCGTGCCCTACCCCCGGCTCGTCTACCAGCCGATGCAGGAGCTGCTGGAGGCGCTGCGCGCGCACGGCTTCGCGGTGTTCATCGTGACCGGCGGCGGCACCGAGTTCGTCCGCGCGATCAGCCGCGACCTGTACGGCGTCGCGCCCGACGACGTGGTCGGCACGCTGGTGGAGTACCACTTCGAGGAGCGCGGCGAGGGCCCGGCGCTGGTGCGCACCGCCCAGGCGCTCGGCGAGGTCAACGAGGGCCGGGCCAAGGTCGAGCACATCCAGACGCAGCTCGGGCGCCGTCCCATCTTCGCGGCGGGCAACTCCGCGGGCGACCGGGAGATGCTGGAGTACGCGCAGGCCGCGGGCTCGCCCAGCCTGGCCCTGCTGATCGACCACGACGACGGGGAGCGCGAGTACGCGTACGCCTCGGTCGGGGTCACCACCACCGACACCGAGCCGATCGCCGACATCGGCCGCCGCGAGGGCTGGACCGTGGTCAGCATGCGCGACGACTGGGCCACTGTGTTCCCGGCCTGAGCCGCGTAGGGTCGTGCCCGTGGCGTACGACCTGCTGCTCACCGGCGGCCGCGTGCTCGACCCCGCCGGCGGGCGGGACGCGGTGCTCGACGTGGCCGTGTCCGGCGGCCGGATCGCGGCGGTCGCCCCGGGGCTGCCCCGCGACGACGCGCGCGAGATCGTCGACGTGTCGGGGCGGCTGGTCACCCCCGGCCTGGTCGACCTGCACACGCACGTGCA
Source organism: Catellatospora sp. IY07-71 (assembly GCF_018326265.1). GTDB lineage: Bacteria > Actinomycetota > Actinomycetes > Mycobacteriales > Micromonosporaceae > Catellatospora. The sequence continues at coordinate 2,366,007 of NZ_AP023360.1, forward strand.
CCCCGGCGCGACCTACTGGGGCGTCGACCCCGATCCCGCCGCCTGGTGCTCCGGTGTGACCACCTGGGTCGACGCCGGTTCGGCGGGCGCCTACGGCCTGCCCGCGCTGCGCGAGGCGGTGCGGGGGTACGCCGTCCGCGTGCCGGTGCTGCTCAACATCTCCGCGCTCGGCCTGACCGGCCGCACCGGGGAGTCCCGCGACCTCGCCCACTGCGACGCCGACCTGGCCGTGGCCACCGTCGCCGCCAACCGCGACCTGGTGTACGGGATCAAGGCGCGGATCGACGCCGAGACCGTCGGCCCGCACGGTCTGGAGCCGCTGCGCCGCGCCGTCACCGTGGCCCGCGCCTGCGAGCTGCCGCTGATGGTGCACATCGGCGCCGCCCCGCCCGCCGTCGCGGACGTGCTGCCGCTGCTGCGCGCAGGCGACATCGTCACGCACTGCGCCAGCGGCATCGCCATGGGCCGGGGCGCCCCCGCCCCCGCGGTGCGCCGCGCGTACGACGCCGGTGTCCTGTTCGACCTCGGGCACGGGTCCGGCGGGTTCGCCTTCGACGTGCTGGAGGAGCAGCTCGCCGCCGGGATGCCGCCGCACACCGTCTCCACCGACCTGCACGGCCGCTCCCTGCACGGCCCCGTCTTCGACCTGCCCACCACCATGGCGAAGCTGCTGGCCGTGGGCATGACCCTGCCCGAGGTGGTCGCGGCGGCGACCATCGCGCCCGCCCGCGCGCTGGCCCTGCCGACCGGCACCGGCACCCTGGCCGAAGGCGCCCCCGCCGACCTCGCCGTGTTCACCGTCGAAACGGGCGCGTTCCCGGTCGCCGACGTGCACGGCCGGCAGCGCACCGCACCCCTGCGCCTGCGCAACGAGGCCACCTACGTCGCGGGCCGCCCGCTCCCACCGCGCCTGCCCGCCCCGCCGCGCCCCTGGATCCCGCTCACCGACGCCCAGCGCGCCGCCCTCGCCGACCGCGACCGCCGGATCCGCGCCCTGCTCACCACCCCGCTCGTCGGCCCCGAAGCCTTGGCGGACCAGTTCCCCCGCCCCACCGCCCCCTGACCGGTGCTCGGCCAGGCCGTCCCGCTCCCACATGGCGGATCCGCCGACCGGAGGGGGCACTGTACCGCCCCCTCGACGTAGCAGGGCGACTTTCGCCGAGCCCGTCCACGCATCCTGACCAGGGCGGAGGATGGATTCCTTGGGGGCCGGCTCTCCCAGCCGGCACCGTAACCCCGATTGGAGGACGTCATGCGACGCCTCTCGCGAGTTGCCTGCATCCTCACCACCACGTTCTTCGCCGCGCTCGGCCTCAGCGCCGTCCCGGCCGCGGCCGCCGAACCGACCCCGGCGGTGTGCACCAAGACCGCCAAGACCGTCGAGGACGGCCTCACCGTCTTCGCCCGCGAGCTCTCCAACGTCACCAAGGCCGCCGACTCCGGCGACATGACCGCCGCCGACCAGTCGGTCAAGAAGGCCGGCACCTCCCTGGTAGACCTGGCCGCCAACCTGCGCACCGACGCCGCCACCGCCGACGCCGCCGACGTGAAGACCACCCTCGGCCAGCTCGCCGACGAGTTCGAGGCCCAGGGCAAGAGCCTCACCACCGTCGAGTCCCTCCAGAAACTCGACGTGACCCGCATAGACGCCCTCTCCGACCAGATGATCGCCATCTGCGCCGCCGCCTCCTCCACCACCACCCCGACCCCACGCTGACGCGCCGCGTCCCGCGCGCTTCCCTCCCGCGCCGATCTTGCGTGAACTGTGGGTGCGACACGCCCCTTCCGGGCAGATCCCTAACAGTTCGCGCAAGATCGACGCGGGGGGTCGTGTGGCGCGCGGGCCGGGCGGCGGGGGATTAGCATCCTGCGGTGCGTACCTCAGCCCTCGCCGCACCTTCCGCCGTTCTGCTCGCCCTCGCCCTCGCGCTCGCGGGGTGCGGCTCCGCGACGCCGGCGGCCGGGCCGCCGCCCAGCTGGGTCGGGGCGAGCGGGATCCCGTCGGCGGTGCCGAGCGCCAGCGCCACCTCCGCGCCGTCGCCGTCGGCCGCCGCGGCCGTCTTCGCACCGGGCAACCCGAAGGGCAGGGCGGTGGTGCCGGCCGAGGCGCGGGCCGTGAACACCACGAAGCCGACCCGGGTGATCGGGAACGGCACGCCCGCGAGCTGCACGTCCAAGGCGGTGGTGGCGGCGGTCGCGGCGGGCGGGATCATCACGTTCGACTGCGGGCCGGACCCGCTCACCATCACCATGACGGCCACCGCGAAGGTCAGGAACGCGAACGGGCCGAAGATCGTGCTCGACGGCGGCGGCAGGATCACGCTGAGCGGGGGCGGCAAGCGGCGCATCCTCTACATGAACACCTGTGACCAGGCGCAGGGCTGGACGACCTCGCACTGCCAGGACCAGGACCACCCGCAGCTCACGGTGCAGAACCTGACCTTCGCCGACGGCAACTCCACCGGCGAGACGGCGGAGGGCGGCGGCGGAGGGGCGATCTTCGTACGCGGCGGCCGCCTGAAGGTGGTCAACTCCCGCTTCATCCGCAACCGCTGCGACAACACCGGCCCCGACCTGGGCGGCGCGGCGATCCGGGTGCTCAGCCAGTCGAAGGGCCTGCCGGTGTACATCGTGCACAGCACCTTCGGCGGCGGGCCTGGCCTCGGCGGCCGCTGCTCGAACGGCGGCGCGCTGAGCAGCATCGGCGTGTCCTGGGTGGTGCTCAACAGCCTGCTCACCCACAACAGCGCGATCGGGCACGGCGCCAACCCGGCGCGACCGGGCCTGCCCGGCGGCGGCAGCGGCGGCGCGATCTACACCGATGGCAACCTGTTCACCGTGCGGCTGGCGGGCACGATCATCCAGGACAACCACGCCGAGGAGGGCGGCGGCGCCGTCTTCTTCGTGAGCAACGACCGCACCGGCACGATGTCGATCGAGGGCTCCACCCTGCGCCGCAACCCCAGCGACGGCTTCGAGACCCGCGGCTACCCCGGCATCTTCTTCCTCGGCGCCCGCAACCCCACCGTCACCTCCTCCACCCTCAAGTAAGGAAGGGCACCTTCTTAACGCTTTCCGTAGAGGAAGGTGCCCTTCTTAACCTCCGGGCGGCGGCTCGCCGGTGCAAGATCGGTGTCTCGTGTCAGAAGGTGCGGTCTGACCTTAGCTATCGACACGAAGTCGCGATCACGCCCGCCGGGCAGCCGGGCAGCCGGGCAGCCACGCGCGGAGCGGGTCAGCCCTGGGCGGCGGCGGGTGCGGACGCCCGCCCGGGGCGCAGGGAGGGGGCGGCCAGCGCCACGAACAGGGCCAGGACGGCGGGGATCGCCAGCGCGGCGGGCAGCCCCGTGAACTCGGCCAGCGCACCGATGACCAGCGGCCCGACGACGAAGCCGAGGAAGCCGAGGCTGGCCACCCGCGCGATGGCCTGCCCGGCGCGCGCCGGGTCCTGACTGCCCGCGGCTGAGAACACCTGCGGCGCGATACACGCCAGGCCCGCGCCGAGCAGCCCGAAGCCCGCCACCCCGGCGACGGGGTGCCCGACCAGCAGGGCGAGCCCGAGCCCGACTCCGGCCAGCACTCCGCTGACCTGGACCAGCCGCACCGGCCCGAGCTTCGCGGTCAGCCGGTCGCCGACCAGCCGCCCCGCCATCATCATGATCGAGAACGCGGCGTACGCGGCCGCCGCGAACCCCGGCGAGCTGCCCAGGCTGTCGCGCAGGTACACCGCGCTCCAGTCCGCGGCCGCCCCCTCGCCGACCAGGCAGCAGAACACCAGCACCCCGAGGAAGGTGACCCCGCGCAGCCCGCCCGCCGCCCGCTCGGCCGCCCCGGCGGAGGGCATTTCGGAAGGCGCCAGGCGCAGCCGCGCGGCGACCACCGCCGTCACGGCCACCACCAGCGCGACGGCGAGGAACGTCGGCGCCGCGCCCAGCTCCGCGTACGCGAACACCCCGCCCACCGCCGCGCCCAGGAACCCGCCGACGCTGTACACCGCGTGGAACGACGACATGATCGGCGCCTGCCGGGCGCGCTGCACCTCGACGGCGGCCGCGTTCATGGTGATGTTGAGCAGCCCGTGCGTGATGCCGAAGGCCAGCAGGCAGGCCGCCAGCACGGCGAGGCTCGGCGCGTACGCCGGGGACACCAGCAGCACCCCGTCGGCGAGCGCGACCGGCAGCAGCAGCCGCCCGGTGCCGTACCGGTCGACCAGCCGCCCCGCCGCCTGCATGCCGATGATCGCGCCCGCCGCGAAGGCCAGCAGCCCGAGGCTGAGCTGCCCGTCGGACAGGCCCAGCCCCTGCTTGATCGCCGGGATGCGGGCGGTCCACGTGCCGAGGATCACGCCGTACAGGCCGAACAGCAGGCAGACGGCCACCCGGCCGCGGCGCACCGCGAGTGGGACGGTCGAGGGCGAGGTCATGAGCGGGCTCCGAGGGGATGCGGCGGGGGCCGGACGTCGTGCCGTACTGCGAATATCATGAATGTCGGGCCGAAATGAGGCGAACCGGCCCGGCCGGGCGTGCCACCCCGGCTGTATGCTGCCAGTTGCCCTGGCCAGGCCTCGGGTGAGCGGTCGTGCTCCCCGGCCCGCGCCGGGAGGTGCCGGTGAAGTCGAGCTGCGGGAGCCGAGAATCATGACGAACGAGACGCTGCTGGTCACCGGCGGTGCCGGCTTCGTGGGGACGCACCTCATCCGCGCGCTGCTGGAGACCCGCCCCGCCGCGCGGATCGTGTCCGTCGACAACTACTTCACGGGCACGCACGAGAACGAGATCGACGACCCGCGCGTCACCTACCTCGACGGCTCGACGGTCGACATCTTCAAGATCTGGGCCGAGCACGGCCTCGACTCCCCGAAGATGGTCTTCCACCTGGGGGAGTACGCCCGGATCGTGCAGTCGTTCGACGAGTTCGACCGGACGTGGGAGTACAACACGCACGGCACCAAGGAGGTCGTGCGGTTCTGCGCCCAGCATGGCGCCCGGCTCGTCTACTCGGCGTCCAGCTCGAAGTTCGGCAACGAGGGCCGTGACGAGCACCTGAACCCGTACGCGTGGACCAAGGCCAAGAACGTCGAGCTGATCAAGAACTACGGCGAGTGGTACGGCCTCGACTACGTGATCACGTACTTCTACAACGCGTACGGGCCGGGCCAGATCAGCGCGGGCACCTACGCCACCGTGATCGGCATCTTCGAGCGGCAGTACCTGGCCGGCGAGCCGCTGACCGTGGTCTCCCCGGGCACGCAGACCCGCGACTTCACCCACATCTCGGACATCATCTCCGGCATCCTGGTCTCCGCCGAGGGCGGCAAGGGCGACGGCTACCTGCTCGGCTGCGGCCGGGAGTGGGAGCTGACCGAGGTCGCGAAGCTGTTCGGCACCGAGTACGTCATGATCCCCGCCAAGCGCGGCGAGCGGGTGCACGGCCGCGCCGACAACAGCAAGGTCCGGGCGCTGGGCTGGGAGCCGAAGGTCGCCCTGGACGAGTACGTCGCCCAGTTCGTGCGGAGCAACCCGCGCCCCTGAGCCGGTACGCTGCGGGCCATGTCCGACTACGCGGACACGGCCCGCAGGTTCGTCGCCGACGTGTGGAACGGCGAGCGCGAGGAGTCGGCGTACGACCTGGTCGCGGCCGACTGCCCCGGCCTGGGCGCGCACGGCCCCGAGGGCACCCTGGCCTGGCACCGCGACCGCCGGGCGTCCTTCCCGGACCTGCGCTACCAGCTGCTCGACGTGCTCGCCGATGGGCCGAAGGCGGCCCTGCGCTGGCACGCCACCGGCACCCAGGAGGGCCACTTCGGCCCGGTGCCGCCCACGGGCCGGGCCGTGACCTACGCGGGCGTCACCCTCCTGACCTTCGACGCCGACGGCCGCATCGCCGACGTCTGGAGTGTCAACGAACTGTTCCAGCTCCTCCAGCAACTCGGCGTCGCCATGCTCCCGCCGGAGTCCTGAGCGGTCAGATCCAGCCGCGGCGGGTCGCGATGGCGCCCGCCTGGAAGCGGTTGGCGGCGCCGAGCAGCTCGTAGAGGCGGCTCATGCGGCGGCGCATGGTGCGCACCGACCAGTCGAGCTGGCGCGCGATCGCCTCGTCCTTCAGGCCGCTGACCAGCAGCGCGAGCAGCGCCCGGTCCTCCTCGGACACCGGGTCCTCGGCGGGGGCCTGCAGCGGCACGGCGCTGCGCCAGCACAGCTCCCAGTAGTCGATCAGGCCGTCGAGCAGCGTGGACGGCCGGATCACGGCGGCCCGGACGTCGGTCAGGTCCAGCGACAGCGGCATCAGCGCGATCCGCCGGTCCACGATGGCCAGCTTGATACGCAACCCGGGCAGCACGCGGGCCTGCTCGCCGTGGCCGATCAGCTCGCGGATGTCGTCGAAGACGCCGGGCCACTCCAGCGCCTCGGGCGCGTACACGGCCCGGTACTTCACGCCCCGCGCGATGTTGGCCTGCTCGATCGGGTTCGAGGTGGTCAGCGCGTACGGCGGCCGGTCCAGTGTGATCACCTCCTCGCGGGCCTCCTGCTGGATCTGCACGAACCAGCGGCCCAGCGCCTCGCTCCCGGTGACGATCTCGATCTCCTCGCCGGTGTCCGAGTGCGCGGCGGCGAACAGCAGGGCCAGCTTGCCGGCGGCGGCCTGCACCTGGTCCAGCTCGGCGGCCCGGCTGCGGACGAGGGCGGACACCGCGGCCTGCGGCTCGATCGCGGCATACCGGCGGCTGCGCCCGGCCAGGCGGCCGACCAGGCCGTGGTCGCGCAGCCGGTCCAGCGCGCGGGCCACCCGCTCCGCCGAGCAGCCGAGTTCCGCGGTCAGGTCGGCGGGGGAGGCCGTGCGGCGGACGAGAACGGCCCGGTAGACGGCTTCGTCGAAGGGGTCGACACCGGCGGGGGTCAGCTCGGAGGTCATGCGCCTGATCCTGGCCCAAAAGTGCCACCGGCAGCAACGGGCCAGCCGATGTCATTGCGCCGTCAAGGTCACGACCACTAGACCGAACAGTCATGAAACTCCCCCCTCGTTCCATCGCGGCCGGGCTCTCGGTCGTCCTCGCCGCCGGGCTCGTCTCGGCCTGGTCCCCGGCGGACGCCGCGCCTCCGCCGGCGCTGCGGCGCGTCATCGTGCTGCTTGCCGGGGACGCCGCGGTCGCCGCGGCCCCGGGCGGTTCGCTGCGCGACGCGCGCGGCGCCGACGCGGCCCGGGTCGGCGACGCGCACAAGGCGGTGCGGGACCGCCAGCGCGCGCTGCTCGACACCGCGCGCCGCCAGGGCCTGCGGGTGACCGGCGAGCGCCCCCTCGGCCTGCTGGTCAACGCGGTCGCCGCCACGGTGCCCGCCGACGACGTGGCCCGGCTGTCCGCGCTGCCGGGCGTGCTCGCGGTGGTGCCCGACGCCCCGGTGCGGGCGCACACCGACGTGAGCGTGCCGCTGATCGGCGCGCCCGAGGTCTGGCAGCGGCAGGACGGCACGGGCACCCCCGCCAAGGGCGCCGGGGTGACCGTCGCGGTGCTCGACAGCGGCATCGACTACACCCACCCCGACCTGGGCGGCGGCTTCGGCGAGGGCTTCAAGGTGGTCGGCGGGTACGACTTCGCCAACGGCGACGCCGACCCGATGGACGACAACGGGCACGGCACGCACGTCGCGGGCATCATCGCGGGCCGGGCGGCGGCGCCGGGCGGGATCACCGGCGTCGCGCCGGAGGCGGACCTGCTGGCGTACAAGGTGATGAACGAGTGGGGCGAGGGCTGGACCTCGGACATCATCGCGGGCCTGGAGGCGGCGGCCGACCCGGCCAACCCGCACCGGGCCGACGTGATCAACATGAGCCTCGGCGGCTACGGCGACGGCCTCGACCCGCTGGGCCTGGCCGCGACCGCCGCGACCGAGGCCGGGGTGGTCGTGGTGGCCTCGGCCGGCAACAGCGGTCCGGGCCGGGACACGGTCAGCAGCCCGGCCGCCGCCGACGGCGTCATCGCCGTGGGCGCGTCCACCAGCAACATGGTGCTGCCCACGGCCTATGTCGACGGCGTGCGGGTGCAGACCTATCGCGGCCACCTGTCGGCCAACCCGGCGGCCGAGCCGGTCACCGGGCGGCTGGTGGACGGCGGGTCCGGCAGCATCGAGGAGCTGGATGCGGCGGGCGACCTGCACGGGAAGATCGTGCGGATCAACGGCTATGCCGCGCCGGTGCTCGACTACCTCACCCAGTGGGAGCTGGACCTGGCCCGGGAGCTGGAGCGGCGCGGCGCGCTCGCGGTGATCTCCGGCCAGGGCGGCGGTGGCGGCCCGGTGGTGGCCTCCGCCGACGGCGCCGTGCCCGCGGCCCCGTCGGGCGGTCCGCGCGGCCTCGCCAAGGACCTGGCCAAGGGCCTGGTGGGTACGCAGGCCTCCGGCGACCTGTACCGGATGGACCGGCTGGTCGTGCTCGGCATGGACGGCACCCAGTACGAGGAGCTGAGCGCGCGCCTGGCCGCCGGGCCGGTGGACGTGACGCTCAAGGGCGAGGACGTGACCGACCGGATCGCGTCGTTCTCCTCGCGCGGCCCGTCGCTGCGGTTCGGCCTCAAGCCGGAGCTGGTCGCGCCGGGTGTGGGCATCCGTTCGACGGTGCCGACGGCGCTGTTCGGGCCGGGGCAGTACCTGATGTCGGGCACCTCGATGGCCGCCCCGCACGTGGCGGGCGCGGCGGCGCTGCTGCGCCAGCTGCACCCGGGCCAGGACCCCGCCGACGTGCTGTCCACGCTCACGGGCACGGCGAAGCCGGTGGGCGGCACGCCGACCGCGTACGGCGCGGGTCGCCTCGACGTCGCCGCGGCGGCGCGGGCGGTGCTCACCGCGTCTCCCGCGAGCATCTCGTTCGGCCTCGCCGACCTGTCCGGCCCGAAGGTGGGCGGCAGCGCGACGGTGACCCTGCGCAACTCCGGCACCCGGGCCATGACCGTTCGCCTGCGCGCGAACTCGGCCGACGTGCGCCTCAAGCCGGACCGGGTCACCGTCCCGGCCGGGCGGACCGCGAAGGTGACCGTCACGCTGTCGGCGAAGCGGCCCGCCGGGGACACCGAGATCTCCGGCGTGATCACCGCCGACGGCGGCTCCGGCCGGGTCGCCCGGGTGCCGTACCTGCTGGTCGTGCGCCCGCTGATCGTGGCGGCCACGCCCGACCCGAGCGACGGCACGAGCACCGTGTGGATCGGCGCGCCGACCGCCCTCGGGGCGGCCCCGGTGGTGACCGTCGACCCGCCGCGCGGCACGCCGTACACGGTGACCGCGACGCACCGGTACGGCACCGTGTACACCGCCGATCTGACCGGCGCGCATCCCGGCGCGTACGGCGTCAGCGTCCAGGGCACCGCGCTCACCGGGCAGCGGCTGACCGGCGCGAGCGGCTTCGAGGTGACCCCCGAGGACCTGCGGGGCGACAAGTGGCAGCCGGTCGGCCCGAACGGCGCGGGCGGGCAGCTCACGGTCACCCCGGCCGACGGCGCGCAGGGCGTCATGACCACCGACTACAAGGCGGGCCTCTGGCTCACCACCGACCACGGCACGAGCTGGAGCCAGCTCAACCGCCTCCCGGTCGGCGGCGCCTCCGGCCTCGGCACCGTCGTGGTCGACCCGAAGAACGCGGCCCGCTGGTGGTACGCGGTCAACGACCCGCAGGCGGGTGGGGGGATCCTGCGTACCACCGACCGGGGCCGCACCTGGACGACCCTGCCCGTGCCCGAGGGCTGGGTGACCGGCCTGCTCGCCGGCGCCCAGGCGAAGGTGCTGGTGGCGGTGGTCAGCGGCACGCTGCTGACCAGCACCGACGGCGGTGACACGTGGACGCCGCAGCCGTCCGGCGTGCCCGGCGAGATCGTGTACACGGCGATCAGCGGCGACGACCTCTACCTCGGCACGTACGACGGCATCTGGAAGCTGGCCGGGATCACCTCCGGCTCGCCGGGCACGGCCGTCCAGGTGTACGCGGGCGGCTCGGGCTTCATCGCGGCGCTCGCCGCCGACGAGGGCGTGGTCGCCGCGGTGGTCTGGGGCTCGGGCGTGGTCGGCTCGCACGACGGCGGGCAGCACTGGTCCACCCTGTACCAGCGCGATTTCGGCCTGAGCACCCTGCGCGCGACCGGCGGCGAGCTGTACGTGGCGACGCTGTCCGGCGAGGGCATGCGCGGCCGCGACCACGGCCGCACCTGGGAGCCGGTCGCCCTGCCGTCGCACGACGCGTACGTCTACGACTACGACCGCTGGCCCGACGGCACGGCCGCGACGACCACCACGGCCGGTGTCTACACCGCGACCGGGGACGGCTTCCGCCGCCTCGGCGTGCAGGGCACCACCGTGTACGACCTCGCCTTCACCGGCGGCGACCTGCTCGCCGGCACCGAGAACGGCCTCTACCGCACCACGTCGCCCGCGGCGGACCCCGAGTGGGGCGCGGCGCGCGGCGAGGGCTGGATCGGCGAGGGCGCCGAGCACCTGGCCGCCTCCCCGGCCGACCCGAAGGTGCTCTGGAAGGTCCGCCGCCTCGGCTGGGGCGACCAGTTCGTGCTCGCCCGCAGCGACGACGGCGGCCACGAGTGGACCGAGCTGTTCACCGCCTCGGAGAAGCCGACCGCGCTGCTCATCCATCCCGCCGACCCCGGCCAGGTGTACGCGGGCTTCGAGCAGCTGTCCGGCCAGGGCCTCACCGTCACCCGCGACAACGGCCGCACCTGGAAGAACTTCTACCTGCCCGAACGCGTCAACGCACTGGCCGGCGACCCCGCCGACCCGCGCCGCCTGTGGCTGGGCATGCGCAGCGGCCTCTACCGCTCCGACGACGGCGGCGTGAACCTCACCAAGGTCGCCGACGGCCCCGTCACCGCCATCCACCTCTCCGGCGGGCGCTTCGTGCTCGGCGGCGACACGATCCGGACCAGCACCGACGGCGGCCGCACCTTCCGCACCGCCGACACCGGCCCGCTGGACCTGCTCGTGTCCGACTTCGCGGCCAAGGGCGACACCCTCTACGCCGCCACCACCGCCCACTCCTCCTATGGCCTGGCCAAGGGTGGACGCGGCGTCCTGCGCAGCACCGACGGCGGCCGCACCTGGCACAACATCTCGACCGGCCTCCAGAACACCGACGTCACCACCATCGCCGTCAGCCCCGACGGCCGCTGGCTCTTCGCCGGCACCCTCCGCGGCGGCACCCACCGCCTCCCCCTGTAAAGGAAGGGCACCTTCTTATCGTTTTCCGTATAGGAAGGTGCCCTTCTTAACACCTCGCAGGTCAGGCCGCACCGTCCCAGCCGGACGGTGCGGCCCGACCTGTCCGGTGGCTGTCCACGGTCGCGGGCCGCTGCTAGCTTTCGGGTGTGCGCCTGGGTGTCTACATCGACGCGTTCAACCTCTACTACGGCGGCCGCTCCTTCTTCGGCCGCGGCACGCCCGGCTGGCGCTGGCTCGACGTACGCGCCCTCGCCCGCGCCGCCGTCGCCCGGCGTACCGACTGGCCCGGCGCGAGCATCGAGCGGATCGTGTACTGCACCGCCGTCATCGACCAGGCCACCAACCAGTCCGGCTACGTCGACCAGCAGATCTACCTGAAGGCCCTCGAAGCCCACGGCAGCGTCGACGTCATCGAATACGGCTACTACGTCAACCGGGTGAAGTACGCCCCGCTCGCCGTGCCGGCGGGCCGCTCCCGCAAGCCCAAGCTGGTCCACCCGACCTGGCCCGTCATGATCCAGGACGCCGCGAAGCAGCCCGTCCCCAGAGGGCTGTTCATGGTGTCGTACTCGCACCGCGAGGAGAAGGGCTCCGACGTCAACGTCGCCTCCCACCTGCTCGTCGACGTGCTCAGCGGCGCCGTCGACGCCGCCGTGGTCATCTCCAACGACAGCGACCTGCGGTTCCCGCTCCAGCACGCGCGCACCGTGGTGCCGGTCGGCCTGATCAACCCGTCCCCGGGCTGGCTCGCCGGGGCGCTGGCCGGGCAACCCGACGACGGTGTCGGGCGGCACTGGTGGCACCAGCTGCGGCCGGGGGAGTTCGAGCGGGCCCAGCTCCCCGGCCAGGTCGGGGCTTATGCGAAGCCCACCGGGTGGTGACGGCCGTCATTGACGTGCCTGTCCGGCCGCTGGTAACTTCGAGACATAACTCACCCGGCCTCCCTCGTGGAGCCGGGTTTTTACGTGCGGGGCAGCGGTGCGATCACCCCCTGTGGCACTATCTGCTGCTCATGAGGAACTCGCATCCAAGTCAGTCGCCACGGCTCTACGCGCTGGCCGCCACCGCGCTGGGCGTCGGGCTCGTCGGCCTGGTCTGCGCGGGCAACCTCGACTACCAGCTCCGCGACCTGGCTCCGTTTGTGGTCGGGCTGGCGAGTGTCGCCTTCACGCTGTGCCTGATCCTCCTCGCCGCCGCGGCTTTCGCCTGGGTGCTGCGCGGGCATGCGGTATGGCAGGAGTCCGGCGGCCTGGCCGACGCCGTGGCGCAGGCGAAGGATCTTGCCCGCAAGGATGCCGAGGAGCGGGCCGCCTGGGAGCAATACCAGCGCACCAAGGACGCTCCCGCCCCGGCCGGGACAGCGGCGCCCGCCGTGGAGCCGCTGCGCAGCGCGGCACCGGCTGCTGGTGATGCGGAGCCGAGGGCCGGCGACGTCCGCATGATGTGACGGCGGCGAGCCGCAGTCAAGCTCCTTTCCCGACGCTGCAAGGAGGCAGCGCGGCTGATCCGAGTGGGCTAGCGTGCCGCTCCGAGTCTCTCTCGAGGAGTGGTCATGTCACGGGGTGTGTCGAAAGCGGTCCCGCGTTCAAGAACGCGTCACCGCTGGGTTTCGGTAGCGGCGGCCGGTCTGCTGGCCCTGGGGGTGTTGAGCGTTCCGGCATCGGCGGTGGCCGCGCCGGTCGCGGAGCCGTCGCCGGAGGCGCGTGCGTCGGCCCGGGCGAAGGAACTCGGCAAGCCGGTGACGGTCGCGGAGTCGGTGACGGAGTCGCAGTCGGTCGTGGCGAACCCGGACGGGTCGTTCACCGCGAAGATCCACGGCGGGCCGGCCCGGTTCCGCAACGCGCAGGGCGACTGGGTAGACGTCGATCTGACGCTGTACCGGCGCCCGGACGGGTCGGTTGCGCCCAGGGCGCACCCGCGTGGACTGGTGCTGGCGGGGGCGTCGGGTGCCGGTTCGCATGACCTGGTGCGGTTCGTGACGCGCGGTCATGAGATCGCGGTCGGCTGGCCGGGTGCGCTGCCGGCGCCGTCGCTGTCGGGGACGAAGGCCACGTATGCCGAGGTGCTGCCCGGGGTGGACGTGGTGGTGGAGGCGACCCGGATCGGGTTCGAGTACTTCATGGTGGTGAAGTCGCGGGCGGCGGCCCGGCGGGTGGCGCAGGTGTCGCTGCCGTGGCGGGCCGAGGGCCTGTCGGCGGTGCACACGGGCGAGGGCTCGGTGCAGCTGCGCGACCCGGCGGGCGCGGTCGTGGCGTGGGCACCGGCGGCGACGATGTGGGATGCGCGGGTGTCGCCGGGTTCCGGTGATCCGGTGGTGCAGAAGCCGGTGAAGGTCAGCGTGAAGCGGGCGGCGGAAGGCAGGAGCACCGGCATGCTGAGCGCGGACGTGGCTTCGACCGACGTGATGCAGCTGCTGCCGGACAAGGCGTTCCTCGACGACCCGAAGGCGGTCTACCCGATCACGATCGACCCGGCCGTGACGGAGAAGAGCGAGTTCGACACGTTCACCCAGAACTCCTACACCTCCGACCAGTCGGCCGCGACGCTGCTGAAGCTCGGCTACGTGGTGGACGGCGGCAGCTACTACGCGCGTTCCCACCTGCGCTACGACGGCCTGACCGGGTATGCCAAGGCGAACGTGGTGGCGGCGACGCTCTACCTGTGGAACAACCACTCCTTCTCCTGCCGGGCCAACAACTGGCAGGTGTGGCGCACCGACAACGTGACCTCCTCGGTGCGGTACACGAATCCGCCCGCGCGGCGCAGCCTTAATGGCACCTCGTCGCTGACGAAGGGCTACAACTCCTCCTGCGGTGAGGGCTACGTCGCCAACAACGTCAAGGAGGCGTTCCAGACGGCGTTCAGCAACAGCTGGAGCTCCGTCAGCCTTGAGCTCGCGGCGCAGAGCACCACGAGCCAGGACAGCTGGAAGAAGTTCGACTCGATGGAGGCGGCGCACGACCCGTACGTGGCACTGGACTACAACCGGCCTCCGGCCGCGCCGACGGGGCTGCTGGTCGGCGGCAAGGCCTGCGCGACAGGCGCGGCCCGGCCGACGATCGCCACCATCGGCGGACCGCCGCAGCTGCAGGCGAACGTGTCCGATCCGGACTCGGCAGCCGAGGCCATCAGCCTCGACGCCCGGTTCTACGTCGCGGAGCTGGGCGCACCGCTGCCGGGCACGTCGACGGTGATCAGCCCAAGCGTGACACAGCCCAAGGGCGGCGCGGCGCAGACCGCGACGGCCATGCTGCCGGTGAGCTTCGTGCTGCAGGAGTTCCACACCTATTACTTCCAGGTCAAGGGCTATGACCAGGAGAACGAGGGCGCCTGGTCGGCGATCTGCGAGTTCTACGTCGACAACGGCAACCCCGAGGCGGAACCGCAGGTGGAGGCCCTTGACGTGCTGCCGGGCACCTCGACGAAGGTGTATCCGGAGAACGGCACCGGCGGCGGTCCGGGGGTGTCGAGCAGATTCCGGTTCTCCGCCAACGGCGAGCCCGACATCACCAGATACCGGTACAAGTACACCTACAAGCAGGGCACGGCGACGAACTGGGTCGAGGTGGCCGCGCCGTCGCTGAGCGCGCCGGTCGAGGTCGTGCTCGCGCCGCCGTTCGACGACGGGAGCGGCCCCGACGCCGGGCATCTGGGCCACATCAACATGGGCGGGCAGTGGGTCATCACCGTCGAGATGGCCGACTCGGCCAACCCGCCGCGCTGGTCGCAGAAGCAGAAGGTCTACACCACCAACGTCGCCTCGGCACCCGCCGCGCTCGCCCACTGGAAGATGAACGATCCCGGCACCGCCGCCACGCTGGCCGACGAAACCGGCCGGTTCCCCGTGACGCGGTCCGGCGCGATGAGCAAGCAGGCCAACGGGTTCGGCGACTTCGGCTCCGCCTGGTCGTTCGACGGCTGGAGCGGCCGCGCGTCGACTGCGGGCCCGGTGCTGGTCACCGATCGCTCGTTCAGCGTCTCGGCATGGGTGCGGTTGACCGACGGCGGCACATTCCGCACGGCGGTCGCGCAGTGCGGCTCCGGCACCGTGTGCCAGTTCTACCTGCAGTACGCCCCGGAGCCGATCAACCGGTGGCGGTTCGTGCTGACGTCAGGCGAGTCGGCGGGGCGCTCGTACTACGACGTGTACTCCGACGAACCCGCGCAGCTGGGCGAGTGGACGCACCTTGTCGGCGTCTACGACGCGGAAGCCGGCCAGGTCCGGCTGTACGTCAACGGCACGCGGCAGACGTGGGGCACGGGCGGCGCCACCGGCGCCACCTGGGCGGCCGGTGGCCCGCTGTGGATGGGCGACGCGGGCGCGAGCGGGAACAACATGTTCCCCGGTGACATCGACGAGGTCGCGGTGTGGCAGCGCGCGCTGGACCCGCGCGAGATCGGGGCGCTGGCGGTGGCCGAGGTCGCGTCATGGGACCTGGACACCGTGCTGACGGACGCCGCGGCCAAGCCGATCTCTGCGGGACCCCCGTTCGACCTGCAGGGCACCGTCGACACCGAGCGGCAGGGCAGCGGCAACCCGTTGGCCGACGATCCGCTGTGGTGGACCAGCGGCCACCCGGTGCACGTTGGCGGCGAGGCGGGCGAGGACGGCGGTGCGACCCGCCTGAACTGGTCGGCTGAGGTCCCCAAGACGCTTTCGCTCACCACGGACCGGCCCGTGGTGCGGACCGACGAGTCCTACAGCGTCTCGCTCTGGGTGCGCCCCGAGGAGCTGTGGAACAACTCGGCGATCTCGCAACAGGGTGTCAGCGAGAGCGGGTTCTGGCTCAAGTACGACCCGGCCTCGCACAGGTGGATGATGGCCATCGCGGACGAGGACAACACCGGCACCGGGTACGCCACCGTGACGTCGGACAACCTCGCCGAGGCCGGGAAGTGGACGCACCTGGTCGGCGTCTACGACGCGGCGGCGAACAAGATCCTCCTTTACGTCAACGGGGTGCTGGAGGGGACCGCGCCGGTGACGTTCACGCCGATGCGTGCGACCGGACCGCTCGCGATCGGCAACACGCGCTGGCAGAACCAGCTGATGGACTACTGGGTCGGCGCGGTCGACGAGATCCGGGTCTTCCAGGGCGTGCTGACGCCCGACATGGTCGACCGGCTGGACGGGGTGCTCGTCGGCCACAGCGGCGACGGCAAGGCCGACATCGCCTGGTACGACGCATCGAAGAACGACGGTCAGCTCGACGTGCTCATGACGAACTCGGCGGGCACCGGCCCGTCCGTGCTGCAGCCGTTCGCGTCCGGCTACAGCCCGCCCGACTGGGCCGGCGTGGGTGACTTCAACGGTGACGGCAGGGCCGACATCGCCTGGTATCACGAGTCGACCGGTGCTGTCAGGGTCAGCTTCTCCAACGGCTCGGGCATGGGCTCGTCCGTGGAATGGGTGAGCGGCTTCGGCAGGCCCGACTGGGCCGGCGTGGGTGACTTCAACGGCGACGGCAAGGACGACCTCGCCTGGTACCACACGTGGAAGAACGGCGGCGAGATCGACACGCTCATCACCGGCTCGGACGGGGCCGGCCCGTCTGTGCTGGAGACCTTCGTGCAGGGCTACGGCCCGCCCGACTGGGCCGGTGTGGGTGACTTCAACGGTGACGGCAGGGCCGACATCGCCTGGTACGAGGAGTGGAAGGACCGCACCATCACCCTCAACTTCTCCGACGCCGCGGGCGCCATGGAGTCGTCCGCGGACTGGTCCAGCGGCCACGACAGGCCCGACTGGGCCTCGACCGGCGACTACAACGGCGACGGCAAGGCCGACATCGCCTGGTACCACGCGTCGAGGAACGACGGCGAGATCAAAGTACTGGTGACAGACTCGGCGGGCACGGGGCCGTCCGGGATGCAGCCGTTCGCGTCAGGCTACGGTATGCCCGGCTGGGCCGGGGTGGGTGACTTCAACGGCGACGGCCGGGACGACATCGCCTGGTACGTCGAGTGGCAGAACGGCACCGTCACGGTCGGCTTCGCCGACAGCTCGGGCAGCAGGGGCTCGTCGGTGGCCTGGGTCAGCGGCTGGAACAAGCCCGACTGGGCATCCGTCACATGAGCCGCCGTGACGCGCGTCTCGCCATGTCGGTCGACGGCCTCGGCAGCGACCGCACCGGCTGACCGCCGTCGCCGGCATCAGGGCCGCCCGCCGCACGTGCGGGCGGCCCTGATGCCGGGCCTGTCCACAGGAACAGCCGTCCGGATATACGAAAGCCGCTGATCCGCACTTCGCGGGTCAACGGCTTCTTCGGTGATCTTTGGTGCCCCCGGCAGGATTCGAACCTGCGCCCCCGCCTCCGGAGGGCGGTGCTCTATCCCCTGAGCTACGGGGGCTCAGCGACCGACAAAGAGTATCAGGTCCCTCCGCCGACACCGAACCGGTATACCGTTCGGCCGTTCGGCCGATGGTATGTCGCGGCCCCCCATCAGCTACCGGCCGGTTAATCCGATCCGGCACCCCCCGGCGGAGAGCGAGTATGTGGCGTTCCCTAAACCCATCTCCCCGGAGGAACCATGCGCCAGCGCTGGACTTCCCGCCTAGCGGTTGTTGCGGCCGCCGGCCTTCTCTCCCTCGGCACGGCCACTGCGGCCTGGGCCGGAACGACCATTCCGATCCACGACTCGCACGTGCCGACCAAGGCCACCGGCAAGGAGTGCACCGGGCCGTTCGCCTCGCTGCCGGCGGGCAAGGACGGCTGGCACTTCGTGCTCCCGAACGCGAGCGGCGACGACTTCAACTCGCTGAGCGCGACCTTCAGCAACGGTACGACCGCCGTCGTGACGAGCAAGGACTCGGCCGCGCCGTCGACCGGCACCGGCTGGTCCGGCTACATCGACAACGCGGGCGCTTCGGACAAGCACGTCTACCTGATCACCGACGCGGGCTGGACGCTGACCGCGGCCTCCGCCGATGTCGAGGGCGCGACGGCGGACGCCTACTTCAACCTGAGCCACACCTGCGGGGGCACCCCGACCTCGCCGTCGCCGAGCGCTTCCACCTCGCCGAGCGCCTCCGCGTCGCCGTCGGCCACCCCGCAGCCGTCCGACAGCCCCGACCCGTCGGGCACCCCGGGCACCACGCCGTCGCCGTCGGAGCCGGGCCTGCCGGTGACCGGCACGGCCGTGACCGGCATCGTGCTGGCCGGTCTGGTGCTCGTCGCCGGTGGCGCCGTGACCCTGTTCATGGTGCGCCGTCGCCGGGACCTGCCGACCGAGGCCTGATCCCGGAAGCAGAACTGAGAAAGGGCCCCGCCGGACTTCCGGCGGGGCCCTTTCTCGTCGTTCGTTCAGCGCTTGGCCAGGGTCTCCTGGAGGCGCTGCATGTCGGAGATCTCGGCTGTCTGGCCGGCCTTCATGCCCTTGGCGAGCCAGGTCACGTCCGGGTCGGTGGAGTCCGCGAGCACCGCGTCGACCATGTGCACGCCGCCCAGGTGATGTTTGATCATCATCTCCAGGAAGAGGCGGTCGAACTCCTTGCCGGTGGCCTTCTGCAGCGCTTCCATCTCGGCCTGGGTGGCCATGCCCGGCATCAGGTTGCCGTTGATGAGCGCCTTGTCGCCGTCGGGCATCCAGGCCATCGGCCTGGCGGTGCCGTTGAGATTGAGGCCCCAGTCGCGCAGCCACTGGCTCATGATGCCGATCTGGCCCTGCTGGGTCATCGCGACGTCTTCACCCATAGTGCGGACCTCGTGCGAGTGGCCTTGCTTGGCCGCCAGGATGCCCATCGCCACGGCCTGCGCGTGGTGGGCGGTCATGTCGCGGGCGAAGCCTGCCTCGGCGGAGTCGTCGGCGGGCGATCCGCTGCCGAGGACGCGGGTCAGGCCGGCGCCCAGCGCCAGCCCGACCAGCAGCGTGACGGCCGCCACGAGGGCCAGCCCTCGCTTGCTGACGATCGTGAACCCGCGAGGGCTGTTCCTCGTGTCGGTCATGGTGCTCCCGTCAGCCCTGCATCCCGCCGTTTTGCAGCGCGGCGGCCTGCTGCTCGGTCAGCGGCTTGGTGCCGGTGGCGGTGTTGCCGCCGGAGCACAGCGCGGTCGGGCCCTCGAGGCTCGCGTTCACGCGCAGCGCGCTGATGAAGTCGCCGATACGGGCGTCGTCGGCGTTGTCGACCTTCAGCTGGTAGCCCCAGGCCTGCAGCGAGATCGCCTTGTCCAGGCCCTCGTACGGGCTCATGAACATCTTCTCGACGCCGTTGACCCGGGCCTTCAGCTTCTCCACCTGGTCGGCGGGCAGGTCGGGGCGGTACGTGATCCAGACCGCGCCGTGCTCCAGGGAGTGCATCGCGTGCTCGTTCGGGATGGGCGCGTCGTAGACGTTGCCCGTGCAGGTCTGCCACACGTACGAGTGGTTGCCGCCGACCGGCGGGCTCTGCTCGTACTTCACCTGGTCGTAGGTGTGCTCGCGGCCGAACTCCTGGCTGAAGTGCGTGATGCCGTCGATGCTCTGGGCACGGTCCTCCCAGCCGTAGCCGGCGCCACCGGGGCGGAACGCGGCCCAGGCACCCCAGCCGATGATGCCGACGGCGATCACGCCGACCGCGACGAACATCGCGATGGGGCCCCAGTTGCGGCCCTGGTTGACCTTGATTGGCGTGATCGGCTTCTTGGGTCCGCCGCTCTTGCCGCCCTTGGGCGGGGTCTTACCGCCGCCGGTGTTCGGCTTGGCGCCGGCCGCGGGCTTGCCGCCGACCTTCACAACATTGGGGCGGTGCTGCTCGCCGCCCTGCGTGCTGATGCTCATCGTGGTGTCCGTCACATCGAGGGGTGGGCGCGCCCGCCATGTGGTGGGACGCAGATCGCCAGAGTCTACCCGGTTAGCATGGCCAGGTGACTCCCGCGAATCTCGCCGACGCCGTCCTGACCGCCGCAAAAGCCGTTTTCGCGGCACGAGACTTCGATATCTCGGCCCTGCCGGCCGCGGCGACGGTGGAGCGGCCGCGTAACCCGGAGCACGGTGATTACGCCACCAACCTGGCTCTCCAGGTCGCCAAGAAGGTCGGCGCCAACCCGCGTGACCTGGCCGCCGCCCTGGCTGAGGAACTCAGCAAAGTCTCAGGCATCGCCTCGGTGGAGATCGCCGGGCCGGGCTTCCTGAACATCCGGGTGGACGCCGCCGCCGCCGGCGAGCTGGCCCGCCTGGTGGTCACCCGGGGGAGTGCGTACGGGCACGGCGCCGCCCTGGCCGGCCAGCGGCTGAACCTGGAGTTCGTCTCGGCGAACCCGACGGGCCCGATCCACCTGGGCGGGGTCCGCTGGGCCGCGGTCGGCGACGCGCTCGCGCGGCTGCTCAAGGCGTCCGGCGCCGAGGTCACCACGGAGTACTACTTCAACGACGCCGGCGCGCAGATCGACCGGTTCGCGAACTCGCTGCTGGCCGCCTCGCGCGGGGAGCCGACGCCGGAGGACGGCTACGGCGGCGCGTACATCGCCGAGATCGCCGAGGCGGTCAAGGCCAAGCGCCCGGACGCCGACGACACCGAGACGTTCCGGGTCGAGGGCGTCGAGCTGATGTTCGCGCAGATCAAGTCGTCGCTGGCCGAGTTCGGCACCTCCTTCGACGTGTACTTCAACGAGAAGGACCTGCACGACAAGGGCGAGCTGGATCTGGCCCTGGAGCGGCTGCGCGCGCAGGGCCACCTCTACGAGGCCGACGGCGCGACCTGGCTGCGCACCACCGACTTCGGCGACGACAAGGACCGGGTGCTGCGCAAGAGCGACGGCGCGTGGACCTACTTCGCCGCCGACTGCGCCTACTACCTCGACAAACGCGAGCGGGGCGCGGACCGGGTCATCCTGATGCTGGGCGCCGACCACCACGGCTACGTGGGCCGGATGAAGGCCATGTCGGCCTGCTTCGGCGACGACCCGGACGTCAACCTGGAGATCCTCATCGGCCAGCTGGTGAACCTGGTCCGCGACGGGCAGCCGGTGCGCATGAGCAAGCGCGCGGGCACCGTGGTGACGATGGAGGACCTGGTCGAGGCGATCGGCGTGGACGCCTCCCGGTATGCGCTGGCCCGCTACAGCATCGACTCGCCCATCGACATCGACGTCGAGCTGTGGACCAGGGCGAGCAACGAGAACCCGGTCTACTACGTGCAGTACGTCGCGGCGCGCACCGCGGGCGTGGGGCGGCAGACCGCCGAGGCCGGGCTGACCCGCGACACGCTGCCGTTCGACCCGGCGCTGCTGGCCCACCCGAAGGAGCTGGACCTGCTCAAGGCGCTCGCCGACTACCCGGGTGTGGTCGAGACCGCCGCCGAGCTGCGCGAGCCGCACCGGGTGGCGCGCTACCTGGAGTCGCTGGCCGGGGCGTACCACCGCTTCTACGACAACTGCCGGGTGCTCCCCATGGGGGACGCACCGGTCGAGCCCGTCAACGTCGCCCGGCTCTGGCTCAACGACGCCACCCGCACCGTCATCGCCAACGGCCTCGGCCTGCTCGGCGTGACCGCCCCCGAACGGATGTGACCTCTCTTGCGCGCACATGAAGCAGGAGCCCTGCACGGTGAGATCGGCCGGACGGGACCGGCCTGGCTGCGTACCCCCGCCGACGTCAACGAGCTGATGGCCCCGCTGTGGCCGCGGACCGCCACCAAGGACGAGGCCGGTCTGCTGCACGTCGGCGGCCTGGACGTGGCGAGCCTGGCGCAGGAGTTCGGCACCCCGGCGTACGTGCTGGACGAGGAGGATTTCCGGGCCCGCTGCCGCGACTTCAAGCAGGCGTTCGAGGGCGCGCACGTGTACTACGCGGGCAAGGCGTTCCTGTGCCGCGCGGTGGTGCGCATCCTGGTCGACGAACAGATGCACCTCGACGTGTGCAGCGGCGGCGAGCTGGCCACCGCGCTGGCCGCGGGCATGGACCCGGCGCGGATCGCGCTGCACGGCAACAACAAGTCGGTACGCGAGCTGACCCGCGCCGTCGACGCGGGCGTGGGCCGCATCGTGGTCGACTCGTTCGACGAGATCGAGCGGCTGTCGGCGGTGGCGCGCGAGCGCGGGGTCCGGCCGCGCGTCATGATCCGGGTGACGGTCGGCGTCGAGGCGCACACGCACGAGTTCATCGCGACCGCGCACGAGGACCAGAAGTTCGGCTTCTCGCTGGCCGGGGGCACCGCGTTCGAGGCGGCCCGGCGCATCCTCGCCGAGGACGTGCTGGAGCTGCGCGGCCTGCACTCGCACATCGGCTCGCAGATCTTCGACACCTCGGGCTTCGAGGTCAGCGCCCGCCGCGTGCTGACGCTGCACGACCGCATCCGCACCGAGCTGGGCGCCGAGCTGCCCGAGCTGGACCTGGGCGGCGGCTTCGGCATCGCGTACACCAGCCAGGACACCCCGTCGCCGGTCGGTGACCTGGCCGAGCGGATGTTCAAGATCGTCGAGGACGAGTGCCGGGGCCTGGGCATCGCCCAGCCGCACCTGTCCGTCGAGCCCGGCCGCGCCATCGTCGGCCCGTCCACCTTCACGCTGTACGAGGTCGGCACGGTCAAGCCGCTGGACGGCCTGCGCACGTACGTGAGCGTGGACGGCGGCATGAGCGACAACATCCGCACCGCGCTGTACGACGCGTCGTACTCGGCGACACTGGCGTCGCGTGCGTCACAGGCCGAGCCGATCCTTGCCCGCGTGGTGGGAAAACATTGTGAAGCCGGGGACGTGGTGGTGAAGGATGAATTCCTGCCTGCCGACGTCCGGCCCGGAGATCTTATCGCGGTGCCCGGCACCGGCGCCTACTGCCGGAGCATGGCCAGCAACTACAACCACGTGCCCCGGCCGCCGGTGGTGGCCGTGCGCGACGGGCAGGCACGGGTGATCGTGCGCAGGGAGACCGAAGACGATCTCCTCGCGTTGGACGTCGGGTAGGGCACGCGCACGCGGGGCCCTGACAGGTGAGCGTTACGGGAGACGAAGTGGCTGACTCGGTCAAGGTGGCGCTGCTCGGATGCGGCGCCGTCGGCTCGGAGGTCGTCCGGTTGCTGCACGAGCAGGCCGACGACCTCACGGCGCGCATCGGCGCGCCCGTCGAGCTGGTCGGCATCGCCGTCCGGCGCGCCGGACGCGACCGCGGCGACCTGCCGGTCGATCCCGAGCTGTTCACCACGGACGCGCTCGGCCTGGTCAAGCGCGACGACGTGGACGTGGTCATCGAGGTGGTGGGCGGGATCGAACCCGCCCGCACCTGGCTCGTCGAGGCGCTGCGCTCCGGCAAGAGCGTGATCACCGGCAACAAGGCGCTGCTCGCCGAGGACGGCGGCAGCCTGCACGACGCGGCCGCCGAGGGCGGCGCCGACCTGTACTACGAGGCGTCCGTCGCCGGGGCCATCCCGCTGCTGCGCCCGCTGCGCGAGTCGCTGCACGGCGACCGCATCACCCAGGTCACCGGCATCGTCAACGGCACCACCAACTTCATCCTGTCCGCGATGGACGCCACCGGCGCCGGGTTCTCCGAGGCGCTGGAGGAGGCGACCGCGCTCGGCTACGCCGAGGCCGACCCGACCGCCGACGTGGAGGGCTTCGACGCCGCAGCCAAGGCCGCGATCCTGGCCAGCCTCGCCTTCCACACCCGGGTGCGCGCCGAGGACGTCTACCGCGAGGGCATCACCGAGGTCAGCGCGGCCGACGTGGCCAGCGCCAAGGCCATGGGCTGCACCATCAAGCTGCTGTGCATCGCCGGGCGCACCGCCGACGGCGGTGTCAGCGTGCGCGTGCACCCCGCGATGATCCCGCGGACCCACCCGCTGGCGGGCGTCGGCGAGGCGTTCAACGCCGTCTTCGTCGAGGCCGAGGCCGCCGGGCAGCTCATGTTCTACGGCCGCGGCGCGGGCGGCGCCCCCACCGCGAGCGCCGTGCTCGGCGACCTGGTCGCGGTCGGCCGCAACCGCCTGGCGGGGGTCCGCGCCGCCAGCGAGTCCGCGTACGCCGACCTCACCGTGCACCCGATGGGCGAGGTGCGCACCCGCTACCACGTCTCGCTCGACGTCGCCGACCGCGCGGGCGTGCTGGCCGCCGTGGCTGGCGTCTTCGCCCGGCACGACGTGTCCATCGCCACGGTCAACCAGTCCGGCCGCGGCGACGAGGCGATCCTCGTCATCGTCACCCACTCGGCCCCCGACGCGGCGCTCGCGGCCACGGTCGCCGAGTTGCGCACGCTCGACTTCGTCCGGGACGTGGCGAGCGTCCTGCGCGTGGAGTTCTGACCGAACGGCCGGGGCCGGTCGGCGGATGGGCCGGTCCGTCTCGGCCGCTCGCGCTGTTTACCTCCTGAGGCCGCGTCGAGCCGTCGCGCGGCCCCGCCGAGGAGGTCGTGGTGAACCTGTGGGCAGACGTGACGGGGCGCAGGCAGCGGTGGGCGGATCGCCAGAACGCGCGCCTGCGGCGCGAGTACGAGGCGTCGCTGCGCCATTGGCAGAGCGAGGCGGATCTCAACGAGCACTACCACGCGCTGGCGCTCGGCGCGCGCCCGCTGGGCCCCGACCAGGCACCTGCCGGGGTGGGCCTGGGCGAGGACGAGGAGGTCTACTGGGCGGGTTCCGGCGCGGTCCTGGTGGAGTGCGCCGAGCCGGTCCGGATGTTCCGCCCGGTGCACGCGGCGTACTGTCCGGCGCGGCGCGTCGGGGCGTACGCCCCGCTCTACTACGACGCCGACGCCAGCCGTGACCGCGGCCGTGTCGTCGTCACCGACCAGCGGGTCCTCTTCATCGGTGGCCACGTCGATCGCACGTGGCCCTTCGCCGCGCTGACCGGACTGGTGCACTCCCACCGCGGCGCCATGACGCTCATGCGGGTCTCGCACCGCCAGGCCGACTCGGGCCTGGCGCTGGACCAGCGTTCCGGTGACGAGTTCCGGTTCTTCCTCGCCCTGGCGATGGCGGCGGCCCGGGGGGACCGGCCGGGCTTCGTGGCGCACGTGGCTCAGCTCGCGGCGCGTCACCTGGCTGAGCGGCCCACGCCGCCGCGTCAGGTGTCGCCCCGGCAGGCGCCGGCCGCCGCCACGGCCGCGGCCACCTGGCTGACGAGGTCCTGCTTCGGCCCGCCGGGTGCCACGACGGTGCGCCAGGCCGTGCCGGTGCTGATCATGGCCATGATCGCGCTCGGGGCGGGCGTGGTGCTGGTGCCCGGATCGGCGGACGGCCAGGCGAGCAGCCCGGCCGCCGCCGCGCGTACACCCGGCCCCACCACCGGCGTCACGGCGCAGGGCGGTCCGTCGCCGAAGCGCTCGCCGAAGCGGTCACCCGAGCGGTCACCGGAGCCGGCGCGCAGGCCGCAACCCTCCACCACGCCCACCCGGTCGCCGGCGTGGCGTTCGCCGTCGCCCTCGGCGGTCGCGGCCGATCCGGTGGCCTACTGCGAAGCTTTGGAGAACCCCTGGGGGTACACGTTCTGCGAGGGGGAGCCGATCACCGAGCCGGACGCCGCCTTCTGCGACTACTTCGAGTGCGTCAAGAACTTCTGGCACGGCAAGGGTCAGGTGGTCCAGTGCGAGGACGGGACGTTCAGCAAGTCGGGCGGCCGGGGCGGCTCGTGCGTGCAACACGGCGGCGAGAAGCGGACGCTGTATCAGGAGGGGTAACGTCCCGGAGGGTGGAACCTGAGTGGTGATCCGGTCGGCGACCGGGCAAGGTACTCGATGACACTCGGTAAGGAGACCAGCATGTGGCGTGGATTGATCGAGCAGTACCGGGACCGCCTGCCGGTGACCTCGAAGACGCCCGTGATCACGCTGCACGAGGGGAACACCCCGCTGGTCCCCGCCCCGGTGCTGTCCGACCGCACCGGCTGTGACGTGTACCTGAAGGTCGAGGGCGCCAACCCGACCGGCTCGTTCAAGGACCGGGGCATGACGGTGGCGGTGTCCACCGCCGTCGAGCACGGCGCCAAGGCCATCATCTGCGCCTCCACCGGCAACACCTCGGCCAGCGCCGCGGCCTACGCCGCGCGCGCCGGCATCACCTGCGCCGTCCTGGTGCCCCAGGGCAAGATCGCCCTGGGCAAGCTGGCCCAGGCGCTGGTACACGGTGCGAAGCTGCTCCAGGTCAGCGGCAACTTCGACGACTGCCTCGGGATGGCCGGCAAGCTGGCGCAGGACTACCCGGTGGCGCTGGTCAACTCGGTGAACATCGACCGGCTGCACGGCCAGAAGACGGCCGCGTTCGAGATCGTCGAGGCGCTCGGCGACGCGCCGGACATCCACTGCCTGCCCGTCGGCAACGCCGGCAACATCAGCGCGTACTGGATGGGCTACCAGGAGGACGTCGCGGCGGGCAACGCCTCGAAGGCCCCGAAGATGTACGGCTTCCAGGCCGCGGGCTCCGCCCCGATCGTCAACGGCCAGGTGGTGGCGAACCCGTCCACGATCGCGACCGCGATCCGGATCGGCAACCCCGCCTCGTGGACCAAGGCGCTGGACGCGCGCGACGCGTCGGGCGGCCTCATCGACGCGGTCACCGACCGCGAGATCCTCTCGGCGTACCGGCTGCTCGCCCGCGAGGTCGGCGTCTTCGTCGAGCTGGGCTCGGCGGCGAGCGTCGCGGGCCTGCTCCAGGCGAGCGCGGCGGGCAAGGTCCCGCACGGCTCGCGCATCGTCTGCACGGTGACCGGCCACGGCCTCAAGGACCCCGAGTGGGCCATCTCCACGGCCCCCGCCCCCACCACCATCGGCAACGACCCGCTGACCGCCGCCCGCGAACTCGGACTCGCCTGACCAGCCGCCGGAGGCGGCGCGCAGCAGATCACAGGGTGGCCAGCGCACCAGTGGGATGATCCCAGGTGTACGGTGCCTTCGTGCTCAGGGTCCTTACGCGTAGCGCCGACTTCCGGCGTCTCTTCCTCGCCGAGGTCATCGTCTTCGGCGCCGACTGGTTCGTCATGGTGCCGCTGCTGGTGCTGCTGAACAGGGAGACGGGGCAGGGGCTCTGGGGCGGGCTGGCGCTGGCGGTGGAGACCGGCACGGTCGCGCTGCTGCTGCCGTACGCGGGCACCATCGCGGACCGGTTCGACCGCAAGCTGATCCTGATCGTCTCGAACCTGTCCGCGCTGCTCGCCGTCGGCGGCCTGTTTCTGGTGCGCGGCCCCGCGGCGGGCCCGATCGCGCTGGTGGCGCTGGCCGCGCTGGCCACGGCGAAGGCGTTCTACACCCCCGCCGCCAACGCGGCGGTGCCGAACCTGGTGGAGCCGGCGGACATGGGCCCGGCGATGGCGGTGAACGGCACGGCCTGGGGCACCATGACCATCGTGGCCTCGTCGCTGGGCGGCCTGGTCACCGAGTGGCTGTCGCCGTACGCCTGCTTCGGGCTGGTCGCGGTCAGCCTGGCCACGTCGGCGCTGCTGACCTCGCGTATCAAGCGGCCCATGCAGGAGCTGGTCGCGGCGCAGCCCCGCCCGGCGTTCGCGGCGATCCGGGAGGCGCTGGGCTACCTGCGCCGCGAGCCGCGGCTGCTGGCGCTGGTGACGGTGAAGTCGGCGGTGGGCACCGGCAACGGCCTGCTGGCGACGTTCCCGTTCATCGCGGCGACGTTCGGGGTGGGCGCGCGCGGGCTGGGCCTGATGTTCGCCGTACGCGGCCTGGGCAGCCTGGTCGGCCCCTTCCTGTTCCGGGCCGCGCTGGCCCGGCCGCACTGGCTGTTCCCGGCGCTGGCGCTGTCCATGTCGACCTACGGGCTGGTCTACCTCGGTGTGGCCGGGGCGGGCTGGTTCCCGCTGGTGCTGGCGGGGGTCTTCGTGGCACACGCGGCGGGCGGCGGCAACTGGGTGATGTCGAACTTCGCCATCGCCCAGCAGGTGCCCGACGAGCTGCGCGGCCGGGTCAACGCCACCGACACGATGATCGCGATGCTCGCGGTGACCGCGTCGCAGCTGGTGGTGGGCGCGTTCGTGGACTCGGTGGACTGGCGGGTGCTGGTCGCCTGCTGCGGCTTCACCACGCTGACCTACGCGGTGGGCTGGTTCCTGGTCACCCGCCGCATCCCCACCCCGGCGCCGGCGCTGGCCGACTGACGAAGGCGCTTGACATGCCCTGCTAGCTTGGTGATATCACTTCGATAGTAGGGGGAGGCGCCATGCAGAAGCGGGCGTTCCGGATCTCCGGGTTCATCATGGTGCTGGTGTCGCTGCTGGTGCTGGGCGCCACGATCGGCTTCATCGCGGTCAGCCAGGACGCGCCGAACAACGACGCCCTGCTGGGCGTCGCCGTCGTCGTCGGCACGCTGCTGCTGGTGCTGATCGGCACCGGGTTCATCGTGATCAGCCCGAACGACGCGCGGGTCATCCAGTTCTTCGGCAAGTACGTCGGCTCGATCGGCGAGCCCGGGTTCCACTGGACCTGGCCGCTGACCGAGAAGAGCAAGATCTCCAAGCGGGTGCGCAACTTCGAGTCCAACCGGCTCAAGGTCTCCGACGCCGACGGCAACCCGGTGGAGATCGCCGCGGTGGTCGTCTGGCGGGTGGTCGACACCTACGCGGCCAAGTTCGCCGTCGACGACTTCGCGCACTTCGTCGAGGTGCAGGCGGAGACCGCGGTGCGGCACCTGGCGACCAGCTACCCGTACGAGGCGCACGGCAGCGGCCGGACCAGCCTGCGGGACAGCGCCGCCGTCAGCGACGAGCTGACCGCCGAGCTGCGGGAGCGGGTGGCGCTGGCCGGGGTCGAGGTGGTCGAGTCGCGGATCACCCATCTCGCCTATGCTGCGGAGATCGCGCAGGCGATGCTGGCGCGCCAGCAGGCGCAGGCGATCGTCGCGGCGCGGTCGACGATCGTGGAGGGCGCGGTCGGCATGGTCTCCAGCGCGCTGGAGCAGCTGAGCGAGCAGGGTGTGGTCGAGCTGGACGAGGAGCGCAAGGCGCACATGGTGTCCAACCTGCTGGTGGTGCTCTGCGGCGACCGCAACGCGCAGCCCGTCGTCAACACGGGCTCCCTCTACTGAGGACGGCCCGGTGCCTGAACGCAAGAAACTGTTGCTGCGGCTCGATCCCGCGGTGTACGACGCGGTGGCCCGCTGGGCGGCGGACGACCTGCGCAGCGTCAACGCGCAGATCGAGTACGCCCTGCGGGCCGCGCTGCGGTCGGCGGGGCGGCAGCCCGACCGCGCCGCCGCCGGACCACCGCCGGCGGACGCGGCCGATGAGGAGGACCCGGCGGACGGCTAGGCCCGCCGGGTCCGATCCCGACGATCAGAGCGGCGAGTCCGGCGCGGGCACCGCGTCGCGCACCACGACCGCGTGCCGCCGGCCGGCGAACACCGCCGCCACCAGCAGCGAGAGCCAGAGCAGGTGCAGCAGGCCGAGCACCACGTTGACGGCCGCGACCGCGTTCATCGGCGAGTCGAAGTCCTCGTACACCGTGCGGATGCCCCACAGTCCCCACCAGGTGCTGATGAGCACGCCGACGATGCCGAGCACGCAGGCGGTCATGGTGAGCCCGGTGGCCACGGCGCCGAGCCGGACCCGCATGGTCAGCGCGAGGATCAGGCCGACCAGGAACGGCACCGCGCCGATCAGCTGCGGCAGGGCGTAGCCGAGCATGCCTACGTCGAACGAGGATTCCACGAGATCTCCCGAGGGGTGGGCAACTCGGACACCGTATCGAGAAGCGGCAACCCGCGCACCCCTACGATGACCGCGTGACGATCTCCTTCCCGGCCGGGGCGTACACCGTCCTCGCGCCCGCGACCAGCGCCAACCTCGGGCCGGGGTTCGACGCCCTGGGCCTGGCCCTGGACCTCTGCGACGAGGTCACCGCCTGGGTCCCCGAGGGCGGCAAGACCACGGTCGAGGTCACCGGCGAGGGCGCGGGCGAGCTGCCGCAGGACGAGACGCACCTGATCGTGCATGCGATGCGGGAGACCTTCGCCGAGCTGGGCGCGCAGCCGTCCGGGCTGGCGCTGCACTGCCGCAACCGCATCCCGCAGGCGCGCGGGCTGGGCTCGTCCAGCGCCGCCATCGTCGCCGGGGTGACCCTGGCCAACGCGCTGGCCGGCGGCCGGCTGAGCCGGGCCGACGAGGTCCGGATCGCGGGCCGGCTGGAGGGCCACCCGGACAACATCGCGCCGTGCCTGCTCGGCGGCTTCACCATCGCCTGGACCGAGGCGGGCGGCGCGCGCGCCGTGTCGCTGCCGGTGGCGCCGGAGATCCGGCCGACCGTGTTCGTGCCCGCCGTACGCGGCCTGACCGCGCACGCCCGCGCCGCGCTGCCGGGGGCCGTGCCGCACGCGGACGCGTCGTTCAACGCGGGCCGCTCGGCGCTGCTGGTGCACGCGCTGACCAGCGCCCCCGACCTGCTGTTCGAGGCCACCGAGGACCGGCTGCACCAGAATTACCGGGCGGCGGGAATGCCGGAGACCGCCGCGCTGGTTGCACGTCTGCGGGAGGTGGGCGTCGCCGCCGTGGTGAGCGGCGCCGGGCCGACCGTGCTGGCGCTATCGGCCCTGCCATCCGGTTTCGACCTCGGTGGGAGTTGGCTGGCGCACACTCTGCCGGTTTTCTCTGGTGGAGCCCGTGTCTCGGCAGGTAGGATCCCGGGATAGAAACCGGGGCGTTTCACCTCGCTTTTGCAGCAGTTCAGACACGCCGAGTAGCCCGGTGTTGCCGCTGGTCTCAGTCGTTGATTACGCTCTAGGCAGCACAGCCGCGAAGCGCCCGATCTAGCGGGGCGGCGCAACCGGAGCTCGGTTCAGACGGATACCGTTTGCCAGACGGCCGTCCACCCCCAGTCCTATGCCTGCTGCCGCAGACTGATCGCACGCTCCAGGCGTGTCCGCGAAGTCGTCAATGGACGGCTCCGGAACGCCGTCGAGGTTGCGCGAAAACCCCCGTAGGGCTCGCGACGAGCACCAACGGGTTCCGAGGCCGCCCGGCCGCCAACTGTCTCACCAAGACCCGGGCTGCCCCGGCCAATCGAGGGAAGGAATCCATTGAGCGACACCACCGGCGTGACGTCGGATGTCTCCCACGTCGCTGACGACGCCTCCACCGGCCGGCGCCGCCGCTCCGCCGGCAGCGGACTCTCCGCGAAGCTGCTGCCGGAGCTGCAGACGATGGCAGCGGGTTTGGGAATCACCGGCACCGCGCGAATGCGTAAGGGCGAGCTGATCGCCGCGATCACGGCCAGCCAGGGCGGCGGCGCTCCGCGCCCCCGTGCTGATGTGGCCGCGGCCGCGGCACCGGCTCGCGAGGAGGTGCGGGCCGAGGTCCGCGAGTCCGCGGGCGAGCCCGCGGCCGCTGCCGAGGGCACCGAGCAGCGAGGCGAGCGGCGTGGCCGCCGCAACGCGCCGGAGCCGCGTGGTGAGGCGGAGGCGCCGGCCGAGGGCCGGGAGAGCCGTCGTGAGTCCCGCCGGGAGCGGGGCGAGCGCGGTGAGCGTGGAGACCGTGCCGAGCGTGGCGACCGCGGTGACCGTGCCGAGCGGGGCGAGCGGGGCGAGCGTGCCGAGCGTGGAGACCGTGCCGAGCGCGGTGACCGTGCCGAGCGGGGCGAGCGCAACGCCAACCGCGGCGACCGTGACGGTAACCGTGGCGAGCGCGACGGCAACCGCGGGGAGCGCGACGCCGGGTTCGACGGTGACGAGGACGGCGACGGCCGCCGTGGCCGGCGCAGCCGGTTCCGGGACCGCCGGCGCGGCCGCGAGCGCGGCGAGAGCGTCGGTGGCGGCGGCGAGCCGCAGGTGGCCGAGGACGACGTGCTCGTGCCGGTCGCCGGCATCGTCGACGTGCTCGACAACTACGCCTTCGTCCGGACCACCGGCTACCTCTCCGGCCCGAACGACGTCTACGTGTCGATGTCGCAGGTGAAGAAGTACGGCCTGCGCCGCGGTGACGCCATCACCGGTGCCGTGAAGACGGCCCGCGACGGCGAGCAGCGGCGCGACAAGTACAACCCGCTCGTGCGCCTGGACACCGTGAACGGCATGGAGCCCGAGGAGGCCCGCCGCCGTTCCGAGTTCTACAAGCTCACTCCGCTGTACCCGCAGGAGCGCCTGCGCCTGGAGACCGAGCCGCACATCCTGACCACCCGGGTCATCGACCTGGTCATGCCGATCGGCAAGGGCCAGCGTGCGCTGATCGTGTCCCCGCCCAAGGCCGGCAAGACCATGGTCCTGCAGGCGCTGGCGAACGCGATCACGAACAACAACCCCGAGTGCCACCTGATGGTCGTGCTGGTCGACGAGCGGCCTGAAGAGGTCACCGACATGCAGCGCTCGGTCAAGGGCGAGGTCATCGCCTCGACGTTCGACCGGCCGCCGCAGGACCACACCACCGTCGCCGAGCTGGCGATCGAGCGGGCCAAGCGCCTGGTCGAGCTGGGTCACGACGTGGTGGTGCTGCTGGACTCGATCACGCGGCTGGGCCGGGCCTACAACCTGGCGGCGCCGGCCTCCGGCCGTATCCTGTCCGGTGGTATCGACTCGACCGCGCTCTACCCGCCCAAGCGCTTCCTCGGCGCGGCCCGCAACATCGAGAACGGCGGCTCGCTCACCATCCTCGCCACGGCGCTGGTGGAGACGGGCTCCATGATGGACACGGTCATCTTCGAGGAGTTCAAGGGCACGGGTAACGCCGAGCTCAAGCTCGACCGGAAGATCGCCGACAAGCGCATCTTCCCGGCCATCGACATCGACCCGTCCGGCACCCGCAAGGAGGAGATCCTGCTGGCGCCGGAGGAGCTGGTCATCGTGCACAAGCTCCGCAAGGTCCTGCACTCGCTGGACTCGCAGGCGGCCCTGGATCTGCTGCTGGACAAGCTGAAGCAGACCCGGACCAACATCGAGTTCCTGATGCAGATCGCGAAGACCACTCCCGGCGAGTGACGTCAGCAGCGAAGACGGCGAGAGGGCCGGCACCGCGAGGTGCCGGCCCTCTTTCTTCTGCGGGTACGGCCGAGAAAATCGGGGGATGTGCAACTACCTTTCGGGGACTAGTGTTCGTCTGAAGTTTTCCTTCAGGCATCCGCGCTGCCGTGCGGCCTCCTCCGGACCGGGCTGCACTACACGGCAGCCACCCCTCATCCCCGGGAGGAACCGTGCCCCCGCGCAGGCGCATACGCCCCCTGCTGCTCGCCCTCACCGCCCTGGCCACGGCCGCCGCCGCTCTCCCGGCGCCCGCCGCGGCCGCCCCGCTGTTCGGCCCCGCCACCGATCCCTACGGCGAGGTCGTCACCGGACCCGACTACGTGGACACCCCGACCAGCACCCGCCCGGTCGCGCCGGGTGTCACGCTGACCTCGTTCGACCGGTACGACGCGCGCGGTTTCCTGCGGGCCGACGCGCTGACCGTCGACCTGTCCGGCAGCGCCACCGTCGACTACGTGTTCCCCGGCGCGGTCGCCGCCACCCAGCCGCTGTCCCAGCAGGTCGCCGCACGTGGCGACCGCCGCGTCGTGGGCGGGATCAACGGCGACTTCTTCGACATCAACAACTCCGGCGCGGCCCAGGGCGTCGGCATCCGCGACGGCGAGCTGATCCAGGCCCCGATCGCCGGGCACCACAAGGCCGTCGGCTTCACCGCCGGCGACGTGGGCCGCCTGGTCGAGGTGTACTTCGAGGGCACCGCCACGCCCGACGGGGCCGCGCCGATCGCGCTGTCCGGCTTCAACACGCACGTGCTGGGCGCGAACGCGGTCGGCGTGTACACCGGCCTGTGGGGCACCTTCAGCCGCGGCCGCCCGGTCACCGGCGCGAGCCGGGCCACCGAGGTCGTGCTGCGCGACGGCGTCGTCGAGTCCGTCTCCGCGACGCCCGGCAGCGGCGCGATCGCCGAGGGCACGCAGGTCCTGCTCGGCCGGGAGACGGGCGCGGACGCGCTCGCCGCATTGACCCCGGGCACCCGGGTGCAGGTCGGCTACCGGCCGCGCAGCTCCGACGGCGGCGAGCTGAGCACCGCCATCGGCGGCAACGTCTGGCTGGTGCGCGGCGGGCAGATCTCGCCCGAGGCGGCGGTGGACGCGGACAATCCGCGCAGCGCGGTCGGCTTCGACGCCACCGGCACGAAGATGTACCTGCTCACGGTGGACGGGCGGCAGGCCGACAGCCACGGGCTGACGCTGCGCGACCTGGCCGTGATGATGCAGCGGCTCGGCGCGCACGACGCGCTCAACCTGGACGGCGGGGGCTCGTCGACGATGCTCGCCCGCGAGCCCGGCACGGCCGCTCCGCAGATCGAGAACGCACCCTCGGACGGCACCGAGCGGCCCACCCCGAACGGCCTGGCCGTGCTGTCGCCGGTCGGCAGCGGTGAGCTGCGCGGCTTCTGGGTGGAGACCGCGACCGCGCCGATGGCCGCGCCCACCCTCAACGACGTACGCGGCGGGCGGCCCGACCGGGTCTTCCCCGGCCACACCCGCAAGCTCACCGCCGCCGGGTACGACGAGACCTACGGCCCCGCCGCGGGCGACCCGTCCTGGCTGGTCTTCCCGCCGATCGGCCGGGTCGAGGGCGGCGCGTTCAGGGCGCTCGCACCCGGCAGCGCGACGGTCACCGCGTACCGGGGCACCGCCACCGGCAAGCTCGGCCTGACCGTGCTCAACCCGCTCACCCGGATCAGCCCGACGGCCGGGCGGCTGTCGCTGGCCGGCGTCGGCGGCACCGGCAGCTTCGGCGTGCTCGGCTTCGACCGGGACGCACAGAGCGCCCCGATCGAGCCCGGCGAGGTGACCCTGTCCTACGACACCACGATCGTGGACATCGCGCCGGACGGCGCGGGCGGCTTCAAGGTCACCGGCAAGGCCGACGGCGGCACCGTCGTCGCGCTGACCGTGGACGGGTTCACCACGCGGGTCGGCGTCACCGTCGGCGCGCGGGAGGTCGTCGTCGCGAACTTCGACGACGCCGCCGCGTGGAAGTGCACCACCGCGCGCGCCACCTGCGCGGTCGCCGCGGCACCCGGCCACGACGGGCAGGGCCTGCGCATGTCGTACGACTTCACCCAGTCCACCGGCACGCGCACGTCGTACGCCACCCCGCCCGCCCTGATCGAGCTGCCCGGACAGCCGCTCGCGGTGAGCATGTGGGTGAATCCGGAGGCCGGTCGCGGCGAGTGGGCCCGGATGCAGGTCTACGACGGCACGGGGGCGCTGGTCCCGGCGTTCAGCGGCCCGTACCTGACGAGGAGCGGCTGGCAGAAGATCGAGTTCCCGGTGCCGGCCGGGCTGCAGTACCCGCTGAAGTTCCGCTGGTTCTACCCGGCGGAGACCAAGCCGGAGGCGTCCTACACCAACGCGATCGTCATCGACGACCTCGCGGTGAAGCTCCCGGCCGAGATCGACGTGCCCGCCGACCCGGCATACCGGCGTGACTTCGTGATCCGGGACGGGGCCGCCGCGGACGAGCAGTGGCGCTTCGCGGTCATGTCCGACGCCCAGTTCGTGGCCCGCAACCCGGACAGCGACCTGGTCCGCAACGCACGCCGCACGCTGCGCGAGATCAAGGCGGCCGCGCCGGACTTCCTCGTCATCAACGGCGACTTCGTCGACGAGGCCGCCCCGGCCGACATCGCGCTGGCCAAGCAGATCCTCGACGAGGAGCTGGGCGGCACGCTGCCGTACTACTACGTGCCCGGCAACCACGAGATCATGGGACCGGGCAACCTGGACAACTTCCGGGCCGTGTTCGGCGACACCCACCGGGTCGTCGACCACCGGGGCACTCGCCTGGTCATGCTCGACTCGTCCAAGGGCACGCTGCGCGGCGGCGGCTTCGACCAGGTGCTGATGCTGCGTAAGGCGCTGGACGAGGCGGCCGACGACCCGGCGGTCGGCTCGGTCGCGGTGTTCTTCCACCACCCGCCGCGCGACCCCACCCCGGTCCAGGCCAGCGAGCTGGCCGAGGCCAAGGAGGTGGCGACCGTGGAGCGGTGGCTGGCCGACTTCCAGTGGACCTCCGGCAAGGGCGCCGCGATGGTCAACAGCCACGTGGGCACGTTCGCGGCGAGCGAGATCGACGGCGTGCCGTACCTGATCAACGGGAACTCGGGCAAGGCGCCGTCGACGTCGGCCGCCGAGGGCGGGTTCACCGGCTGGACCATGATCGGCGTCGACCCGGTCACGCCGCTGGAGTGGCTGGTGCCGCGGCTGTACCCGCAGGCCGGGGTCAGCGACTGGTTCCACGCCGAGATCCGCCCGCACGTCGACGAACTGGCGCTGACCGCGCCCGGTTCGCTCGCCGTGGGCGCCTCCGGCCCGGTGTCGGCCGTGGTCACCCAGGCGGGGCGGCAGGTGCCGGTCGCCTACCCGGTGTCGGCGGACTGGTCCGGCACGGTGCACATCGGCCCCGCCCACAGTGCGCCCAGGTCCGCTGTGGCGGTCTACGACCCGGCCACCGGCCAGGTCACCGCCCTGCGTCCCGGCACCGCCACCCTGACGGTCACCGTCAACGCGGTCACCACGTCGGCCACCATCACGGTGTCCTGACCACCACCCTCACGCGGGCCCGCGCCAGCCGGTGCGGGCCCGCCCCGCTTCTGCACCGCCCACGCCCACAGACCCCCACCCGCGACGCTCGCGGCGCGCCACGCCCCTTGGTGCGCTGCAGTTTCGGGGAAACTGCGGCAATGCGGGCCGGGATTCGTGCACTTTCCCTGAAACCGCGGGCCCACGCGACGGCGAGGGTGGGCGGCGGGGTGGAGGGGTGGGTCAGGGGATGAGGTCGGTGACGGGGAGGGCGGCCCAGTCGAGGCGGGCGACGGTGATGACGTCGGCGGCGGTGAAGGTGCCGGTGGACTCGTACACGTCGGTCTCGTCGAGCTGGTACGTGTGCACCGTGAAGTCGGGCAGCGGCTCGACGCGCCAGTAGAACGGGATGCCCGCGTCGGCGTACTCGGCCGGCTTGTGCTTGCGGTCGGCGGTCTGCGTGCCGGGGCTGACCACCTCCACGGCCAGCAGCACGTCCTTGGGGGAGAAGCTGAACCAGTCGAGGTTCACCGCGGCGCGGCGCACCACCAGCACGTCCGGGTTGCGCCGGTGGTCGTCGGCGAGCCGGATCTCCTGCTCGTGCAGCGCGAGCAGGTGGTCCGGGCAGCGGCGCAGCAGGCCCTGCACGAGCCGCATCATGACGATCTGGTGGCGCGTGGTGGGGGGCGTCATGACGTGCAGCACTCCGTCCACGAGCTCGATCCGGGGATCCGGGGGCAGGGCGTCGTACTCGTCGGGGGTGACCGTCACGGCGGTGGGCAGCACGAGGGCGGTCCCGTCATGGGTGATCCGCTGGGACGGCCGGGTCATTGGACAGCCCTCTCGTACTGCTCGCTGTCAATCCATGGTAGGAACCCGGACCGCCGCCGTCGAGCATGCGGCGGCGGTCCGGGCTCAGAAGTCGCCCTCGGCCACCTGGAACACGGTCAGGCCGAGTTCGCGCCACATGCGTACGACCTGGTTGCGGTCGTCCAGCACGCACACGACGTACCAGTGCTCCCGGATCTCGCGCTCGAAGATCTCGCGCTTGACCACGGAGTCCTTGCGCTGGTCCCCGTTGCCGCGCATGTGCAGCGCCGCGTACGGCACCCCGACGTACTTCTCCAGCCACGCCTGCGTGCCCGCGCGGGCCGCGTCTACCCGGCCGGAGCAGTAGATGATCGTGTGCCCGGCCGCGTGCAGAGCGCGCACCGCGTCGATCACCGGCTGGTGCGGCTCGTCCAGGTGCACCCGGGTGTGGTCGTACGGGCTGCGGTCGCCCATCAGCGCGACGGTGCCGTCCAGGTCGACCAGCACCGCCCGGGGCTTGTCCGCGGGCGGGGTGTAGACCAGGCGCGGCCCGGCCTGCGGCAGCACGAGCGGCTCCCGGCGCCCGGCCAGGAAACGCTCGTGCATGCGCAGGATGACCTCGGGGCCGACCCGCTCGCTCTCGGGCCGGGCCGCGTCGCGCTCCAGGCAGACCTCCAGCGGCACGTCGGTGAAGTCGCGCAGCACCACCTGCGCGCCGCAGTCCACCGCCAGCTCGGCCAGCTCGCGGACCACCTTGGCGCGCAGGTTGGTGTCGTCGCAGACCACGTCGGCACCCGCCTTGAGCAGCGCCTCGACCTGCGCCCGCTGGGCGACGGTGACCTGCCGTTCCGCCCAGCCCTCACCGAGGTTGCCGCCGTGCAGCATGCGGCGCAGGTCGTCCCGGTTGACCCGGACGCCCGGCTGCGCCTTCGCCCACGTGGTCTTGCCCGAGCCGGGCAGGCCCCGGGTGATGGTGAGGGTGGGCATCGTGTCTCCTTGTCGTGCTACTCGTCGTCGAAGGTACGGCCGTGCGGCGTCTCGTCCGCGTCGGGCTTGAGCTCCTCCCACAGCTGGCGGCGGTACGCCTTGCCGTCGAGGTGTGCGAACAGGTATCCGCGCAGCTCGTGCCGCCCGGCGACCATGGCGTAGTCCTTGCGGGACCAGCCGTCCGGCAGCCCGGCGACGATCTCCTCGTGCGTGGCCGCGACCCGCTTCTCCAGCTCGTCGAGGCCCGCCGTGAGCCGGGTCGCCAGGTCGGTGACCCACGGGTGGAACTCGTCGGGCAGCGGCTCGGCGATCTCGGCCACGGTCGCGCCCGCGCCCAGCGCCGCCCACACCACGCGGGCGTTCAGGCCGGTCACCACCCGGTGCAGGTCGACGTACTCGGGGTACTTGAGCTTGATCCGGGTGTCCGGGCCGACCGCGTGCACGACCAGGCCCTCCCGCCCCGGCCGCGCCGGTGCGGCGAGCGCGTCGCGGAACGTGGCGTACGCGAACGTCTCCACCACCGGGCCCGGCCAGTCCGCGACCGCGCCGGGCGGAAACGACCGGCCCGTGGCGATCTCCACCGCGCCGAGCAGCATCAGGTCGTCCAGCCGCCCGTAGTCGACCACGATCCGGTTCCCCGGGTAGATGATCTCCACGAGCACGGTGAACCCGGCCGGCGGCGCCCAGTGCGGGTAGCGCTCGCGCAGCAGCCGGGTCGCGTGCTGCGCCTGCACCGACGCGAACGAGCCGCGGGTGGCCACCGCCGGGCCGTCCGGGGTGGGGTACACGATGCCCAGCGAGCCGTCCGCCTTATCGGTGACGACGACCGGCTCGTCCAGGCCGATCACGGCCGCGCCCGGCTGCCCGTGGTTGAAGAACTTGACCAGGGGAC
The DNA here is from genome assembly GCF_018326265.1 of Catellatospora sp. IY07-71. Taxonomy (GTDB): domain Bacteria; phylum Actinomycetota; class Actinomycetes; order Mycobacteriales; family Micromonosporaceae; genus Catellatospora. The sequence goes on from NZ_AP023360.1 coordinate 2,405,289, forward strand.
GGGCCAGCACCGCGCCGGACGCATCAGTGACCAACCCGCGGCACGCGAGTGTCACCTCGTCCCACGCGTTCGCGTAGGTGCACTTCTCGGTGTAGTTCCAGATGGTCAGCGGCAGGGCCGGGTGGACCTGCGCGCGGACGAGCCCATCGGCCACGGCACGGTCCAGTGCCCCGGGCGGGAACATGGCGGCGAGGGTCGTTGTTGCGATGGGGGACATGGCCGGTGACGCTACGAGACTTCCTCGCGAAACGCAGCCGAGTTAGCCGCTGCGAAGCGCGACCGGGGTGGATGGCATACTGGTCAGTCGCCACCGGGACTGGTTCACGCCCGAGCTGTCCGGACGAGCGTCCGGCAGTGCTGACAGCGACCCAGCGCCCATGAAACGAAAGGACCGCGGCTATGAAGTCCGGTATCCACCCGCAGTACGACGTGACCACCGTCACCTGCTCCTGCGGCAACACCTTCACCACCCGCAGCACCGCCAAGGGCGGTCAGATCCACGCCGAGACCTGCAGCGCCTGCCACCCGTTCTACACGGGCAAGCAGCGTGTGCTCGACACGGCCGGCCGGGTGGCCAAGTTCCAGGCCAAGTACGCCAAGGTCCAGAAGAAGGACGCCAAGTAGCAGCCGTGCCCGCGCCCGCTCCGTCACCGACGGGGCGGGCGTTGTGCTGTTGCAGGTCATACCGCTGTGGAGTGAGGATTCGGACATGAGTAACGAGCGACTCACCGCGCTGCTGGCCGAGTACGCGGAGCTGGAGGCGCGGCTGGCCGACCCGGCGATCCACGCCGACCAGGCGGAGGCGCGGCGGGTGGGGCGGCGCTTCGCCGAGCTCACCCCGATCCACAAGACCGCCGCCGAGCTGGACTCGGCCCGTGCGGATCTGGAAGCCGCCCGCGAGCTGGCCGCGATCGACCCCGACTTCGCCACCGAGGCGGTCAGCCTGGAGCAGCGGCTGCCGGACCTGGAGGAGAAGCTCGCCGAGCTGCTCGCGCCGCGTGACCCCAACGACGCCAAGGACGTGATCCTGGAGATCAAGTCCGGTGAGGGCGGCGAGGAGTCCGCGCTGTTCGCGGGCGACCTGCTGCGCATGTACCTGCGCTACGCCGAGCGGCGCGGCTGGCTCACCGAGGTGCTCGACTCGCAGGAGTCGGACCTGGGCGGCGTCAAGGACGTCTCGGTCGCCATCAAGACCCGCGGCCTGCCCGACGGCGGCAACGGCGTCTGGTCCCGGCTCAAGTGGGAGGGCGGCGTGCACCGCGTGCAGCGCGTCCCCGCCACCGAGTCCCAGGGCCGCATCCACACCTCCGCCGCGGGCGTGCTGGTCATGCCCGAGGCGGAGGAGGCCGAGATCGACATCGACACCAACGACCTGCGCATCGACGTCTACCGCTCGCAGGGCGCCGGCGGCCAGTCCGTCAACACCACCGACTCGGCCGTACGCATCACCCACCTGCCCACCGGCACCGTCGTCACCTGCCAGAACGAGCGCTCCCAGCTCCAGAACAAGGACAAGGCGATGCGCATGCTGCGCGCCAAGCTGGCCCAGCTCGCCGAGGAGCAGGCCCTGGCCGCCGCCGCCGACGCCAGAAAAGCGCAGATCCGCACGGTAGACCGCTCCGAGCGCATCCGCACCTACAACTACCCCCAGAACCGCATCACCGACCACCGCATCGGCTACACGGCGTACAACCTGGACCTCGCCATCGCCGGCGACATGGACGGCGTCCTCGAAGCCCTCACCACCGCCGACCGCACCGCCCGCCTCGCCGGCGACACGGAACTCTCCCGCTCCTGACCGTCGGCCGCGCCTCATAAGTGCGTCGATCTTGCGTGAACTGTGGGTGCGACACGCCCTTTTCGGGCATATCCCTAACATTTCGCGCAAGATCGACGTGATCTTCGGCGCCCGGCGGGGTGGGGTTCAGTGGCCGGCGGAGTCGTAGCGGCGGAGGCCGGCGCGGAAGACGGTGCGGGCCAGCCAGACGCAGTAGGCGGCCATCAGCGGGGTGAGCAGGCCGATCCAGGAGTGCTCCTTGTCCAGCACCCAGGTGGCGGGGAAGAAGCTGATGAAGGCGTACGGCACCAGCACCGTGAAGGCCGCGCGCACCGCGACGCCGTAGATGGTGATCGGGTACTTGGCCATGTCGGCGGTCCGGATCAGCGTCATCGCGAAGACCGGGTGCGGCCCGCCGACCCAGAACGACACCGCGTTGCCGATGACGATCAGCGACAGCAGGATCGTCGCCGAGCTGACCAGCATCAACAGTCCGCCCACGACCTTGACGGGCGTCCACTCGATGCCCGCGTTGGCCAGCCCCCAGCCGATCATCGCGCCGCCGCCGACGACGTCGCCGAACCCGTGCATGCCGATGCCGCCGCTGATCACCTGCACCGGCACGTTGACCGGGCGCACCAGCGGGTAGTCCAGCTCGCCGTGGTTGATGCGCCGGGCCAGGCGCCAGGTGCCCTCGAAGAACAGCGGGCCGAGCCCGTTGATGAAGCCGAAGGTCCCGGCCAGCAGCACCGCCTCCGGGTAGGACCAGCCGTTGAGCGCGGGCACGTGCGCGAACACGGCGCTCAGGAAGACCAGGTTGAGCACCTGGAAGAGCAGCCCGGCGACCACGAGGATCCAGAAGTCGGCCTCGTACTCCAGCACCGCGCGCAGGTGCGCGCCCAGGCTGCGCCGGTAGATCCGTAACACCCGGCGCACGTCAGCCTCCGTGGACGGTCAGGGCGCGCAGCGCGCGCCGCCAGATGAGCCGGGCGCCCCACCACAGCGCCACCACCCAGGCCGCCTGGACGGCCAGCAGCCGCAGCGCCTCCCAGCCGGTGGCCTGCTCCAGGAAGATCGCGGCCGGGGTGGCCGTGATGCTGGCGAACGGCAGCACCGACGCCGGTCCGGCCAGCCAGGCGGGCAGCAGCGCCAGCGGGATCAGCGCGCCGGAGAACAGCGTCACGATCGCGTCCTTGGCCCAGGAGACGCCCATGAAGTTCTGGGTCCAGAAGCAGACCATGGTGGTGATGTACGCGATGGCGAACTTCAGCGGCGCGACCATCAGGAAGCTCAGCACGAACAGCAGCGCCTGGCCGGGTCCGGGCAGGGGCAGGCCGTCGGTGAGCGCCATCACCGCCGTGGCCGCCACCGCGATCGCGATGAACTCCGTGGCCAGGCCGCCCATGTGCTCGCTGAACCGGGCCCACTGGTAGTCCAGCGGTTTGGTCAGGTCGGTGGCCACGTGCCCGTCGAGGATGCGGTTGGCCATCCACCAGTCGCCGTACGCCGAGCCCAGCGCGCCGGTTGCCCAGCCCACCAGCAGGTACGCCTTCATCCGGTCCCAGTCGTAACCGCCGATTGCGCCGTCGGCCAGCAGCGCGTGCCACACCGCCAGCGAACCCGCGAGGAACGTCGCCCCGCCGATCCACAGGATCACCGAACTCATCCGGTATGCCAGGATCCGGCGCGCCGACATGCGCAGCAGCCCGAGATACGGCTTCATCGCAGCAGCTCCCCGGCGTACACCTTGCGCACCACGTCCTCGATCGCGGGCTCGTCCAGGTGCAGCTCGCCGACCTCGACCACGTCCAGCACCGCGGCGATGACCCGCCCGGCGGTGTACCGGAACCGGTCGAACGTGATCGTCACCTCGGTCGGGCTCTCGCCGCCGACGATCTCGACCTCGGGCAGCCGCTCGGCCAGCTTCTCCAGCGGGGTGACCTCGGCCAGCTGCAGGTGCATCCGGCGCACCCGGGCGAAGCGGTCCTTCATCTCGGCCAGCGGGCCGTCGAAGATCTTGCGGCCCTCGTCGATGATGACGATCCGCTCGCACACGTCCTCGATGTCGCCCAGGTCGTGTGTGGTCAGCATGAGCGTGGTGCCGTCGGCGCGCAGCTCCCGCAGGAACTCGCGGACCCGGTCCTTGACCGCGATGTCCAGGCCGATGGTCGGCTCGTCCAGGTACACGATCTTCGGCTGGTGCAGCAGGGCCGCGGCCAGGTCGGCGCGCATACGCTGGCCGAGGGACAGCTTGCGGGACATCACGGGCAGCAGGTCGCCCAGGCCGAGCACGGCGTCGAGCCGTTCCAGCCGCTGCTTGTAGAAGGCCGGGCTCAGGTCGTACATGTCGCGCAGCAGGTCCAGCGACTCGCGCACCGGCAGGTCCCACCACAGCTGCGTGCGCTGGCCGAACAGCACGCCGATGTTGCGCGCGTTGGCGACGCGGTCGGCGTTCGGGTTCAGCCCCGCCACCGACACCGTGCCCGCCGTCGGCACCAGGATGCCGGTGAGCAGCTTGATCGTGGTCGACTTGCCGGCCCCGTTGGGGCCCACGTACGCCACCGACTCGCCGGCCTCGATGGACAGGTCGATCCCGTCGACCGCGCGGAAATCCTTGAACCTTCGCTGCACCAGATGCTTCAGGGCGCCCCGTAGACCCGGATCCTTCAGCGGCCGACGGAAGATCTTCGTCAGCCCTCGGGCCTCCACCAATGACATGCCGCGACCCTCCCAGCGCCCCTGTTCCGGGGTCAACCGGATTCCCGCCCACCCGCCCCGCCTCGGCCTCCGGATGATCGTCCGACTTGCCTGGCACCTGGGCGTATCTTGAGCGCGCATTCGGCCATGTGCCAGGCAGATTGGGTGATCTTCGGCGGGCCTTGGGCGGCCGGCGCGGGGTGACCGGGGGGAGGGGTGGCCGGGGAGGCGGTTACGGTGGGCGGATGCCCGTCCTCTCCGCCCAGCTCCGGCAGGCCGCCGCCGAACTCGCCGCCGCCGGGATCGACGCCCCTCGCGTCGAGGCGGAGCTGCTCGCGGCACATGTCCTCGGCGTCGCCCGGGGGCGCCTGCTGCTGATCGACTCGCTGAGCGACGCGCAGGCCGAGCAGTTCGGCCAGCTGGTGCGGCGGCGGGCGGTGCGGATCCCGTTGCAGCACCTCACCGGCACCGCGCCGTTCCTGGACCGGGAGCTGCTGGTCGGGCCCGGCGTCTTCATCCCGCGCCCGGAGACCGAGCTGCTGGCCCGCTGGGGGATCGAGGCGCTGGCCGGGCTGACCGACCCGGTGGTGCTGGACCTGTGCAGCGGCTCCGGCGCGCTGGCGATCGCGGTCGCCGACGCCCGCCCGGACGCGCGCGTGTACGCCGTCGAGCGCAGCGAGGACGCCCTGCCCTGGCTGCGCCGCAACACGACCGGCACCGGGGTGGAGGTGCTGCCCGGCGACGTGCGCACCGTCCCGCTCCCCGCGCCCGTGGACCTCGTCCTGAGCAACCCGCCCTACGTCCCGCTGGCCACGGCCGTGCCACCGGAGGTCGGCCACGATCCCGCCGAGGCCGTCTTCGCCGGCGCCGAGGGCCTCGACCTCATCCCCGCGCTCATCGAGCGCGCCGCCGAGGTGCTCCGCGACGGCGGCCGCCTCGGGGTCGAGCACGACGACACGCATACCCCCGCCATGTCCGCCCTCCTGGCCGCAGCCTGGACCGACGTCCGCACCCACCCCGACCTGGCCGGCCGCCCCCGCTTCACCACCGCCATCAGGAAAGGAAGGGCACCTTCTTAACGGTTTCCGTAGAGGAAGGGCACCTTCTTAACGCTGTCGCCGCCTCACCGTCCCAGGGAGGGAGCCGTGCGTGCCGAATGCGAACAGCGCATGACAGACTGGCTCACCGTGAGGCTCTACGACTGCCGCAACGTCGTCGAACGTGATCGGGGAATCCAGGCCGCGATCGACGCCGTCTCCTCCGGTGACCTTGTGGTCCTGCCGACCGACACGGTGTACGGCATCGGTGCCGACGCCTTCAAGCCGTGGGCGGTGACCAACCTGCTCAGCGCCAAGGGCCGGGGCAGGCACATGCCGCCGCCGGTGCTCGTCGGCTCCCGGCACACCCTCGACGGGCTCGTCATGCGGCTGCCGTCGGTGGCCCGCGACCTGGTCGAGGCGTTCTGGCCCGGCGCGCTGACGATCGTCGTCGAGCAGGCGCCGAGCCTGCAGTGGGACCTGGGCGAGACCGGCGGCACCGTCGCCGTGCGCATGCCGCTGCACCCCGTCGCGCTCGAAGTGCTCCGCAAGACCGGCCCGATGGCCGTCTCCTCGGCCAACCTGACCGGCCAGGCCGCCGCGCTCACCGCCGAGCAGGCCCGCGACCAGCTCAGCTACAAGGTCAGCGTGTACCTGGAGGCCGGGGAGTGCCCCAGCCCGGTGCCCTCGACCATCGTCGACGTGACCGGCGAACGCCCGCGCGTGCTGCGCGCCGGTGCGATCAGCCTCGACCAGTTGCGTGAGGTCGCCCCCGACACCACGGCTCCGGAGGAGGCGTGATGGCCCCGTTCACGGTCCTGCACGTCTGCATGGGCAACATCTGCCGCTCCCCGATGGCCGAGCGGCTGCTCGCCCTCGCCGTCGTCGAACAGGCCGGCGACGCGGGCGCCGACCTGGTGCTGTCGCACTCGGCAGGCACCGGCGGCTGGCACGAGGGCGAGGAGATGAACCCGCCCGCGGCCCGCCAGGTGCGCTCGCGCGGCGGCTCGCCGGACGAGTTCGCCGCCCGCAAGCTGCGCGCCGAGCACATCGAGGCGGCGGACCTGATCCTCACCGCCACTGCCGACCAGTACGACTACGTCACGGCACTGCGCCCCGACGCCGCCGACCGCACCTTCGTGCTCGGCGAGTTCGGCCGCCTCCTCCCCGCGATCGACCTGACCACCCTCCCCGCCGCCGCCCGCACCCCCGACGCCGTCTACGAACGCGGCGTCGCCCTGGTGGCGGCGGTGGCCACCGCCCGCAACGGCGACCCCGCCGAGCCCAAGGACGACCTCGACGACCCCTGGGGCCGCGGCGACCAGGTCTTCTCCCGCGTAGCCGACGAGATCCAGGCCACCCTCACCCCCCTCACCACCGCCTTGCTGCCCCACTCGGCGGCGTGACCCTCCCCACCCGCCCTGCTTGGTTGATCATGAACTTAAGGGCGTGCTCGACGGCGTGTCGCTACCCTGGCACCGTGATCACCGAAGAAAGACGGCGTGATGCTTGGTAAGCGGCTGACGTTCCTGCCGTTCATGCTCGGGGTCACCGCGGTGGTGGCCGTGGTGGCGCCGTTGGTGGCGTGGGTCGCGGTCAGCCCGGCGGCGGCGCTCGGCGTGCTGGCCGGGGTGGGGCTGGTGGGGCTGAGTTACCTGCTGTCCAGCTTCGTGATCGCCTGGGCGGACTCGATCAACCCGAAGATGGTGCTCAGCGTCGGGCTGTTGATGTACGGCATCAAGTTCACCGTGCTGTTCCTGGTGCTCGCGGTGATCGCCAAGACCGGATGGGCCGGCTTGAAGCCCATGGCGATCGGCATCGGCGTGGCCGCCGTGGCCTGGACCATCGGCCACGGCTGGTGGCTCTGGCACGCCCGCATCCCCTACATCGACGACCCCGAGTAGCGCCGCGCCCTTCTTCGGACGTTGATCACGGTCCCGGGGTGGCGACACGCCGTCGAACACGTCCTTAAGTTCATGATCAACGCAGCGGACGCCCCGGGGTCAGCCGAAGAGGGGTGGGCGGCAGGGGTCTTTGACGCTGCCGGAGATGAGGTTGTCGCCCTCGGTGTCCTTGCGTGAGGTGCGGGACCAGTCGACGACGGTGCGGAAGGTGCCGGTGCGGCAGGAGAGGCTGAGGGCCTTGGACTCGTACTTGAGCTCGGCGGCGTAGGTCTGCTTGCCCTTGAGGGTGTGTGTGGCTGTGGCCACACTGCGCCATTTCTCACCGTCGCGCTTCTCGATGCGGATCTTGAGCGTCAGGCGCTCGGCGCCGGGGGTGGCGCATCGATAGCGGACGCGGCCCGCGAAGTTGGCACGCTTCTCGTCGGCCTTCGGGCCATCGACGACGACCGTGCAGTGCACCGGCTTGGTCTGCTCCTTGTCGTCGTTGCCGCGTGGCTCACAACCGGCGCTCAATGCTGTGAGCAGCATGAGAATTACAGGTATCGTGGCCTTGCGCATGGTCGCACCGCCGTGGGGGAGACGAAGGGTGACTGCTCCATCACAGCGGTTCGGCGCGGTTAAATCAACATCGATCTCACCCTTGCGCGAGATGACGTAGTCCCGACCAGGTGATGAACATCGCTCGCGTACGGGGGGTGCGTCGCCCGCTGCACGGGGTGGCTGATATTGTTCGCCGCGTCATGGCCGATGACCAGCCTCCGAAGCGCCCTCAACAGGGCGCCGATGCGGGTTGGGCGGCCATCGGGTATCTCCTCAGCGGCATGCTGATCTGGGGAGGGGTCGGATGGCTCATCGATAAGTGGCTGGGACTTCCGAACGTCGGGCTGTTGATCGGGTTGATCGGCGGCGGGGCCGCCGGGGTCTATCTGATCATTAAGCGACTGGACGGGTGACCGTGCCCGATCGACGGAGGATGACAGGTTGATTACGCAGCCGGGTTTCCTTGCCTCGGAGTTCCCCCCTGGCGTGGAGAGCTTCGACTACAAGAGCCTGATCCCGTCCCTCGACGGCACGATGTGGGGCCCCGCCTTCACCAAGCTCACCCTGCTGGTCTGGCTGGCCGTCGCCATCGTCATCGTCTTCTTCCTGGTGACGTACCGCAACCCCACGATCGTCCCGAACAAGAAGCAGTGGCTGGCCGAGTCGGTCTACGGCGTGGTCCGTAACAACATCGCCACCGACATCATCGGGCCGCAGGGCGTGCGCTTCGCCCCCTACCTGGCGACCATCTTCGTGTTCGTCTTCGTGACGAACCTGTGGAGCATCGTGCCCTTCGCGCAGATCTCCCCGAACTCGCACCTGGCGTTCCCCGTCGTGCTGGCGGTGCTGACCTGGCTGCTCTACATCGCCCTCGGCGTGAAGAAGCACGGGTTCTTCGGCTACCTCAAGCACTCGACCGTGCCGGCCGGTGTGCCGGGCTGGGTGCTCCCGCTGCTGGTGCCGATCGAGTTCATCTCGAACCTGATCCTGCGCCCGGTCACGCTGTCGGTCCGTCTCTTCGCGAACATGTTCGCCGGCCACATGATCCTCCTGGTGTTCACCCTGGGCGGCGTGGCGCTGTGGAACGCCGAGAGCGTGTGGCTGAAGCCCGCCGCGCTGGGCAGCTGGGCGTTCGCCATCGTGATGACCCTGTTCGAGCTCTTCATCCTGAGCCTGCAGGCGTACGTCTTCACGCTGCTGTCGGCGACCTACTTCCAGAGCTCGATCGCCGAAGAGCACTGAGACAGGGCGCCCACCGGCAACCCCGCGCCGTGGCCCGGCGCGAACACCCCTTGGCTTACCGATCAACAACTGAAGATCGCTCGTACCTGTAATCAAAAACGTGCGCGTGACTGGCACGCGTCGAACTCAGGAGGAATCCAACATGACCGGCAGCCTTAACGTCATCGGCTACGGCATCGCCGCCCTCGGCCCGGGTATCGGCGTGGGTCTGGTCTTCGCCGCCTACATCCAGGCGACCGCCCGTCAGCCCGAGAGCGCCGGCCTGACCCGTACCTACATGTTCATGGGCTTCGCGGTCGTCGAGGCGCTGGCCCTGCTGGGCCTGGTCCTCGCGTTCGCCCTTCAGTGATCCGAGTCCTCAGCGACAAGACGATCGGTGACCGGTCCCTGCGACCGGTCACCGCCGAAGGGGAGTGACCAATGAACTACGCAACTGAAGCGCCCGCGGAGCACGGCTACAACGTGCTCGGCGTGCCGCTGGCTGAGGTTATCGTCGGCCTCGTCGCCTTCGGTGTCCTGCTGTTCGTGCTGACCAAGTTCGTGTTCCCGCGTATGGAGAGCATGTTCCAGCAGCGCGTCGAGGCCATCGAGGGTGGTCTCGTGAAGGCGGAGAAGGCTCAGGCCGAGGCGGCCGCCCTGCTGTCGCAGTACAAGGCGCAGCTGGCGGAGGCCCGCACGGAGGCCGCGCGCATCCGTGACGAGGCCCGTGCCGACGCCGAGGGCATCCGCACCGACGTGCTGGCCAAGGCCCGCGAGGAGTCGGACCGCATCATCGCGGCCGGCCGCGAGCAGCTGGCCGGCGAGCGGGCGAGCATCGTCCGTGAGCTGCGCGGCGAGATGGGCGCGCTGGCGGTCAGCCTGGCCGGCAAGATCGTCGGCGAGTCGCTGGAGGACGAGGCCCGTCGCCGCGGCACCGTCGAGCGTGCCCTGGCCGAGCTCGACACCGCCGGAGCGCGTTGATGCAGGCGGCAAGCCGAGAGTCGTACACCGCGGCCCGGGCGGCGCTGGAGGCCTCCGCCCGGGGTGCCGGTGCGGCCGCCACCGCGGTGACCGCGCAGGAGCTGCTGGCCTTCGCGGATCTGCTGGGCCGGGAGCCGCGGCTGCGCCGCGCGCTGTCGGACCCGTCCCGCCCCGGTGAGCAGCGCGCCGAGCTGGTCGGCTCGCTGCTGTCGGGCAAGATCAGCGCGGGTACCCTGGAGCTGGTCAAGGTGCTGGCGTCCGGTCGCTGGTCGGCCGCGGCGGAGCTGCTGGACGGCGCCGAGCGCCTGGGCGTCGACGCGCTGCTGGCCTCGGCCGAGCTGTCCGGCGACCTGAGCGAGGTCGAGGACGAGCTGTTCCGCTTCGGGCAGATCGTCGCCGGCAGCCCGGAGCTGGCCGCGAGCATCGGCGAGTTCACCGTGCCGGTGACCAAGCGCGCCGAGCTGGTGCGCGGCCTGCTGGACGGCAAGGCCAAGCCGGCGACGGTGAGCCTGGCCGAGCTGGCGGTGCGGGGCTTCGGCGGCCGTTCCTTCGGCAACGGCCTGACCCGCCTGGTGGAGCTGGCCGCCGAGCGCCGGGAGGCGCAGGTCGCGTACGTCACGGTCGCGCAGGCGCTGACCGAGGCGGAGGAGGCCCGGCTGGCCTCGTCGCTGTCCGCCATCTACGGCCGTCAGGTCTCGGTGAAGGTAACCGTCGACCCCGCGGTGCTGGGTGGGCTGAGCGTGAAGGTCGGCAGCGACCTGTACGACGGCACCATCGCACGGCGGCTGGCCGCAGTCCGCAACGCGCTCGCCGGCTGACGAGCGCCTGATCATCACCGAACCTGACTTGACAGTCACGACACCGATAGGAAGCTGAGGATGGCCGAGCTGACCATCTCGTCCGAGGAGATCCGTGGAGCGCTTGAGCGTTTCGTCTCCTCGTACGCGCCCGAGATCTCCCGCGAGGAGGTCGGCGTCGTCACCGAGGCCGGTGACGGCATCGCCAAGGTCGAGGGTCTCCCCTCCACCATGGCCAACGAGCTGCTGGAGTTCGCCGACGGCACCCTGGGTGTCGCGCTGAACCTCGACGTCCGCGAGATCGGTGTCGTCGTCCTGGGTGCCTTCGAGGGCATCGAGGAGGGGCAGCCGGTCAAGCGCACCGGCCGCGTGCTGTCGGTGCCCGTGGGCGACAAGTTCCTGGGCCGCGTGGTGAACCCGCTGGGTGCCGCCATCGACGGTCTGGGCGAGATCGAGAACGAGGGCTTCCGCGAGCTGGAGCTGCAGGCTCCGAACGTGATGGTCCGCAAGTCCGTGCACGAGCCGCTGCAGACCGGTATCAAGGCCATCGACGCGATGACCCCGATCGGCCGTGGCCAGCGTCAGCTGATCATCGGTGACCGCAAGACCGGCAAGACGTCGGTGGCGCTGGACGCGATCATCAACCAGCGCGACAACTGGAAGTCCGGCGACCCGAAGAAGCAGGTCCGCTGCATCTACGTCGCCATCGGCCAGAAGGCGTCCACCATCGCGTCCGTCAAGGGCACGCTGGAGGCGGCGGGCGCGATGGAGTACACCACCATCGTCGCGTCGCCCGCGTCGGACCCGGCCGGCTTCAAGTACCTGGCGCCGTACGCCGGTTCGGCCATCGGCCAGCACTGGATGTACGCCGGCAAGCACGTCCTGATCGTGTTCGACGACCTGAGCAAGCAGGCCGAGGCGTACCGCGCCGTGTCGCTGCTGCTGCGCCGCCCGCCGGGCCGTGAGGCCTACCCGGGTGACGTCTTCTACCTGCACTCCCGCCTGCTGGAGCGCTGCGCGAAGCTGTCCGACGAGCTGGGCGCGGGCTCGATGACCGGTCTGCCGATCATCGAGACGAAGGCCGGCGACATCTCGGCGTTCATCCCGACCAACGTCATCTCCATCACCGACGGCCAGATCTTCCTCGAGGAGGGCCTGTTCAACTCGGGTGTGCGTCCGGCGATCAACGTCGGCACCTCGGTCTCCCGGGTCGGTGGCGCCGCGCAGGACAAGCCGATGAAGAAGGTCTCCGGCCGGCTTCGCCTGGACCTGGCCCAGTTCCGTGAGCTGGAGGCGTTCGCCGCCTTCGCCTCCGACCTGGACGCCGCCTCGCGGGCCCAGCTGGACCGCGGTGGCCGCCTGGTCGAGCTGCTCAAGCAGCAGAACTTCTCGCCGTACCCGGCCGAGGAGCAGACCGTCTCGATCTGGGCCGGCACCGAGGGCAAGCTCGACGACATCCCGGTCAAGGACGTGCGCCGCTTCGAGGGCGAGTTCCTGCAGCACCTGCGTGCCTCGCACAGCGACCTGCTGAAGAGCATCGCGGGCGGCACCTGGAACGACGACATCGCCGGCCGTCTCGACAAGATCATCGCTGAGTTCAAGGAGGGCTTCCTGCCCGCCGAGGACAACATCGTGATCAACGAGGCGCCCGCGGAGGCGCTCGAGGGCGACGAGCTCACCGAGACCGTCACCCGCATCGTGGACGAGAAGAAGTAGCCATGGCCGGGTCGGTACGAGTTCTTCGACGGCGGATCCGCGCGACCCGCTCGACGAAGAAGATCACCAAGGCGATGGAGCTGGTCGCGACCAGCCGTATCGCCAAGGCCCAGGCCCGGGTCGACGCGTCGCTGCCGTACGCCAACGCCATCACCGGCGTGCTGACGGCACTCGCGTCGAACACCAACGCCCAGCATCCGCTGCTGGTGCCGCGGGACCCGGAGCACCGGGCCGGTGTGCTGCTCATCACGAGTGACCGCGGCCTGTGCGGCGGCTACAACGCCAACGCGATCCGGCTCACCGAGCAGCTGATCGCGCGGCTGAAGGCCCAGGGCAAGCAGGTCGCGCTGTACGTGATCGGCCGCAAGGGGATCAGCTACTACACCTTCCGCGGGCGCGAGCTCGCCGGGAGCTGGAGTGGCTTCTCCGAGCAGCCGCGCTTCGAGGACGCGCGCCGGGTCGGCGAGACGCTGATCCAGGCGTTCGTGCACGGGGCGGACGACGGCGCGGACCACGCGGGCACGGACGGCGTGCTGGGCGTGGACGAGCTGCACATCGTCTACACCGAGTTCAAGTCGCTCATGACGCAGAACGCCAGCACGAAGATCTTCGCGCCCATGCAGGTCGAGGAGCACGCGGGCAACAAGGGCGAGCTGCTGCCGGCGTACGAGTTCGAGCCCAATGCGGAGGAGCTGCTCGACGCGCTGCTGCCGAAGTACATCAACACGCGGATCTACGCGGCGTTGCTGGACTCGGCCGCCAGCGAGTCGGCGTCGCGCCGCCGGGCCATGAAGAGTGCGACGGACAACGCCGAAGAAATGATCAGGTCGCTGACGCGGGAGATGAACTCCGCGCGCCAGGCCGCGATCACCCAGGAAATCAGTGAGATCGTCGGCGGCGTGGACGCGCTGGCGGCGGCGGGGAGTGAATGATGACTGCTACCGAAACCAAGGCGGGCGTCGGCCGAGTCGTCCGGGTCATCGGCCCGGTCGTCGACGTCGAGTTCCCGCGCGACGCGATGCCCCCGATCTTCAACGCGCTCAACGTCGACGTGACCCTCGCCGAGGGCACCAAGACGCTGACCATGGAGGTCGCGCAGCACCTCGGCGACAACGTCGTGCGTGCCGTCTCGATGCAGCCGACCGACGGCATGGTCCGCGGCGCGTCGGTGAGCGACACCGGCACCCCGATCAGCGTGCCGGTGGGCGACGAGACCAAGGGCCGGGTGTTCAACGTCCTCGGTGACTGCCTCAACCTGGCCCCGGGCCAGAAGCTCGAGGTCGCCGAGCGCTGGCCGATCCACCGCAAGCCTCCGGCGTTCGCCGAGCTGGAGCCGAAGACCGAGATGCTGGAGACCGGCGTCAAGGTGATCGACCTGCTCGCCCCGTACGTCAAGGGCGGCAAGATCGGTCTGTTCGGCGGCGCGGGCGTGGGCAAGACGGTGCTCATCCAGGAGATGATCATCCGCGTTGCCCGTAACTTCGGCGGCACCTCCGTGTTCGCGGGCGTGGGTGAGCGCACCCGTGAGGGCAACGACCTCATCCACGAGATGACCGACGCGGGCGTCATCGGCGACACCGCGCTGGTCTACGGCCAGATGGACGAGCCCCCGGGCACCCGTCTGCGGGTCGCGCTGTCCGCGCTGACCATGGCCGAGTACTTCCGCGACGTGCAGAAGCAGGAGGTGCTGCTCTTCATCGACAACATCTTCCGCTTCACGCAGGCCGGTTCCGAGGTGTCCACCCTGCTCGGCCGTATGCCGAGCGCCGTGGGTTACCAGCCGACCCTCGCCGACGAGATGGGTGAGCTCCAGGAGCGCATCACCTCGGTGCGTGGCCAGGCCATCACCTCGCTGCAGGCCATCTACGTGCCCGCGGACGACTACACCGACCCGGCGCCGGCGACCACCTTCGCCCACCTGGACGCGACCACGAACCTCGAGCGCAAGGTGTCCGACAAGGGCATCTACCCCGCCGTGGACCCGCTGGCCTCGTCCTCGCGAATCCTGGCGCCGGAGTACGTCGGTGCGGAGCACTACGCCGTCGCCTCCGAGGTGAAGCGGATCCTGCAGAAGTACAACGACCTGCAGGACATCATCGCGATCCTCGGTATGGACGAGCTCTCCGAGGAAGACAAGATCACCGTGGCGCGGGCCCGCCGGATCGAGCGGTTCCTGTCGCAGAACACCTACGCGGCCAAGCAGTTCACCGGTGTCGAGGGTTCGACCGTGCCGGTGAAGGAGACCGTCGAGGCGTTCAAGAAGATCGCTCAGGGCGACTACGACCACGTCCCGGAGCAGGCCTTCTTCATGTGCGGTGGCCTCGACGACCTCGAGAAGAACTACCGCGACCTGACCAAGTAAGCCGGTCCGGTCCACCCGAGGCTCCTCTTCCGCTCCGGCGGGGGAGGAGCCTCGTCGTTTTTGCCTCGTTATGCACTTCATGGTGGCGAAACAGTGGCGTACGGCGGCGCGGTGGGCGCGCTGGAGTGTCCTGACCGGTACGGCGCTGATGCTGCTCAGCGGAGCCTCGCTGGTCACCGTCGACCGGGTGCTGGCCCGCTACGAGAGCGCCATCCACAACGAGGACCTGTTCGGCGACCAGACGGGCCCGGCCCGGCCGCGCCCGGAGGACATCAAGGGCCCGCTGAACGTGCTGCTGGCCGGCATCGACCCCCGGCGCGGCGACCCGACCTGGCTCCCGCGCGCCGACTCCGTGCTGGTCATGCACGTCCCCGCCGGGCTGGACCGGGGCTACCTGTTCTCCCTCCCGCGTGACCTGCTGGTGGCGATCCCGCCGTTCCCGAAGTCGGGTTATGCGGGCAACGCCCAGGACAAGCTGGCCCACGCCATGTACTTCGGCTCGATGGTGCCCGGCAGCCCCAATGCGAACTACGCGCAGGGCTTCGAGCTGCTCGCCGCGACGGTGAGCCAGTACACCGGCATCGCCCGCTTCGACGCGGGCGCGATCATCGACTTCAGTGGCTTCAAGGACGTCATCGACGCGCTGGGCGGCATCGACATGACCGTCGACGAGCGGGTCGCCTCGATCCACCTGGAGCCGGACGGCGACCCCCGCGACCGGGTCGGCGACAGCTACGTCGGCGAGCAGATGGTGTACGAGCCCGGCCTGCGCCACTTCAAGGGGTGGCAGGCGCTGGACTACGCCCGCCAGCGCTACGTGACCGGCGGCGACTACGCCCGCCAGCGCCACCAGCAGCAGCTGGTCCGCGCGATGATCGCCAAGGGGTTCAGCGCCGACGTGCTCGCCGACCCGCTGCAGCTGGATGCGGTGCTCCGAGCCGCGGGCGACTCGCTGACCTTCAGCGGGCGCGGACACGGCGTGATCGACTGGGCGTTCGCGCTGCAGGACATCCGGCCGAGCCGGGTCGCCATGATCAAGCTGTCCGGCGGCGGGGTGGGCCGCTACGTCGTGGACAAGGGCAAGGACGACGGCGAGGGCGACGACGGCGGGGACGACGGCGGCGACGATGACGACGATGACGACAAGAAGGACAAGAAGAAGTCCAAGCCCAAGATGAAGTACCAGTACCTCGGTGAGCAGCTCGACCTCGACGCCAAGCAGTTCCTCGCCGCGGTCGCGGCGGGCGCGGTCGAGAACTACCTCGCCTTCCACCCGGAATTGATCAACAACTAGACTGCCGGGCGGATCACACTGATCCGGTCCTGGTGGGTGCCGTCGATCACGGGCGGTTAGACTCGCTGCACCATTCGCTGCCGCATCCGAGGAGACATCGTGGCCAAGCTGCTCCAGGTCGAGCTCGTCGCCGTCGAGGAGAAGGTCTGGTCCGGGCAGGCCGAGATGGTCATCGCCCGCACCACCGAGGGTGAGCTGGGCGTGCTGCCCAGCCACGCGCCGCTGCTCGGCCAGCTCGCGAACCCGGGCGGCGTGCGGATCATCCTCCCGGGCGGCGAGGAACTCGCCTACGAGGTGTTCGGCGGCTTCCTGTCCGTGACGACCGAGGGCGTGACGGTGCTCGCCGAGAACGCCCACCCGGTCGCTCCGGCCGCCCGCCACTGAGCGACCAGCGCCGCCCACGACGATGAGGTCGCTGCTCGAAGCAATCGCCATCGGCCTCGTCGTCCTGCTCGCCCTGCTGGCGGGCCTGTTCGTGCGCCGCGAGCTGTTCGCGCGCGGGCACGGCACCGTGGAGCTCTACCTCCGGCTGCGCCAGGCGGCCGGGGGCCGCGGCTGGGCGCCCGGCTTCGCCCAGTTCCGCGGGGACGAGCTGCGCTGGTATCGCATGTTCAGCCTCTCCCCACGCCCGCGCCGCCGCTACGACCGCCGCGAGCTGAAGGTGCTCGGCCGCCGCGCCCCCACCGCCGACGAGGCCGTCCTGGTCCCCGCCGACTGGATCGTGCTGCACTGCGCCGACTCCCGCACCGAGGTCGAGATCGCCATGCCGATGCACACCGTCACCGGCTTCCTCTCCTGGCTCGAAGCCGCCGCCCCGTACTCCATGTGACCGCTTCTCGATCATCCGACTTGCCTGGCAGGTGGGCGTATCTTGAGCGCTCTTCCGCCCGGGTGCCTGGCAAGTCGATGGATCTAGGGGACCGTGCGGCGGTAGCGGCGGCGGGCCAGCGGGATGGCCAGCAGGAGGACGGCCAGGGGCCAGAGCAGGGCCAGGGGGTATGCGGACAGCCCCGTCCCCGGAGTGCCGCTCCAGAGGCC
This sequence comes from Catellatospora sp. IY07-71, assembly GCF_018326265.1. GTDB lineage: Bacteria > Actinomycetota > Actinomycetes > Mycobacteriales > Micromonosporaceae > Catellatospora. Next base: position 2,422,653 of record NZ_AP023360.1, read on the forward strand.
GCGTAGCGCCGCCGCGGTGACGGTGACGGGGTTCGCCTCCGCCAGCGGGCGCAGCCACCAGGGCATCGGGTCCGTCGGGGCCACCGCGCCGGACACGAACGCCAGCGGGATCAGGCAGGTGTAGACCAGGCGCCGGGCCGTGGCGGGGGTGCGCGCGTACAGCGCCACCAGCAGCGACGCCCAGGTCAGCGCGTACCCGGATAGCAGCAGCAGGCCGAAGCCGGCGGCGGCTGCCGCGGGCCCGCTGTCGACCCGCCAGCCGGCGATGACCCCGGCCGCGGCGCCCGCCGTGACCGTCACCGCGAGCCGGACCAGGTCCGCGGCCGTCGCGCCGGTCAGCACCGCGGCCGAGCCGACGGGCAGCGTACGGAACCGGTCGATCATGCCGCGGCGCACGTCGACCGCGACGTTCGCGGCGCCCAGCCCGGCCGTCAGCGTCACCGCCTGCACCAGCACGCCAGGGACCAGGAAGTCCAGATATCCCGGCACGTCCACCGAGCCGCCCAGCACGAAGCCGAAGACCAGGAGCAGCAGCAGCGGCAGCAGCGCGGCCAGGACGAGCGTGCGGGGCGCCCGCCGGGTGCGCAGCATGCTGCGCCGGGCCAGCTCGCCCGCGTCCCGCAGCCCGGCTCCCGCCCCGATCGTCACCGGTGGGCCTCCTCCTCGGCCTGGGTGGGCGTCACGGCCTGCCCGGTGAGCTTGCGGAACACGTCGTCCAGGCTGGCCCGGTGGATGCCGATGTCGACCGGCTCGATGCCGGCCGCGTCCAGCCTGCGTACCAGCTCGACCAGGGCCTGCGCCCCGGAGGTCACCGGCGCGTGGACCAGGTGCTGCTCCAGCTCCACCACCGCCTGGCCGCCGCAGACCCGGTTGAGCAGGTCCTCGGCGACCTGGGTCTCGGCCCGGTTGCCCAGCACCACCTGCAGCCGCTCGCCGCCGATGTGCCGGGTGAGCTGCTCCGGCGTGCCCCGGGCCAGGGTGCGTCCGTGGTCGAGCACGACGATCTGGTCGGCCAGCTCGTCGGCCTCGTCGAGCTGGCGGGTGGCCAGCAGCAGCGTCGCGCCGTCGCGGACCCGCTCGCCGATCACGTCCCAGATGCCCAGCCGGCTGCGCTGGTCCAGGCCCGCGGTGGGCTCGTCCAGCAGCACGACCGAGGGGGTGCCCACCAGCGCCCCGGCCAGGTCCAGCCGCCGCCGCATGCCGGGCGGGTAGGTGCTCGCCGGGCGAGACGCGGCCTCGCTGAGGTGGAAGCGCTCGAGCAGCTCCTCGGCCCGGGATCGGGCCCGGCGGCGGCCCAGCCGGTGCAGCCGCCCGAGCAGCTCCAGATTCTCGAACCCGGTGAGGAAGCCGTCCACGGCCGGGCGCGGGCCGCTCACCCCGATCTCGCCGCGCACCTGGGCAGGGTGCGTCAAGGCGTCCAGGCCGTTGATGAGGCAGCTGCCCGCGTCGGGCCGGAGCAGGGTGGCCAGGATGCGCACCGTGGTGGACTTGCCCGCCCGGTCGGGGCCGAGCAGGCCCAGCACCTCGCCCTCCGGCACGCTGAGCGACAGACCGGCCAGCGCGGTCACCGAGCCGTACCGCTTGACCAGCCCCTCCGCGAGGATCGCAGCGGCCATGGACACACGGTAGTCACGCGTGCGCCCGCGCGCGCCGGATCCGCCATTTCAGGCTGAGGCGACCAGTTCCACCGCGCCGTCGGGCAGGCTCACCGGTTGGCCCCGGGCACCCACTTCACGTCGCCCGCGCCGTTCGAATTAGCGACTCTGGCCAGGATAAACAGCAGATCGGAGAGCCGGTTGAGGTACTGTGCGCTCAGCGGGCCGGTGCGTGCCGCATCCTCGGCCAGCAGCGCGAACGCGGAGCGCTCCGCCCGTCGGGCGACGGTACGGGCCACGTGCAGCAGCGCCGCGCCCGGCGTGCCTCCCGGGAGGATAAAAGAATCCAGTTTGGCCAGGCGCGCGTTGAACTCATCGCACCAGCCTTCCAGGCGGGTGACGTAGTCCTCGGTGACACGCAGCGGTGGGTACTTCGGGTCGGGGGTGATCGGGTTGCACAGGTCGGCGCCCACGTCGAACAGGTCGTTCTGGATCTTCGTGAGCACGTCGCGCACGTCGGCGGCGAGCTCGCCCAGCGCCAGCGCCACCCCCAGCGCGGCGTTGCACTCGTCCACATCGGCGTACGCGGTGATGCGCGGGTCGGTCTTGGCCACCCGCTCGCCGTTGCCGAGCGCGGTGGTGCCGGCGTCGCCGGTCTTGGTGTAGATGCGGGTGAGGTGAACAGCCATGACGACGAGCCTAATGGTGCCCGGCGGTGGTGATTCCGTCGGCGCGGTGCTGGCGGGCGTCCGGGCGCCAGGCCCGGCTTCTACGATGGCCGACGTGGATGTGATCCGGGTCAAGGGCGGCGTACGGCTGGCCGGCGAGGTCGGCGTGGTCGGCGCGAAGAACTCCGCGCTCAAGCTCATGGCGGCAGCGTTGCTGGCCGAGGGCGAGAGCGTGATCACCAACGTGCCGCGTATCACCGACATCGCGCTGATGGGGGAGGTGCTGCGGCGGCTGGGCGCCGAGGTCGCCTTCGAGGGCGACGAGGTGCGTATCAACGTGCCCGCGGTGCTGCACCCGGAGGCCGACTACGAGCTGGTGCGCCGCCTGCGGGCGTCGATCTGCGTGCTCGGGCCGCTGCTGGCGCGCTGCGGGCGGGTGCGGGTGGCCCACCCCGGCGGTGACGCGATCGGCTCGCGCGGCCTGGACATGCACGTCTCCGGCCTGGCCAAGATGGGCGCCGACATCAGCGGCGAGCACGGCTTCGTGGTCGCCGAGGCGCCCTCCGGCCTGCACGGTGCCAAGATCAGCCTGGACTTCCCCAGCGTCGGCGCGACCGAGAACCTGCTCATGGCCGCGGTGCTGGCCCGGGGCACCACGGTCATCGACAACGTGGCCCGCGAGCCGGAGATCGTGGACATCTGCCAGATGCTGATCGCCATGGGCGCCCGCATCACCGGCGCGGGCACCTCCGAGCTGACCGTGCACGGCGTGGACCAGCTCCAGCCGGTCCGGCACGCCACCATCGGCGACCGGATCGTGGCGGGCACCTGGGCCTTCGGCGCGGCGATGACCCGCGGCGACGTGATGGTGCGCGGCGTCGACCCGCGCTGCCTGGAGATCGCCCTGGACAAGATCCAGCAGGGGGGCGGCTCGGTCGACTACGGCCCGGACTGGTTCCGGGTGCGCCAGGCCGACCGGCCGAACGCGGTGGACGTACGCACGCTGCCGTTCCCGGGCTTCGCCACCGACCTGCTGCCTATGGCGATCGGCATGGCCGCGGTGGCCGACGGCGTCTCGCTGATCACCGAGAACATCTTCGACGGGCGGTTCATGTTCGCCGAGGAGCTCAAGCGCCTCGGCGCCGACATCCGCATCGAGGGCCACCACGCGATGGTGCGCGGGCGGGCGAGCCTGTCCAGCGCCGAGGTCAGTGCGAGCGACATCCGCGCCGGGGCCGGCCTGGTCATCGCGGGCCTGTGCGGGGACGGGGTCACCACCGTGCGCGCCGTGCACCACATCGACCGGGGCTACCCGGACTTCGTCGCCGACCTGCGCGCCCTGGGCGTCGAGGTGGAGCGCGCCGAGGCCCCCGCGGACCCGGAGTACGGCTTCTGAGCCGATGAGGGAGGCCCCGCCTCGGGCGGAGCCTCCCTCATGCTGAGCCGGGTGCCGGCGGCGCTGACGGCATCCGGGGTCTAGCGGGTCTCGCCGACCACCCTGCGGGCGCGATGCACCTCGTCGGCGAAGACCAGGACCCGGATGCGCCCGTCGGGCGCGGTGGCGAGCGTGGCACGGATGCCCACGCTGTGCAGGTGATCGCGGATCAGCGCGGCGTCCGGGAGCGTACGGGCCACGGCGGCGCTGGCCAGCAGGCCGTAGTCGTCAGGGACCGGCGCGACCGGGGCCGGTGTCTCGGCGTCGCGCTGCAGACCGCGGTGCAGCACCACGGCGAGGACCGCGATCGTGAGGATCGCGACCATCGGGCCGGCGAGATAAGCACTAGCAGGCATGAGCTAAGTCTGCACCCGGCAGAGGCGGTCGCGAGGCCGTTCGCAGGCTCCTGAGCGATCGTTTAGGCTCGACTGCGGCCGCCGCCACCTCGGCGGCCGGTGAGCCCGCTGGAGCGGCCTCCCGCAGCTCGGCGGAGACTGAGCCCGGGGCCGCGGTGGGCTCCGCCAGACAGTGACACGGTGCGTGTCCGGCAAGCGGGAGGCAGGGCAATGGCAGGGAAGCTCGCGGTCATCGGAGCGGGACTCATGGGCGCCGGCATCGCCCAGGTGGCGGCACAGGCCGGCTGGCAGGTGACGCTGCGCGACCTCGACGACGCGGCCACCGGGCGCGGCCTCGACGGCATCCGCACCTCGCTGAGCCGGTTCGCCGCCAAGGGCACCATCACCGAGCAGGACGCGCAGGACGCCCTCGGCCGCATCACCACCACCACCGAGCTGGAGGCCGCCGCCGAGGCCGACGTCGTCATCGAGGCCGTCTTCGAGAAGCTGGAGATCAAGCAGGAGGTGTTCCGGGCGCTGGACCGCATCTGCAAGCCGGACGCGGTGCTCGGCACCAACACCTCGGCCATCCCGATCACCCAGATCGCCGCCGCGACCCAGCGCCCCGAGATGGTCGTCGGCACCCACTTCTTCTCGCCCGTGCCCATGATGAAGCTGTGCGAGCTGGTCCGCGGCCACCGCACCAGCGACGAGACGCTGGCCACCGCGCGCGCGTTCGCCGAGGGCATCGGCAAGACCTGCATCGTGGTCAACCGCGACATCGCCGGCTTCGTCACCACCCGCCTCATCGCGGCGCTGGTCGTCGAGGCGGTCAAGCTCGTCGAGTCCGGCGTGGTCAGCCCCGAGGACCTGGACGTCGCCTGCAAGCTGGGCTTCGGCCACGCGATGGGCCCGCTGGCCACCACCGACCTGACCGGCGTGGACATCCTGGCGCACGCCGCCCGCAACATCTACACCGACACCGCCGACCCGAAGTTCTTCCCGCCGGAGCTGCTGCAGCGCATGGTCACGGCCGGCGAGCTGGGCCGCAAGTCGGGCAAGGGCTTCTACACGTACTGAGCCGCCTTCCGGCGTCGGCCCGTCCGGTCGTCCGGGCGGGCCGACCCGGTCAGGCGCGTGGCTCGGCGAGGGCGCGGCCGAGAAAGGCGAAGGCGTCCGGCGTGACGGAGTTCCAGTACGTACGGGTGTGCCCGCCCTCGGCGTACGACGTGCGCGCGCCCCGGATCGCCGCGCCGAGCGCCTTCACGTCGCCGTAGAAGTCGTCCTGCTCGCCGCACCACAGCGCGACGGGCGTCCCGGCGAGCCCGGCGGCTCCGGAGAACACCCGGTCACCCTGGCTCACGGCGGGCGAGAACGCCGCCACCGCCCGGAACCGGCCCGGCTGCTCCTGCGCCAGCCGCAGCACCCCGTACCCGCCCATGGACCAGCCCCAGAGCGCCACGCGGGTGGTGTCGAAGCCCCGCTCGGCGCACCAGGCGGGCAGCTCCTGGTACGCCATGCGCTGCGGGTCGTCCGCGCCGGACGGCTCCCAGCGCAGCCGCCCGCCGGTGGCTCCCGCCAGCACGAACGGCGGCACGCCGCGGCGTACGGCATCGGTGAGGAAGCGCCCGAACCCGAACCCGGGGAAGCTCGCCGCGGTGGCCGAGGCGCCGTGCAGCACCAGGCAGACCGGCAGCCCGCGCCCGTCGCCGTGCCCGGCGGGCACCGCGGTGTAGAAGTCGACCGCCTGCCCCCGCGCGGTGGACTCGCGCTGCTCCAACCGCTCGTCGCCGAGCGGCGCGTCGGGGATGAGCGCGGCGGCGGTCTCCTGGTCGTCCGGGCCGCCGAACTTCCACAGCAGGGCGCCGCCGAGCGCCGCGGCGCCGACGGTCACCCCGGCGGCGAGCCCCAGCGCCCGGCGGCGGTCCATCAGCCCTCCCGCTTGGTCGTCCAGCGGAACCCGAGCAGGCACAGGATGAGGCCGCCGACGCACCAGGCGGCGAGCACCAGGGCCACCCTGGGCAGCTCGTACGACCCGGCGACCTCCTGCGACGCGAAGGACTCGGGCAGGAAGACGCTGCGCAGGCCCTGGCACATCCACTTGAGCGGGAACAGCGCGGCGAACTGCTGCATCCAGTGCGGCAGGTCCTTGTACTCGAAGAACACGCCCGAGGTGAACTGCAGGATCAGCGCGATCGGGGTGACCACGGCGGGCCCGGCCCGGCCGGTCTTGGCCACGCCGGAGAACGCGATGCCGCACAGCGTGCAGGAGATCAGCCCGAGCACGCTGACCCAGAGGAACGTGAACCACTTCTGCCCGGTGTCGGGCAGGTGGATGTCGTAGAAGGCGACCGCGACGGCCAGCAGCATCACGATCGAGATCAGCGCGAGCGCCGCCACGCACAGGATCTTGCCGGCGAAGAACACCCACTTCGGCATGGGCGTGCCGCGGTAGCGCTTGAGCACGCCGCGGTCGCGCTCGATCGGGATGGTGATGGCCAGGTTCTGGAAGCCGGTGGCCATGATGCCCGAGGCGATCATGCCGGTGACGAAGTACTGCGAGAGCGTGACCTGGGGGATCTCGCCCGGCGGGGTGATGATGATGTTGCCGAAGATCGACCCGAAGATGAACATCAGCATCACCGGGAACAGCAGCGTGAAGACCAGCGACTCCCGGGTCCGCACGAACTGCTTGAACTCGATGCCGCCCTGAGCCAGGGCCAGGTTGAGGCTCATGCCTTCTCCTCGCTTCGCTCGTCGGCGGCGTGAGCTCGACTGCGCTGCCCGGTTCGCTCGCGTTGCTCGCTCACGGCTGCTCTCCCGTCTCGCCGATCATCTTCAGGTACACGTCCTCCAGCGTGGGCCGGGTGACCGTCAGCTCGGGCACCTCGCCGCCGAACGACGCGGCCAGCCGCTGCACCGCCTCGGTGGGGCGGTCGGTCTCCTCGGTGCGGGTGCCGTTCTCGTCGCGCCAGCTCACCGTGGCGGTGGCCAGGTGCCGGCCGCCCAGCTCGGCCGGGGTGGACACGGCGATCATCTTCCCGTGCGCGATCACGCCCACCCGGTCGGCCAGCGCCTCGGCCTCGTCCAGGTAGTGCGTGGTGAGCAGGATCGTGGTGCCGGTGTGCGAGAGCTGCCGGATCAGCTCCCAGAACTCGCGGCGCGCGGCCGGGTCGAAGCCGGTCGTCGGCTCGTCCAGGAACAGCACCTCGGGCTGGTTGACGATGCCGAGCGCCACGTCGAGGCGGCGCTTCTGGCCGCCGGAGAGGGTGTGCGTACGCGAGCCGGCCTTCTCGGTCAGGCCCACCCGGGCGATGACCTCGTCGGGGTCGGCCGGGTCGGGGTAGAAGCGGGCGAAGTGGCGCACCACCTCGCCGACCTTCAGCTCGTCGAACTCACCGGTGCCCTGCAGCACGATGCCGACCCGGCGGCGCCAGTCCTGGTCGGCCCGGGCGGGGTCGATGCCGAGCACCGTCACGTCGCCCGCGTCGCGCTGCCGGAAGCCCTCGAGGATCTCGACCGTGGTCGTCTTGCCCGCGCCGTTGGGCCCGAGCAGGGCGAACACCTCGCCCCGGCGTACGGCCAGGTCGACGCCCCCGACGGCGACGTTGTCCGCATAGGACTTGCGCAGCCCGGAGACGCTGATGGCCAGCTCTTCGTCAGTCACACCGGCACCCTACGCGAGCCCCGCATGCACCCTGTTGCGCCGTGTGTGGCGGTGACACATGACCCAGTGACATTGTTCACCGGCACAAGTTACTGAACGTTCACTTAGCATCGGCGTATGGAGCAGCCTCGCCTCGCTGACCGGGATCGCCCCTGGGTCATGCGCACGTACGCCGGCCACTCGCACGCGGCCGCGACCAACGCGCTCTTCCGGCGGAACCTGGCCAAGGGCCAGACCGGCCTCTCCGTCGCCTTCGACCTGCCCACGCAGACCGGCTACGACCCCGACCACGAGCTCGCGGCGGGCGAGGTGGGCCGGGTCGGCGTGCCGGTGGCGCACCTCGGCGACGCGCGCGAGTTGTTCGACGGCATCGACCTCGCCGCCGCCAACACCAGCATGACCATCAACGCCACCGCGATGTGGCTGCTCGCCCTCTACGTCACCGTGGCCGCCGAGCAGGGCGCTTCGCCGGAATCGCTCGCGGGCACCACGCAGAACGACATCATCAAGGAGTACCTGTCGCGCGGGACGTACATCTTCCCGCCCGGCCCGTCGCTGCGCCTGACCACCGACGTTGTCGCCTGGACCGTGGCCAACGCGCCGTCCTGGAACCCGGTGAACATCTGCTCGTACCACCTCCAGGAGGCCGGTGCCACGCCCGTGCAGGAGGTCGGCTTCGCGCTGGCCACCGCCGTGGCGGTGCTGGACCGGGTGCGCGACGGCGGCCAGGTCGCGCCCGAGCGCATGGGCGACGTGGTGCAGCGCGTCTCCTTCTTCGTCAACTCCGGCGTGCGCTTCGTCGAGGAGATGGCGAAGATGCGAGCCTTCAGCCGGCTCTGGGACGAGATCACCCGCGAGCGGTACGGCGTCACCGACGCCAAGCAGCGCCGCCTGCGCTACGGCGTGCAGGTGAACTCGCTGGGGCTGACCGAGCCGCAGCCGGAGAACAACATCGCCCGCATCGTGCTCGAGATGCTCGGCGTCACCATGTCCCGCGACGCCCGCGCCCGCGCCGTGCAGCTGCCCGCCTGGAACGAGGCGCTGGGCCTGCCCCGCCCCTGGGACCAGCAGTGGTCGCTGCGGCTGCAGCAGGTGCTCGCGTACGAATCGGACCTGCTGGAATACCCCGACCTGTTCGCCGGGTCCCATGTGGTCGAGGCGCTGGTCGACGAGATCGCCGACGGGGCGCGCCGGCAGCTCGCCGAGGTGCTCGACCTCGGCGGGGCGGTCGCCGCGGTGGAGAGCGGCCACCTCAAGAGCGCGCTGGTCGCCTCGCTGGCCCGGCGCCGCCAGCGCATCGAGACCGGGCAGGACGTCATCGTCGGCGTCAACCGCTTCACCGAGACCGAGCCGTCTCCGCTGACCGCGGCCGGGGCGCAGGCGATCGAGCAGGTCGACCCGGCGGTGGAGAAGGCCGCCGTCGAGGCCGTGCAGCGCTGGCGGGCCGAGCGCGACGGGGAGGCCGCGGCCGACGCCCTCGACCGGCTGCGCGCCGACGCGGCGGGCACCCGCAATCTGATGCCCGCCACGCTGGAGTGCGTGCGGGCCGGGGTCACCACCGGCGAGTGGGCGGGCGTGCTCCGCGAGGTGTTCGGCGAGTACCGCGCCCCCACCGGCCTGAGCAGCGGCGTCTCCGGCGGCGGCGACGGGTCGCTGGCCGAGGTCCGCGAGCGCGTGCACGCCACGGCCCGCGAGCTGGGCCGCCCGGCGCTGCGGCTGCTGGTCGGCAAGCCGGGCCTCGACGGGCACTCCAACGGCGCCGAGCAGATCGCCGTACGCGCCCGCGACGCCGGGTTCGAGGTCGTCTACCAGGGCATCCGGCTGACGCCCGCGCAGATCGTGGCCGCCGCCGTGCAGGAGGACGTCGACCTGGTGGGCCTGTCCGTGCTGTCCGGCTCCCACCTCAACGCGGTGCCCGCCGTACTGCGCGGCCTGGCCGAGGCGGGCTTGTCCGACCTGCCGGTCGTCGTCGGCGGCATCATCCCCGAGCACGACGCCGAAGTCCTCCGCGAAGCGGGCGTCGCCCGCGTCTTCACCCCGAAGGACTTCGCCCTCACCGACATCATGTCCGAACTCGTCACCGTCGTCCGCGAGTCCCGCACCCTCCCGTAGGCCCACGCCAAGATCCCTCGACTTGCCAGGCACATGGGCGAATGGCGCGCCAAGATACGCCCATGTGCCAGGCAAGTCGGACGATCAAGCGCGGCCCGGCCTGGCCCGGCGGTGCGGGGAGGGGCGGGGGTCAGGGGAGGGTTACGGCGGCGGTGGCGAGCATGCCGGCGAGGATGATCAGGCCGATGGCGCCGGGGTCGAGGCGGGCGCCGTAGCGCTGGTCGGCGAGTTCGCGGGCGGGGAGCAGGCCGGACAGGGGAGCGCCGAGCAGGGCGAGCCAGCCGGCCAGCAGGCCGAACGGGCCGTGGCCCTGCAGGAAGACCGCGAGCAGGGCGACCAGCGCGGCGCAGGCGGCGCCGAGCGCGAACAGCACCGGCAGGATCAGCGGCGGCAGCTTCTCGCCACCGTGCCGGGCCCGGTCGATCCGCTCGGCGGCGGCCTCCAGCAGCGCGATCGGGTCGGGCGACGGCGTCGGCGGCTGGTCGGCCAGTGGCACCGGTCCGGGCACCGGGCCCAGGCGGCGGCCCCGGCGGCCGCGGACCTGCTTCAGCTCGTCCCACAGCGCGCCCGCCGCCAGATCGGTCTGCGCGACCAGCCGCTGGGCGTGCGCGGCCCGCGCCGTCGCCGCGATCACCGCGTCGTCGGCGGCGACCAGGTCGTGGTCGATGGTCGCGGTGCCGTCGGCATGGGAACTGCCGGCGGCGGACAGCGCGGTCTCGTGCCGCCGGGAGGCGGTTACCAGGTCGGCGACGAGCGCGCGGTAGCGGGTCGCGGGTGTGACGGTCACGGCGCCACCTCGTACGGGATGATGATCTGCGCCCGGTGCTGCACGGCGCGGTCGAAGTGCAGCGCCCGGCCGGTCCGCGGATGCCAGGCGGGGCCGCCGGGCTGCGGGTAGAGCGCGGCCAGCTCGGGGCCGTGCACGTCCAGCGCCACCCAGGCCCCGATCGCGTCGAAGCGGGCCCCCGGGCCGCCGAGGTCGTCGCGCAGCCGCGCCACCGTGCGCCACCAGCAGAGCAGGTGGGTACGCCGTTCCGGCCCCCGGGCCAGCACGGTGCGCAGGTGCTCGTGGCCGCTGGGCAGCCCCGGCCCCGGCTTGGCGGCCAGCCGCCCGGCGACCGCGTCCATGGCGAAGCCGAACACGTAGTGCACCTGCTCGCGCGCCACGGCATCCCGTGCTCCGGCACCGTCGCCCGGCCCGGCGTCGCCGTGCGGCCCGGCATCATCGTGCGGCCCGGCGTCGCCGTGAGCGAGGAGAGCATGGTGCCGTCCCGCGCCGCCGTGCGCTCCGGAGCCACCGTGCCGGGCGCCGGGCGTGGCCGGGGAACCGGGGCCGTCGGCGCACTCGGCGGCGAGTTCAGCGAGCAGGCCGGACACGGTCTCGGCGGTGTGCCAGTCGCAGCGGTGACGGGCGCTCAGCGCGCTGTGCAGCGATTTGGCTGCGGTGGCCGCGTCGGAGTCCAGGCACAGCACGGTGAAGCGGGCGGTGCCGGCGGCGTGCTGGCTGCCCAGCGCGTGGCCGGCCGCGAGCAGCACCGCGCACGCCTCGTCGGCACGGGTGCCGAGCACCGCGAGGTTGCGCCCGGGGGCCCGGTTCAGCCGCAGCGTGGCCGGGCGGCCGGTGACGTCGATGGTCTCGCCGAGCAGCGCCACCGCGCCGACCGAGGCGGGCAGTTCCGGCGCGGGCGGGGGCGGCAGCAGCGGGAACAGCGGCCGGGCGTCGCCGTCGAAGAGGCGGGGCGGTTCGCCGCCCGCGGGCCGGGCCGACCACAGCTGCTCCTGCAGGCCCACCCAGGTGGCGCGGTCGCCCGCGTCGGGCAGCCGCACGATGGTGTTGGCCGCGGGCACCCCGGAGTCGGCGTTGACCACGGCATGGCAGCGGGGGATCAGCTCGGCGGCGAGGTTCACGTCGGACAGGATGCGGCGCGCCTTCGGCAGCGCGATACGCAGCGTGAACTGCGCGACGAGCCCCGAGCGGCCCCACAGCGCCTCGATGCCGGACACGTCCTGGCTGGCCAGCACCAGGTGGATGCCCTGCGAGCGGCCCCGGCGGGCCAGGTCCTCCAGCAGGTCGACCGCCTCGGTGGTGACCGCGTCGCGGGCGCCCAGCAGCACCTGGAACTCGTCGATCACCGCGACGATGCGCGGCCAGCTCCCGGCCGGGTCCTCGGCGCGCAGCTCGGCGAGCTTGGTCGCCTCGTGCTGCTTGGCCGCGGCGGCCCGGCGCTTCAGCTCCCCGGCGAGGTGGCGCAGCAGCGCCAGGCCGAACTCGCGGTCGCTGTTGACGTTCACCCCGACCAGGCGGACGTGCGGCAGCCAGCTGGGGTCGCGGGTGCCCGGGGCGAACCGGGCGAACGACACGCCCTCCTTGAAGTCGAGCAGGTAGAGCGACAGCTCGCCGGGAGAGTAGCGGGTGGCCAGCGCGGCCAGCCAGCAGTAGAGCAGGTTCGTCTTGCCGGAGCCGGACGGGCCGCCGATCAGCGCGTGCGGCGGGTCGTCGCCGAGCACCAGCTCGACCAGCCGCCCGTCGGTGCCCTCGCCGATCGGTGCGCGCAGCGCGTCGGCCGAGGACTGCTGCCAGATCTCGTCGGGCAGCAGCGCGGCGAACGGCACCGGCGGCGGCCCGGCGGTGGCCTGCTCGGCCAGGGCCCGGCAGACGCCGGTGAGCAGCGGCTGCGCCGGGGCCGCGTCGAGGCGCACCGGCAGCTCGCCGGTGAGGCTGGTCCGGGCGGTGCCGTCGGACCGTACGGTGATCGTCTCCACCCCGTCGCCGGTCAGCTCGATGCCGCGGCCGATCAGGTGTACGCCCGCCGCGACGCCGGTCCGGGTCACCCGGTCCAGCTGGGCCCGCTCCGCCTTGGTCAGCTCGGCGCCGTTCGGGTCGGCCAGCAGCACCGCCACCCGCCACGGCTCGGGGCGGCGCCCGGTCTCGGCGGCCAGCTCGGCGACGCTCAGGTAGACGCCGCCGAGCACGTTCTCGTTGATCCGGCGGACCTGCTCGGCCAGGTCGTCCAGCAGCGGCGCGAGCCCGCCCGGCCCGAGGAAGGAGATCAGCCCGGCGGGGGACAGCGGGGCGAGCCCGGCCAGCGCACCGCCGAGCTGGCCCGGGTCGTACACGCTGATGCGCACCGCGCCGGGCGGCACGCTGGCCAGCGCGCGCAGCAGCAGCGCCCCGATCAGCCCGTCGGCGGTGCCGGTGGCGTCGCCGGACACGCTCAGGTGCGCCGTGTCCAGCAGCGGGACCAGTGCCGGGACGACACGCTCGGCGGCGTGTGACAGCGTGCCGATGCGGAGCAGCCCCGGCGCGAGCCCGGCCTGCTGGTCGGGTTTCATGCCGGGCCGCCACTGCGCCCAGGGGCTGCCCGCGGTGCCCGGCGCGGCGGCCTCGGCCAGCCCGGCCAGCGCGGCGGTGAGCTTGGCGCCCTCGCGCTCCCAGCGCGCTCGCGCGTCGGCGAGCGCGGCGTCCCGGGCCGCGTCCAGCTCGGCGCGGCGCTTGGGCGCCGAGCGGCGTACCGCGTCGAGCTGGGTGACCGCGGCGACCCGCGCCGCGGCCGTGGCTGCCTGCATGGCCCGCGCGGCGTGCCGCGCCGCGGCCAGTTCTCTGCGTACCGCCGCGACGATCCCTCGGCTGGTCGGCGGGGTCGCGGCGTCCTGCTCAGCCACCGCTGCGACGGCGGGCCGCGGGCCGGGGCACCCGGCCCAGCTCGTCGACGGCGGAGCGGCGGCGGCCGCTGTCGGTGATGCGCAGCGCGGCCCGGTTGACCTCGGCCCGCTCGGCGGCGCGCTGCTGGGCCGCCCCGGCGGCGGCCCGCTCGGCCTCGATCACCTGGGCCAGCTCGTCGGCGGTGCGTCCGTTGGCCCGCAGCAGCGCGGCGACCAGCAGCGCGGCGGCGGTGGCGGAGTCGACCGGGTGCACCGGCGAGCGGTCGGCGGCGCGCTGGGGACGGGTGTGGCAGATCCGGGCCACGATCTCCTCAGCGGCCTCGGTGGGCAGCTGCGGCAGCAGCTCGGCGGGCAGCGGCAGCGCGGCACGGCGCACCCGGGCCAGGTCCTCCAGCCGCGGCGGGTAGCCGACCAGGTCCGTCGCGAGCTGCCGCAGCAGCGCGGGCGCGACGGCGGACAGGCCCAGCCCGACGGCGGGTCCGGCGGCGGCGAGGTGGCGGTGCAGCCGACGCCGGTCGCCGTCGTGTGCCGCCGACACGCAGCGGCGCAGCAGCTCGGCGCTGGACTGCGCGGCGTCGGCGCGGTCGCCGGACAGTGCCGCGGCGGAGAACTCCTCGCCGGTGACCAGGGTGACGCGCTCGCCCCACCAGTCGGCGAGGCGGCAGTCCGCGGAGCCGGTGACCTCGCCCCGCGCCGGCTGCGCCGGTAGCGCGGCGGGCCAGGACTCGTCGGCGCGCCCGTGCGCGTCCACCGGCATGCCCAGGGCGAGCGCGTACTCGTCGAGCCGGTCCTGGGCCACCCGCAGCGCGGCCGCGGCGTGGTCGAGCCGTTCCACGGCCCGGCTGAGGTCGGGCACGCTCACCGGCACGGCGCTGTGGTGCAGCACCCAGGCCAGCAGCCCGGTGGCGGTGCGCAGCCGCTCGGCGGCGGCGGACACCTGCGGCAGCGGCAGCTCCTCGCGCGCCACGCGCAGCTGGTCGGCCAGCTCCTGGACCAGGCTCATGACGCCACCACCCGGGAGTCGCCGGGCCGCATGATTCGCTCGCTCATGACAGGATTCACCGGCTCACAGCGTCGCGACGTAGGTCTCGGCCTGCTCGACCGCGTGCAGCGTCGCGGTGAGGCACTCCTCGAGCTCCGAGGCGGCCTGGGCGAGCGCGGCCTGTGCGGCGGTCACGGCCTCGTGACCCGATCCGTCCACCGCGGTGGCGAGGCTGAGCTGCGCCTCGCCGAGCCGGTCGTTGGCGGAACGGACCGCGTCCTGGCCTTCCTGCACATGCAGCATGGCCGCATCGATCGCAGCCTTGACCTCGGCGACGCTGGCCACGGCACCTCCACGGGGGATCTGTTGGGATTACCTCCGCGAAGTATGACGTTTTCGCCCGTTTCCGTCCCTTTCGCCACGCCTGCGCGCGACGCTACTTTTCGGAAAGCGCACCGACCGCCCGCCGGCGCCGCCGTCGGCGCGACATCGACACGGCCCACCACACGAAGCCGATCAGGAACAGCACCACCAGGAACGGGATGATGATCGCCACCACGGAGAGCCCGGCGCTGGCGCCGTCCTCCACGGTCGACACCACCGGCGCCGCCATGCCGACGGTGGCCACGTTCAGCACCGGCCGCGCGGTCGCCTTGACGCCGTGCACCGTGAGCGCGATGAGCAGGCCGATCACGATCGGGATCCACAGCTTCTCGGTCCACAGCGTGCCCGGGTCGGCCACCGTCACCGTCTCCGAGCCCGACCCGGCGGCGAAGGCCATGCCGCCCGCGGTCGGCCGGACCACCGTCTGCACCACGTCGTTGATGCTGTCGACCGCCGGCACCTTGTCGGCCACAAACTCGATCGCCAGGAGCACGGCCAGGATCATCAGCACCCAGCCGTTGCCCAGCCACGACCAGGCCGAAGGCAGGTTGATCAGATTCGTGTACCGGTCCAGCAGGCCGATCACCAGCAGCGGGATGTAGGCGTTGAGCCCCGCCGCGGTGGCCAGCCCCGTGCCGGTCAGTAGTTCGAGCACGATCCCAGCATGCCCGGTCCGTGCCAGGGTATGCGAACGCTACGTCACTAACGCGTCCCTTAGGCTGGTTCGGTGCGTCTCGTCATCGCCCGGTGCACCGTCGATTACGTCGGCCGGCTCTCCTCCCACCTCCCGTCCGCCAAACGCCTGCTCATCGTGAAGGCGGACGGCTCGGTCTCGATCCACGCCGACGACCGGGCGTACAAGCCGCTCAATTGGATGAGCCCGCCCTGCCGCCTGGAGGAGTCCCCCGGCGTGTGGCGCGTGGTCAACAAGGCGGGCGAGGAGCTGCGCATCCAGCTCGAAGAGGTCTTCGAGGACAGCTCGCACGTCTTCGGCCCCGACCCCGGCCTCCAGAAGGACGGCGTCGAAGCCCACCTCCAGGAGCTGCTCGCCGCCGCCCCGCACACCTTCGGCGAGGGCTGGTGCCTGGTCCGCCGCGAGTACATGACCGCCATCGGCCCCGTCGACCTGCTCTGCCGCGACGCCGCCGGCGCCCACGTCGCCGTCGAGATCAAGCGCCGCGGCGAGATCGACGGCGTCGAGCAGCTGACGCGTTACCTGGAGCTGCTCAACCGCGACCCCTTGCTCGCCCCCGTGGCAGGCGTCTTCGCCGCCCAGGAGATCAAGCCCCAAGCCCGGGTCCTCGCCGAAGACCGCGGCATCCGCTGCGTCGTAGTCGACTACGACCGCCTCCGCGGCACCAAGAAGGACGAACTGACCCTCTTCTAGTGCGTCGATCTTGCGTGAACTGTGGGTGCGACACGCGCCAAAGGGACGAATCCCTAACAGTTCGCGCAAGATCGACGCGATCTTGGGGTTGCGAGGTCAGCGGGAGCGGCCGTGGAGCAGCTTGACGATGCTCAGGGCCAGCTTTACGCCGGAGGGTTTGCGGTCGAAGGTGAGCAGGGCGGGGATGCTGGGGAGGCGGCGGCGGGCGATGGCCTTGGCGCGGCCGAACTCGCGGAGGCCGTCGGCGCCGTGGATGCGGCCGAAGCCGGAGGCGCCGACGCCGCCGAACGGCAGCGTGGGCAGCACCGCGAACGAGAACGCCGAGTTCACCGCGGTCATGCCGGTACGCAGCCGGCGGGCGATCGCCATGCCCTGACGCTTGGAGAACACCGCCGAGCCGAGGCCGTACTCGGTGTCGTTGGCCAGGGCGACCGCCTCCTCGACGCCGGCCACCTTGGTGACCGTGATCGTCGGGCCGAACGTCTCCTCGCGCACCGCCGCCGAACTCTCCGGCACGTCCACCAGCACGGTGGGCTTGACGTACGCCCCGCGTACCGAGTCCGGGCCGCCGACCAGGGCGCGGCCGCCGCTGCTCAGCGCGTCCTCGATGTGCCGGGCGATGATGTCGCGCTGGCCGGGCATGGTGATCGGGCCGACCTGCTCGCCGACCGTGAGCTGCTCGGTGCGGGCCACCAGCTTCGCCACGAACGCGTCGTACACCCGCTCGTGCACGTACGCCCGCTCGATGCCGACGCAGGCCTGGCCCGCGTTGAAGTTGGCGCCCCACGCCGCCGCCTCGGCCGCCGCGTCCAGGTCGGCGTCCTCGGCCACGATCAGGGCGTCCTTGCCGCCGCACTCGATCAGCACGGGAGTCAGCGATTCGGCGCAGGCCGCCATCACCTTCGCGCCGGTGCGCCCGGAGCCGGTGAAGGCCAGCTTGTCCACGCCGGAGCGGCACAGCGCCGCGCCGACCTCGCCGGTGCCGTGCACGATCTGCAGCACCGGGTGCTCCGGCACGATCTGCGCGAAGGCGTCCACGTAGAACTGGCCGATCGCGGGGGTGTACTCGCTGGGCTTGAAGACCACCGCGTTGCCCGCGGCCAGCGCGTACGCGATCGAGCCGAACGGGGTGAAGATCGGGAAGTTCCACGGGCCGATCACGCCGATGACGCCGTACGGCTGGTACTCCAGATGCGCCGCGTACTCCGGCTGCAGCAGCGAGCCGCGCACCCGGCGCGGGCCGAGCACCTTGCGCGCGTGCTTGGCGGCCCAGGCGGCGTGGTCGACCGAGACCACGACCTCCAGCAGCGCCTCGTCGACCGGCTTGCCGCCCTCGCGGTGGATCAGCTCGGCCAGCTCCTCGATCCGGTTGACCAGCAGGCTGCGCCAGGCCAGCAGGCGGCGGCGGCGCTCGCGCCAGCCCAGCCCGGCCCACCAGGCGGAGGCCGCGCGGGCCCGATCGACGGCGGCCTGCACGTCCGCGGCGGAGGCGACGGGGAGGCGTGCCACCTCGTCACCGGTGGCGGGATTCGTCGAGATCAGCTCGCCGTCCTCGACGACGCTGGCGCCGGGCGGCAGGGAAGCGGTGGTGGTCACGGCCGCAGTCTAGGCCTACCCGTGAGTAATCCGAAACATCTTCGCGGCCGGTCCTTGCCGGTCAGGCGGGTCGGGTGACGTGCTCCTCGACGAGCCGGGCGGCCACCGCCGACGGGTCGGGCAGCTCGTCGTTCTCGTACAGGTCCAGGAAGCGCTGCCGCCCGGCGAAGTCGGCGGACCGGATGGTCTCCTGCATCCCCGTGTCCATCACGCCGGGGTTGACCACCTCGACCCGCACCCGGGGATCGTCCTTGTACTGCTCGGCCAGGTGGGCGAAGAACTCCTCGGCTCCGCGCTTGGTCGCCGAGTACGCCGACCAGCCGTCGATGATCCGGTGTGCCGCGCCCGACGACACGAACATCACCAGCACGTCGCGAGCCGTGTCCGGCAGCGCGGCCAGCAGCGAGTTGGTCAGCAGGATCGGCGCGGTCAGGTTGACCGCCACAGCCGTGGCGAGATCGTCCACCGCCAGGTCGCCGATCCGCCCGATCGGATCGACCACGGCCGCGTTGTGGATCAGGATCACCTCGTCCGCGTCGGCGAGCGTCTCGCTCAGCTCGGCGGCGTGCGGCATGCTCGCGGGCTCGGCCAGGTCGCAGTGCCGCAGGATCAGGCGGGGCCCGGCGGCGATGCGCTGCGCGTCGCTGAACGTGCGCCCGAGCGCCACGACGACCGTCTCCGGGTCGGTCTCGAACTGGTTGACCAGGGCCTCGCCCAGGCCGCGGGACACCCCGGTGATCACCACATAGCGCACGAGCACAAGATTAGTGCGTTCAGCGCATCAGCAACTCGATCGGGTCGCACCCAGCGGCGGACGACTGTCCGCCGCCGGGTGCGATGGTCACTCGTACTCGGTGCCGCCCTTGCGGGTCAGGTAGGCGGGGGACACCAGCTTGCCGATGGCGCGGCCGCCGGTCACGGCGCTGTAGCGCTCCGGCGCGGTCCGGACCACCAGGCCCTCGCGCAGGTTCGCGCCGGTGCCGGACACCGTCTCGACGCCCTCGGCGAGCGCGGTCAGCGCCGCCTCGTCGTACGCGCCCCGGAACAGCACCGGCACCAGCGGCACCCCGTGCGCCTGGGCGAGCGGGGCGTACTCGTCCAGCCCCAGCCAGCGCACGCCGTCCCCGGTGTCCACGGCGACGTCGAACACGGCGTAGCCGGGCCGCACGCCCGCGTTGGCGCCGTACGGCAGGTCCTGCACGCCGCGGCCGAACACCTCGCCGAACACGCCCACCCGGCTCGCGCCGAACGCCTCGGCGACCGCCGCCGCGAAGGCGGGCACGCCGTAGGTGCGGATCGCGCGCCAGTAGAGGTTGTGCGGCGCCTCCTTGATGGCCAGGCGCTGCTTGCCGAAGCCCTTGGAGGACGCGTACACCTCGCCGGTGGTGGCGATCAGCGTCATCAGCGTGGCCGAGCCGTGGATCTTCTCGGTGGCGATCACCTGCTCGCCCGGGACGAACAGGTCCGGGTAGCGGCGGATGTTCTCCACCTCCAGCCAGGGCAGCAGGTCGGGCGCGGGCGCCATGTCGCCGGCCAGGTGCACCGGCACCGGCGGCACCCACTTGACCACGCCGAGCAGTTCGGCGAAGTCCGTCCCGGCGGTGGCCGCCGCGGTCAGGTCCGTGTCGGCCAGCGCCTTCGGGCGGCAGACGATGCCCTGGGACAGCTCGCCGCGCAGGCGTACCGCGGTGATGCGGTCCTTGTTCGCGCCCGCGAGGCGGCCGGTGAGGCCCAGCTCGGCGATGAGCGGCTCCGGTAGCACGGAGCCCTCGGGCAGGTAGACGGCGTGGTCGCCGGTGCGGTACGCGCCCTTGGCGACCACGGCGCGCAGCCGTCCCACCTCGGCGAGCTCGAGCGCGTCGGCGTTGGGGTGCGGGTGGATCACCAGCCGTTCCGCGGTGACCTTGAGAGTCGACATGCCGAGCATGGTCCCGATCCGGGCCGCCTCCCGGCAACGCGATTACCACCCCGCGCCTGATTATGTGGTCCGGCACCACTGCCCGGGCAGGCGCGATGTGGCAGCATCCGCGACACGGACCAGGGGAGGAGCGGCGATGAGTGCGGTGTCCGAGGTGGCGTACCGGCTGGAGAGCGTGCCCGTGCGCGGCGGTGAGCTGCGGGTGGGCGTGTGGGGTGAGCGCGGCCCGGTCGTGGTGGCCGTGCACGGCATCACCTCGTCGCACGTCGCCTGGACGATGGTGGCGCAGGAGCTGGGCCGCGACCACCGGCTCGTCGCGGTGGACCTGCGCGGGCGGGGCGGCAGCCGGGAGCTGCCCGGCCCCTACGGCATGGCCGAGCACGCCGCGGACGTCGCCGCGGTGATCGGGGCGTACGCCGACGGCCCCGTCCCGCTGGCCGGGCACTCCATGGGCGGCTTCGTCGCCGCCGAGACCGCTCGGCGCCATCCGGAGCTGGTGGAGCGCCTGATCCTGGTCGACGGCGGCGCGCCGCTGCCGCTGCCGCCGGGCGTGGACCCGTCGGCCGGGCCGGAGGTGCTGGAGAAGGCGATCGCGGACACGGTCGGCGCGGTGTTCGCGCGGCTGGACATGACGTTCCCGAGCCGGGCCGAGCACGCGGCGCTGTGGCGGGCGCACCCGTCCTTCGACCCGTGGCCGGAGGGTGCGGACGCGTACATCGCGTACGACCTGGTGGGTGAGGAGCCGGAGCTGCGGCCGGCGTGCCGGATGGAGGCGGCGGTGCGCGACGGCCAGGACCTGTACGCGCTGCCGGGGATGGCCCCGGCGGCGCTGCCCCGCCCGGCGCTGTTCCTGCGCGCCCCGCGCGGCATGTTCAACCAGCCCGACGCCCCGCTCTACACCCCGGGCCGGGCCGCCGAGTGGCTGCCGGGCACGGTCGAGCGCGACGTCCCGGACGTCAACCACTACACGATCACCATCGGCCGGGCGGGCGCCGCGACCGTCGCCGCCGCGATCCGGGACGCCGCCTGACCCGATCCCGGTAGGCTCACGAGTGGCTATGTTCACTTCGGCCACACGATGTGCGATCGCAGGCCCCGTGGCAGACTCCCGAGTAACCTTAGCGATCGTTCGGGAGATGGGATGGGCACTGTGGCTCGCGAGATCAACACGGTGGGTGTGGTCGGCCTCGGCACCATGGGCGCCGGCATCGTCGAGGTGTTCGCGCGCAACGGCCTGAACGTGGTGGCCGTCGAGATCAGCGAGGGCGCGCTGGAGCGCGGCCGGGCCAACCTCACCGGCTCCACCGACCGCGCGGTGGCCAAGGGCAAGCTCTCCGAGTCCGACCGGGACGCGCTGCACGCGCGGGTCGACTTCCAGGTCGGCCTGGCCGCCCTGCACAGCGTCGACTTCGTGATCGAGGCGGTGCCCGAGCACCTGGACCTCAAGCAGGCGATCTTCGCCGAGCTGGACAAGGTCTGCCCGCCGCACACCATCCTCGCCACCAACACCAGCTCGCTGTCGGTCACCGAGATCTCGGTCGCCACCCACCGGCCCAACCAGGTGATCGGCGTCCACTTCTTCAACCCCGCGCCGGTGATGAAGCTCGTCGAGATCATCCGGACCGTGGTGACCGCGCCCGAGGTCGTCGCCGACGTGGAAGCGCTGTGCGCCCGCCTCGGCAAGGTCGACGTCACCATCAGCGACCGGGCCGGCTTCATCGCCAACGCGCTGCTGTTCGGCTACCTGAACCACGCCGTGACCATGTTCGAGAACCACTACGCCACCCGCGAGGACATCGACGCGGCCATGAAGCAGGGCTGCGGCCTGCCCATGGGCCCGCTCGCGCTGATGGACCTGATCGGCCTCGACACGGCGTACGAGATCCTCGACACGATGTACCGCCGCGGCGGCCGCGACCGCCGCCACGCGCCCGCGCCGCTGCTCAAGCAGATGGTCACCGCGGGCCTGCTGGGCCGCAAGTCCGGCCGCGGCTTCTACACGTACGAGAAGGCGGGCTCGCCCGTCGTCGTCGCAGACGAGCTGACCCCGGCCGCCGGGGAGCGGGCCGCGGGCGTGCGTCCGGTCGGCACCGTCGGCGTCGTCGGCTCCGGCACCATGGCCACCGGCATCATCGAGGTGTTCGCCAAGGCCGGGTATGAGGTGCTCAGCGTGACCCGCGGCGCGGAGAAGTCCGCGAAGGTCTGCGAGTCCGTGAAGACCTCGCTCAACAAGGGCGTGGTGCGCGGCAAGCTCACCGAGGCCGAGCGCGACGCCGCCGTGGGCCGGATCACCTGGTCCACCAACCTCGACCACCTCGCCGACGTGGACCTGGTCGTCGAGGCCGTGGTGGAGGAGCTGAGCGTCAAGAAGGCCCTGTTCGCCAGCCTCGACGAGATCTGCAAGCCCGGCACCGTGCTGGCCACCACCACGTCCAGCCTGCCGGTGGTCGAATGCGCCATGGCCACGCACCGCCCCGCCGACGTGGTCGGCCTGCACTTCTTCAACCCCGCCCAGGTGATGCCGCTGGTCGAGGTGGTCAGCACCATCCGCACCAGCCAGGCCGTCCTGGACACCGCGAACGCCGTGGTGGCCAGCCTGGGCAAGACCGCGGTGGGCTGCGCCGACCGGGCCGGCTTCATCGTCAACGCGCTGCTCTTCCCGTACCTGAACGACGCGGTGAAGATGCTGGAGGCCAGCTACTCCAGCGCCGACGACATCGACGCCGCCATGAAGCTCGGCTGCGGCTACCCCATGGGCCCGTTCGAGCTGCTCGACGTGGTCGGCCTGGACGTGTCGCTGGCCATCCAGCGCGAGCTGTACCTGGAGCTGCGCGAGCCCGGCTTCTCCCCGGCCCCGCTGCTGGAGCACCTGGTCACCGCCGGCTACCTCGGCCGCAAGACCGGCCGCGGCTTCCGCGACCACACCCACCGCTGAGCCACACCGTACTGTTGAGGACATGAGTCCGCGTCGGAACCACAGGGATCGCCCCGAGCGCGATCTCGACGAGGCCATGTCCCGGCGCGGGATCGAGCACGTACGCGACGATCCGGACGGTGAATTCACCGTCCGGCATCTGAGCGGGGAGACGTCGGACAAGACGTACCGGTGCCCGGGGTGTCATCAGGAGATCCGGCCGGGGGTGCCGCACGTGGTGGCGTGGCCGTCGGAGGGCTGGGGTGACGCTGGCGACCGGCGGCACTGGCACACGAACTGCTGGCGCAGTCGCCACCAGCGCAAACCCAACATCGAACGGTCCCGCAACGCGCCCCGTTACGGCTGAGCGCGGGG
Source organism: Catellatospora sp. IY07-71 (assembly GCF_018326265.1). Lineage (GTDB taxonomy): Bacteria > Actinomycetota > Actinomycetes > Mycobacteriales > Micromonosporaceae > Catellatospora. The sequence goes on from NZ_AP023360.1 coordinate 2,445,684, forward strand.
ATGTGACGACCGCGACGGTGGGGGGTTCCGCGGGGGCTCGCGCGGGCAGACTGTAGGCGTGACCGCGATCCGTGCCAACTCGATCCTGCCCGCCCGCCGCGAGGAGATCGAACTGCAGACCGCCGACGGGCTGACGCTGGTCGGGGAGCTGGCGCTCCCGGCCGACCGCGACCCGATCGCCACCCTGATCTGCCTGCACCCGCTGCCCACCCACGGCGGCATGATGGACAGCCACGTGTACCGCAAGGCCGCCTGGCGGCTGCCCGCGCTGGCCGGGTTCGCGGTGCTGCGGTTCAACAGCCGGGGCACCAGCAGCGTGCGGGGCACGAGTGAGGGCGCCTTCGACAACGCGGTGGGCGAGCGCTTCGACGTGGCTGCCGCCATCGAGTACGCCGAGTTCCACGAGCTGCCGAACCGGTGGCTGGTCGGCTGGTCCTTCGGCACCGACCTGGCGCTCAAGTACGGCTGCGACCCGGCGATCTCCGGCGCGATCCTGCTGTCCCCGCCGCTGCGTTACAGCAAGCCCGAGGATCTGGCGGTATGGGCCGACTCCGGCCGCCCGGTGACCGCGCTGGTGCCCGAGCACGACGACTACCTCCGCCCGGCCGAGGCGAAGGAGCGCTTCGCGGCGATCCCGCACGCCGAGGTGGTGGGCGTGCCAGGCGCGAAGCACCTGTGGGTCGGCGACGCCGAGACGGTGCTGGACGAGATCGTGCGGCGGGTCGCCCCCGGGGTCCCCGTCCCGCTCCCCAAGGACTGGCCCGGCCCGATGGAGTACGGCGACGCCAGCGCGTACGCCGACCGTACCGTCGCCGCCTTCGCCGACAAGCCACGCTGACCCGCCGGGGGACACGACGCGAAACGGCTCACATCATCTGGGTTGTAGCTACAACCCAGATGATGTGAGCCGTTTGTCGAGGACTACTTGGCCTCGGCGCTGTCGCCGGTCAGGCTGATCGTCGGCTCGTTGCCGCCGAGCATGATCGTCGGCTCGTCGCCGGCCTGCTGCGCCGGAGCCGTGCCGTTGGCCGCGGGCTGGGCGGACGGCGTGGGCTGGGCCGCGCCGGACTGGGCCAGCGCGCCGTGCGGGGCCGTGGCCTGGGTCGGCGGCACCGGCGCGGGCATGGCGATGGTCTGCGTCTTCTCCTCGTCGGCGGGAGCGGCCTGCGGGGCAGCGGGCTTGGCCGCCTCGTCGGCCGCGCGGACCGCCTCGGCGCGGCGGCGCTCGGCCTCCTCCGCCTCGCGCTGCGCCTTGGACAGCCGCTCCAGCTCGCCGTGCAGCTGCTGCTTCAGCTCGGCCAGGCGCCGCTCGATCTGCGTGATGTCGGTGCGCATGGCGTCCAGCCGGGACTGGCCCTCGGCGTACTGCTGCTGGGTGTTCTCCAGGGCGGCCTGCTCAGCCGCGGCGCGGCCCTTGGCCAGGGCGACCTGCTTCTCAGCCTCGTCGGTGCGCTGGGTCGCCGCGGCGGCGGCCTCCGCCACCTGCCGCTCGGCCTCGACGCGGGCCGCGGCGAGCAGCTGCTCCGCCTCGGCCCGGGCTGCGGCGACCGCCTGGGCGGCGTCGGCCAGGGCGGCCAGCTTGCGCTGCTCGGCCTCGGCCTGGGCCGCGGCGAGCTGCTGCTCGGCCTGAGCGCGGTGCGTGGCGGCGTACTGCTCGGCCTCGGTGCGGGCCGTGGCGATCTCCTTGTCGGCCTGCATCCGGCGCGACGCGGCCTCCTGCGCGGCGGCGGTGCGCAGCGCCTGCGCCTCGGTCTGGGTGTGCGTGAGCAGCTCGCGGGCCTCGGTGCGCAGCCGCTGGGTCTCGTCGCCGAGCTCCGCGCGGCGGCGCTCCTCCTCCTTGCGCTCCTCGGTGCGGCGCTGGGCCAGCGCGAGGTCGAAGTCGCGGCTGGCGGTCGCGGCGCGCTCGCGGGCGTCGGCCAGCAGCCGCTCGGCCTCGGCGCGCTGGTCGGCGATCTCCTGCTGGGCACCCTCACGCAGCGCTTCGGCCTGGTCCTCGGCCAGCGAGAGGATCTGCTCCACGCGGGCGCCGAGGTGGCGGAACGAGACGCGGGACGGCACGGCCCGGCGGGCGGCGTCGGACAGCTCCAGCTGGAGCTGCTGCACCTGGCCGGCGAGCGCCTGCACCTGCGAGAAGGCTTGATCTCGCTCGGCGGCGAGGGTGGACAGGTCCGATTCGACCTGGGTTACGTAACGGTCAACCTGCTTCTTGTCATAGCCCCGCAGGGCTATGTCGAAGCTGGGTTCGGATGCGACGCCCTCACCGAGCGCGAACAGGTCTCCGCCGTGCGACATGCGCTCCATCTTCACATAAAGAGTCACGCCGCACCCGACGGCTGCCGGGCGCGGCGTGATCGAATCCGGGTCGGATCGTTATTCGGCCTTCTCGGCCTTCGGCTTCTCCTCGGCGGGGGCGGCCTGCGGAGCGACGCCGGGCACGATGCCGGCGAGGCCGGACAGCATCTGGCCGAGCTGGGCCGTGACGGCGTTCTTCTGGCGGGTGAGGTCCTCGACCTCGCGCCGGGCGGCGGTGGTGGTCAGCTCCGCCTCGTTGCGCGCCTCGGTCACCAGGCGGTGCGCCTCGGCCTTGGCCTCGTTGACGGCCTTCTCCGCGGCGGCGCGGGCCTTCTCCGTGGTCTCGGTCGCGGTGCGCTCGGACTCGACGCGGCGGGCCTCGGCGCGCTGCTCGATCTCCTTGGCCCGGTCCTCGGCGGCGCGGGCGCGCTCCTCGGCCTCGCCGACCAGCTTCTGCGTGGCGGCGACGGCGGCGGAGTGGCGCTGCGACTCCTCGCGCTCGGACTTCTCGCGGCGCTCGGCCAGCTCCAGCTGAAGGGCCTGCAGGTCCTTGTCGCGCTTGTCGCGGGCGTCGGCCAGCATCTTGGAGGCCTCGGCACGCTTCTCCTCCGCCTCGCGGGCGGCCTTGGCGCGCAGCTGGGTGATCTCCCGCTCGGCGGTGGCGCGCAGCGTCGCGACCTCGCGCTCGACGGTGGCCTTCAGCTCGGCGACCTCGTGCGAGGTGGCGGTGCGCAGCTGCTTGGTCTCGCGGTCGGCGTCGGCGCGCAGGGTGTCGGCCTCGCGGCGGGCCTGGACCCGGACCTCGGCGGCCTCGCGCTCGACGGCGGTGCGCAGGTTGCCGGCCTCGCGCTCGGCGGTCGCCTTCATGGCGGCGGCCTCAGCGCGCGCCTTGTCGGTGATCTCGCGGGCCTCCAGGCGGGCCGCGGACAGGATGCCCTCGGACTCACGCTTGGACTCGCCGCGGTGGTCGTTGGCCTGCTCCTCGGCGAGGCGCAGGATCTGCTCCACGCGCGTGCCGAGACCGGACAGGGTGGGGCGGCTGTTCTCTTCCAGCTGCTTGCTCGTGTCGGTGAGCTTCTGCTCCACCGAGTTGAGCCGCTGCTCAGCCTGGCGCAGACGACGCTGGGCGTCGTTCATGCGCTGCTCGGCCTCCGCACGTGCCTGCTCCGACTGGGCAAGCTGAGCGTTCAGACGGCCGACAAACGCGTTTACCTGTTCGCGGTCGAAACCACGCAGGACGACTGTGAAGTCTTGTTGGGTGTTCGCGCCATCGAAGAACGCGACGGAGGAGGGCTGCTGGGACATTGGCACATACTTGCAGATGACCCTGGGTGTCGCGCAAGAGACCGGGCGTACATTCGCCCCCCGGATATGGGTAGATCTACGGCTGAAAGATCCGCACCGGGAAACAAAAGTCCAATTCGTCGGAAATGCCGGATGGCGAAGGCGCGCCGTTGCACCTCCGCCATCCGCGACCTCACCAAGGGTGAGCCTTTAATCACACTCCGCGGAAGCGGTTGATCGCCGTCAGGTGCCGGGCCCGCTTCTCCTGGTCACGCACGCCGAGGCCCTCCTCGGGGGCCAGGCACAGCACGCCGACCTTGCCCTGGTGGGCGTTGCGGTGCACCTCGTACGCGGCCTGGCCGGTCTGCTCCATCGGGAACGTCTTCGACAGCGTCGGGTGGATCCGGCCGAGGTCGATCAGCCGGTTGGCCTCCCACGCCTCGCGGTAGTTCGCGAAGTGGCTGCCCACGATGCGCTTGAGTGACATCCACAGGTAGCGGTTGTCGTACTGGTGCTCATAACCGCTGGTCGAGGCGCAGGTGACGATGGTGCCACCCTTCTTGGCGACGTACACGCTGGCGCCGAACGTCTCGCGGCCCGGGTGCTCGAACACGATGTCCGGGTCGTCGCCACCGGTCAGCTCGCGGATGCGCGCACCGAACCGCTTCCACTCGCCCGGATCCTGAGTGTGCTCATCGGACCAGAACTTGTAACCCTCGGCGGCGCGGTCGATGACCAGCTCGGCGCCCATCCGTCGGCAGATCTCCGCCTTCTCCGGAGAGGACACCACGCACACCGGGATCGCGCCGCCGTTGAGCGCCATCTGCGTCGCGTACGAGCCGAGACCGCCGCTGGCGCCCCAGATCAGCACCACGTCGCCCTGCTTCATGTTCGCCCCGTGGTGCGAGACGAGCTGCCGGTACGCCGTCGAGTTGACCAGCCCCGGGCTGGCCGCCTCCTCCCAGGTGAGGTGCGCGGGCTTGGGCATCAGCTGGTTGGCCTTGACGATCGCCAGCTCGGCCAGGCCGCCGAAGTTGGTCTCGAAGCCCCAGATGCGCTGCTGCGGGTCCATCATGGTGTCGTCGTGGCCGGTCGCGTCCTCCAGCTCGACGTTCAGGCAGTGCGCCACGACCTGGTCCCCGGCCTGCCACTTCGTCACGCCCGCACCGGTGCGCAGCACCACGCCCGCCGCGTCCGAACCCACCACGTGGTACGGCAGGTCGTGGCGCTTCGTCAGCGCGGACAACCGTCCGTACTTCTTCAGGAAGCCGAACGTCGGCAGCGGCTCGAAAATGGACGTCCACACGGTGTTGTAGTTGACCGCGCTGGCCATGACCGCGATCAGCGCCTCGCCCGGACCCAGCTCCGGGACGGGGACCTCCTGCAGGTGGAGCGCCTTGCGCGGGTCCTTGTCGCGGGTGGCCAGTCCGTCGAACATGGCGGTGTCCTCCTCGCGGACCACCATGCCCCGGTAGGCGGCGGGCACCGGCACGTCGGCCAGGCTCCGCAGGAGCGCGCCGGGATCGGCCGCGCCCTCCGCTTCCATGATCACGTCGAGGATGTCTTGCACGGCGCCACCTCCGTGGTGAGGGAACCGCTACGTCCCGCGCCTTGCCGGCTGCGGGCGGCTGTTCCGGGTCTGCGGGCCATCCTTGGCGGGCCCTCCGATGAGCCGCCATGTGGTCGGGCACACATGTGCGGCTCAGCTGAGCCGGACGTTACTGGTCGGTAGCTTTCGCGGGAACCGGTCTGTGAAAAAGTCCACGCCGGGCTTAACGATCATTCAGCCGTACAGGCCGCGCGGCCTGCGACGACGGCTCAGTGGCCGTTTCCAGGCTCGACCAGCTCCACCAGGACGCCGCCCGCGTCCTTGGGATGCACGAAGTTGATCCGGGAGTTCGCGGTGCCGCGCTTCGGGGCGTCGTAGAGCAGGCGCACGCCCCGCTCGCGCAGCGCGGCGCAGGTCGCGTCGATGTCGGCGACGGTGTACGCCATCTGCTGCATTCCGGGCCCCGAGCGCTCCAGGAACTTCCCGATGGGCGAGTCCGCCCGCAGCGGCGCGAGCAGCTGCACGGCGCCGCCCGCCGGGTCCGGCCCGACCTGGAGCATCGCCTCGCGGACGCCCTGCTCCTCGTTGGTCTCGGTGTGCGTGCAGGTCATGCCGAACGTACCTTCGTAGAAGGCGATGGCGGCGTCGAGATCCGGCACGGCGATCCCGACGTGGTCGATGCGCAGCAGGCCGACGAAGTGTGACGAAGTGTCCTGTGATGAGGTCGACAGGGATGCTGGTTCGCTCATGCGGTTAGTCTGACCGAACCATCGTTAAGGCGATACGTGAACCAGGCCACTCGGAGGGGTACCACCATGACTTCTGTGATCGTGAGCGGAGCGCGCACCCCGATGGGCCGCCTCCTCGGCAACCTCAAGGACCTGTCCGCGACGCAGCTCGGCACGGTCGCCATCAAGGCCGCCCTGGAGCGCGCCGGGATCGCCCCCGACCAGGTCCAGTACGTGATCATGGGCCAGGTGCTGCAGGCCGGCGGCGGCCAGATCACCGCCCGCCAGGCCGCCGTCGGCGCCGGCGTCCCGATGAGCGTCCCCGCGCTCACCATCAACAAGGTCTGCCTTTCCGGCCTCGACGCGATCGCGCTGGCCGACCAGCTCATCCGCGCCGGCGAGTTCGACATCGTGGTGGCCGGCGGCATGGAGTCCATGACCAACGCCCCGCACCTGCTCGTCGGCCAGCGCACCGGCTACAAGTACGGCGACGTCACGGTCAAGGACCACATGGCGCACGACGGCCTGTCCGACGCCTGGGACGCCTGCTCGATGGGCGAGTCGACCGAGCGCCACAACGGCCGCTACGCGATCACCCGCGAGGAGCAGGACGCCTTCGCCGCCGCGTCGCACCAGCGCGCCGCCGCCGCGATCAAGGACGGCCGCTTCGCCGAGGAGATCGCCCCGGTCACCATCCCGGCCCGCAAGGGCGACCCGATCGTGATCAGCGAGGACGAGGGCGTACGCCCCGATACCACCGCGGAAGGGCTCGGCAAGCTGCGCCCGGCGTTCGCCAAGGACGGCACCATCACCGCCGGCTCCTCCTCGCCGATCTCCGACGGCGCCGCCGCGGTGGTCGTCATGAGCAAGGCCAAGGCGCAGGAGCTGGGCCTGACCTGGCTCGCCGAGATCGGCGCGCACGGCAACGTGGCCGGCCCGGACAACTCCCTGCACGCCCAGCCGTCCAACGCCATCAAGCAGGCGCTGGCCAAGGAGGGCCTGACCGCCGCCGACCTCGACCTGGTCGAGATCAACGAGGCGTTCGCCGCGGTCGGCATCCAGTCCACCCGCGAGCTGGGCATCTCCCCGGAGATCGTGAACGTCAACGGCGGCGCGATCGCGCTGGGCCACCCGATCGGCATGTCCGGCGCCCGGCTCGCGCTGACCCTGGCCCTGGAGCTCAAGCGCCGCGGCGGCGGCACCGGCGCGGCCGCGCTGTGCGGCGGCGGCGGCCAGGGCGACGCCCTGATCCTCAAGGTCCCCGCCTGACCTTGTATATAGGTGCGCCGCCCGGCACTCGTCCGGGCGGCGCAGCCGTTCCTTGATCCCTTCGAGCTTCTGCGAAATGGTTGGCCCATGACCGAGCCGAGTGTGTCGTCCCCGTCCCCGGTGCAGGACCTGATCGAGCGGGCCCGCGGCGGTGAGGCCAGGGCGGTGGCCCGGCTGATCACCCTCGTCGAGTCGGGGTCGGCGGCGCTGCCGGAGATCGCGTCGACGCTCGCCCCGAGCGCGGGCGCCGCGATGGTGGTGGGCCTGACCGGCTCGCCCGGCGTGGGCAAGTCGACCACCACCAACGAGCTGGTACGCGCCTTCCGTGCGGCGGGCCAGCGGGTCGCGGTGCTCGCCATCGACCCGTCGAGCCCGTACACCGGCGGCGCGATCCTCGGCGACCGGGTGCGCATGCAGGACCACGCCACCGATCCCGGCGTCTACATCCGCTCCATGTCCAGCCGGGGCCACCTCGGCGGGCTCTCGGCGGCCACCCCGGCGGCGGTACGCGTGCTGGCCGGGGTCGGGTTCGACGTGGTGCTCGTGGAGACCGTCGGCGTCGGGCAGGCGGAGGTCGAGATCGCCTCGCTGGCCGACACCACGCTGGTGCTGCTCGCGCCCGGCATGGGCGACGCGATCCAGGCGGTCAAGGCGGGCATCCTGGAGATCGCCGACATCTTCGTGATCAACAAGGCCGACCGGGACGGCGTCGAGGCCACCCACCGCGACATCCAGGGCATGATCGCGCTCGGCGGCGCCGACCGCGGCCCCGGCGACTGGCGTCCCCGCGTGGTCAAGGCGGTCGCCGCGAAGGCCGAGGGCATCGACGGCATCGTCGCCGCGATCGAGGAGCACCGCACCTGGCTGGTCGACACCGGCCAGCTCACCGAGCGCCGCCGCCGCCGGGCCGCCGCCGAGATCGAGGCGATCGCCCTGGGCCAGCTGCGCGCCCGCTTCGCCGAACTCCCCGGCGCCGGCCTCGCCGCCCTCGCCGACAAGGTCGTCACCGGCACCCTCGACCCCCACACCGCCGCCACCCAGCTCCTCGACGACCTCGTCTGACCCGCCGCCGCCAAGATCGCGTCGATCTTGCGCGAAGTGTTGGTGATCCGTCCCTTTCGGGCGTGTGGTACCCACAGTTCGTGCAAGATCGTCAGCGGGGGGTGAGGGCGGGGGAGCGGGCTGGTAACGATAGGTGAAGCGGCTTCACGGGTGTACTGACCAATCGCTAAGGTGTCGGGGCACATAGGGCTCTTACACGTGGAGGCGACGGTGGCCGGTTGGTCCGTCATGCTGCGGGGCATCCGGCACCGCTCCGGCCGGTCGCTGGTGGTGCTGTCGCTCGCGGCGTTCGCCACGGCCGCCGCGGTGCTGGCTCCGGCGTACGGGCGCGCGGCGCAGCAGTCGGTGCTCACCGACGCGCTGAGCGCGGCCCCGGCCACCGCCGCCGCGGTCACCGTCACCGCGGACGGCAGCGCCGACACGGCCGAGGCGGCGCACCAGCCGGTCGGTGACACGCAGGCCGTCGTCGGCGGAGCGCTGGCCCGGTCGCCGCGGCTGTCCGCCGTGCTGGACCGGCCCGTCGGCGCGGTCAGCACCGAGACGTCGCTGAACACCGCCGGCGGGTCCCGTTTCGCCGCCCGGCTGGCCTGGCACCAGGGCGCCTGCGCGCACCTGCGGATCACCGGCGACTGCGCCATCGACGCCGAGCAGGTGATGCTCTCCGAGCGCGCCGCGGCCGAGGCCGGCGTCGAGGTCGGCGACAAGATCACGGTACGCCCGGCGCAGGGCGCCGCCGCGAACCGCAGCTACGAGGTCGTGGGCCTGTACACCCCGCTCGCGCCGCAGGAGGCGCACTGGGGCAACAACGGCTACTTCGCGCAGGGCCAGTCCGGCGGCGAGGGCGCGGCGCGGCTGGACGCCGTGTTCGCCGGCGCCGAGGACGACGTGCAGCTCGGCGACGCCGTGCCGGTCAGCCTGTCCATCACCTACCCGCTGCGCCCGGAGCTGGTCCGCCTCGACGACGTGGGCGCGCTGCGCAGCGAGCTGGGCGCGCTCGGGCTGACCCTGAACGCGTCCGAGCTGCAGGTCGAGACGGCGCTGCCGGCCATCGTCGAGGACGCCGCGCGGGATCAGGACGCCCTCGCCCGGACCGTGCCGATCATCGCGGTCCCGCTGGTGCTGCTCGCCTTCGTCGTGCTGCTGATGCTGGTCGCGGCGCTGACCGAGGAGCGCGGCCCGGAGCTGGCGCTGGCCCGGCTGCGCGGTTACGGCAGCGGCGGCACCATCCGCTTCGGGCTCGGCGAGACCCTGTTCCTGATCGTGCTGGGCGCACCGCTCGGCCTCGCCGCCGGGCTGGGCGCGGTCGAGCTGGCCGCCCGGACCGTGCTCGCCGACGGGGTGCACATCGAGCCGCGCTGGCCGGTGTTCGCGGCGGCCGTCGGCGGCCTGGTGCTGGCCTGCGCCGCGGCCTGGCTGGCCGCCCGCGCCACGCTCGGCCGCAGCGTGCTGGGCCTGCTGCGGCGGGTCCCGCAGCGCGGCACCTGGCGGGCCGGGATGCTGGAGGGCGTGGCCGCCGCGCTGGCGATCGCCTCGCTGGCCGCCGCCCTGCGCGACCGCTCCGCCCCGCTGGCCCTGCTCGCCCCGGCCGCGCTGGCCATCGTCGCGGGCGTGCTCGCCGGGCGGCTGCTGAACCTGTGGTCGCGGGCCCGGCTCGGGCTGGCCCGGCGCCGCGGCAGGCTGCCCGCGATGCTGTCCGCCGCGCAGCTGTCCCGCCGCCCCGGTGCCGCCCGCACCGTCGCCGTGCTGACCGCGGCCGTGGCGCTGCTGACCTTCTCCGCCACCGCGTGGGACGTGGCCGCCGACGCCCGTGCGCAGCGCGCCGACGACGCGGTGGGCGCGCCCACGGTGTACGCCGTCTCCGCCGCCCACCCGCAGGCGCTGGTCGACGCGCTGGCCGTGGCCGACCCGACGAACCACTCGATGGCCGTGGTCCGCGCCGACGAGCTCTACAACAACCAGCGCGTCGAGCTGATCGGGGTGCAGTCGGAGCGGCTGCCCGCCGTCGCGATCTGGCGCGGGCACGACGACGCGGCCCTGTCCACGCTGGCCGGCCGCCTGCGCGCGGACGCCGGGCAGCCCGCGGAGGTGACCGGATCGCTGACGGTGCGGGTGGCCGTGGCCGAGCTCGGCGACACCCCCGCCCGGCTGGGCGTGCTGGTGTCCACCCCCGGCGAGCCGCCCCGGGTGGTGTGGTTCGAGCGGCTGCGCAAGGGCACCCGGGACTACACCGCCGCCGTGGCCGGCTGCGCCGACGGCGGCTGCCGCCTGGTCGGCCTGGCCGTGGGGCGCGACGGCGGCGAGAGCGGCCCGGTCGAGGCCGCGCTGACCGTGCAGGAGCTGCGCTCGGGCGGCCAGCCGCTGGCGCTGCGCTACGGCACCGCGTCGGCCTGGAAGTTCCTGGTCGACCGCGCCCCGAACGCCACCGTGAAGGTCACCGCCGGGGTGCAGCTCGGCGTCAGCGTCAACTCGGCCGACCAGGGCGACGTGCTGATCTCCTACCAGGACGGCCCGCAGGAGCTGCCGGCGGTGCTCGCGGGCGCCGCGCCGAGCAGCGACGACCCCGAGCACTTCGACCTGCCCGGCTTCGCCGAGGCGCCGCAGTCGTTCGCCGTACTGGAGAAGGCCGACCTGCTGCCCCGCGCAGGCGAGCACGGCCTGCTGTTCGACCTGGACCTCGCGGTGCGCGCCGCCTCGGTGACGCAGAGCCTGGCCGACGCGACCGACCTGCGCTACGAGGTGTGGGCCGCCGCGGACGCCCCGGCCGACCTGGCGACCAAGCTCGCCGCGTCGGGCGTACGCGTGCTGCGCACCGAGACCGTGCCGGACGAGCTGGACCGGCTCGGCCGCCGCGCACCCGCCCTCGGCCTGCGCCTCTACCTGCTGGCCGGCATCGCCGCGGCGCTGCTCGCGCTGGGCGTGCTGGCACTGAGCACCCGCCTGGGCGCCGGCGAGCGCCGCGCCGAGCTGGCCGCGCTCCGGGTCACCGGCGTACGCCCCGGCGTGCTGCGCCGCGGCCTGCGCCGGGAACGGCTCGCCCTGCTCGGCCTGCCGATCCTGGTCGGCCTGCTGGTCGGCGTCGGCGCGGCCGCGCTGATGCTGCCCGGCATCCCGCTGGTCACCGTCGGCACGGCGGGCGCGCCCGGCCTGGCCGGGGACGTGCTCGGCGCGCTGGTGCCGAGCCTGGCCCCGGACGCGCTGCCGCTGGCCGTCGTGGGCGCGCTGCTGGTGCTCCTGCTGGCGGTGCTGCGCGGCGGGCGTCTGGTCAAGCGGGCCACCCCCGAACTCATCCGAGGAGGCAACCGGTGAACGGCTCGGTGACCTGTCGCGGCCTGGTCTACATCTACCGGCTGGAGGGGTACGACGTGGTCGCCCTCGGCGGGGTGGACCTGGACATCGCACCCGGCGAGTCGGTGGCGCTGCTGGGGCCGTCCGGCTCCGGCAAGTCCACGCTGCTCTCGCTGCTCGCGGGCCTCATCCGCCCGGCCGCCGGGCGGGCCACCGTCGGCGACACCGACCTGGCCAAGGCCACCGAGGCCGAGCTGGCCAAGATGCGGGCCACCGAGGTCGGCGTGGTGCTGCAGGGCGCCGAGCGCAACCTGCTGCCGTACCTGACCGCAGAGCAGAACGTGCGCTTCGCCCAGCGCGCCGCCCGCAACCACGGCGTCACCGGCCTGCCCGCCCCGCGCGACGTGCTCGCCCTGGTCGGCCTGCTCGGCGTACGCGGCCGGCTGCGCCAGCGCCCGCACGAGCTGACCCCCGGCGAACGGCAGCGCCTGGCGCTGGCCGTGGCGCTGGCGCACAAGCCCGGCCTGCTGCTGGCCGACGAGCCCACCAGCCAGCTCGACTCGGTGGCCCGGGACGAGGTCATCGCGTCGCTGGAGGCGGTGCGCCGGGCCGGCACCACCGTCGTCGTGGTCACCCACGACCCGGAGGTCGGTGCCGGGATGGGCCGCCAGGTCACCATCCGCGACGGCCGCGTCGGCGGCGAGGGCAGCCTCGGCGAGGAGTTCGCCGTGGTCGGCCGGGACGGCTCGGTGCACCTGCCGCCGGAGGTGCTGGCGCTGCTGCCGCCCGGCACCCGCGTCCGGGTGCACCCGCGCCCCGACGGCACGGTGCTGCTCGCCGCGGCACAGGCCACCGCGCCGCAGTCCGCCGACGAGTTCGAGCCGGGCGACGACGCGCCCGTGTACGCCCGGCACGCCGCGCCCGTCCCCGACTACTCCCGTGAGGTGGCCTGATGAGCCGAACGCTGCTCGCCGAGCGGATCACCATGGCGTACACCCGGGACCGCGCCGTGCTGCGCGACCTCTCCGCCGCCGCGCAGCCGGGCCGCATCCTGGCCGTGACCGGCGCGTCCGGCGCGGGCAAGACCACCCTGCTGTGGGCGCTGGCCGGGCTGCTGCGCCCAGCCGAGGGCCGGGTCAGCCTGGACGGCACCCCGGTGCGCGACCGTGATCACGCGGTGGACCAGGGCATCGTGCTGATCCCGCAGCACAACGGCCTCGCCCCGACCCTCACCGCGTCCGAGAACATCCTCGTCGCGCTCGTGTCGGCGGGCATGCGCGCGGCCGACGCGCGCCGCCTCACCGCCGACGCGCTCGCCCAGGTGGGCCTGGCCAACCAGGCCGAGCAGCTGGTCGAGGAGCTGTCCGGCGGGCAGCAGCAGCGTACGGCGATCGCCCGGGGCCTGGCCCTGCGCGGCAGCGTGCTGCTGGCCGACGAGGTGACCAGCGAGCTGGACGCGGCCAACCGCCAGCAGGTGCTCACGCTGCTGCGCGCGGAGGCGGACCGGGGCGCGGCGGTCGTCTTCGCCACCCACGACCCGCAGGCCGCCGCCGCCTGCGACGCCGAACTCCACCTCGTCGACGGCCACGCCACCGCCCCCGTCCACTGAGGACGCCGCACCCTTCACCCGCTTGCCGTACGCAGGTAGTTTCGCTCTCATGAGTCGCGCCGCCGTGCTTCGGGAGAAGGCGTCCTTCGGGTTCTGGTGGCTGTGCATCGCCGCCGTCGCGCTGGGCTGGATGTGGCTTGGCGCCCTGCTCGTGCGGGAGCTCGGCGCGGACTCCGTGGCGCGTACGGGCTGGGTCGGCGTGCCCGGCAACGTCGTCGTATCCCACTGCGCCTCGGAGATCATCGACCAGGAGACCGCGACGGAGTGGACGGACTGCGCCGGATGGTTCACCCCTGCGGACGGCTCGGCACCCGCCCGCACCGTCGGCATGTCGAACACGGGCGGGGAGATCGCCCCGGGCACCTCCGTCGACGTGCGGCTGGTCGGTGACCTGGCGTACCAGCAGTCGTGGTTCCGCGCGGGCATGGGCGCGGCCGGCGCGCTGCTGTTCGCCGCTCTGGGCGGCATCCCCATCGCGGCGGCGGTGATGAGCCTCTACGGCCTGACGGACCGCGCCGAGCGCTCGCCCCTCGAGCCAGGCGTCCAGGCCGCACTCTTCGCGACGATCGCCGTCACCGCCGAGTCCCTCCTCACCCTGCTACTCGACCACTGTCACCTGCTCTGACCCACCCGTGGACTAATGCTCGAACACCGCACCGCGAAGATCGCGAGTTCGTGTCGAAAGCTGTGGTCAGAGCCCACAAATCGACACGAACTCGCGATCATCACCGCAAACCGCGTGGCGTCAGCGGGAGTAGACCTCGAACTCCCAGAGGGAGTAACCGTATGAGGTGGCGCGCTGGACACCCTGCATGCGGACGTAGCGGGCGTTCACCGGCGTGAAGGCGTCCACGTCGACGCCGCCGTTGCCGGTGGTGGTGGTGAAGGCGGTGGTCCAGTTGGTGCCGTCGGTGGAGACGTCGATGCGGTACGAGCGCCCGTATGCCGCCTCCCAACGCAGGATCACCCGGCCGACGGACTTGACGCTGCCCAGGTCCACCTGGATGTAGCGGCTGTCGGCGTAGCTGCTGCTCCACCGCGACTGCGGGTTGCCGTCCACGGCGTTGCCGACGGGGTAGAACAGCTGGCTGCCGTTCGCGGACACCGGCCGCCCCTGGGCCAGGTTGGTGATGTCCTGGCCGCGCCGGGCCTGGAACGACACCACCTGCTGGTACGTCGGCCGGTTCTGCCAGGCGGTCAGCGGTGCGGTGATGCCGCCGAGCGCGGACTGCAGGATCGCGTCCGCGCACCACTGGTCACCGGCGGCGCAGTGGTCGTCGCCGGGGTAGACGGCGCTCGCCGCCTGCCCGTTCGCGGTGCCGAGGGTGGCCAGCAGCATCGACCGGCAGGCGCTGAGCACCCCGTTGCCGCAGTACGCGCGGCCGAGGCCGCCCGCCACCGGGTCGCCGAGCACGGCCCGGATGTCCTTGTCGACGTACCCCCACCAGCCGTGCTGGTAGGACGAGCCCTTGTGGGCCTGCGCGGAGTTGAGCGAGCCGGGCAGGCTGGAGCCGGGACCGTTCTGGCCGCCGGAGGGCGACTCGTTGATGCTCATCGCGTCGACGAGCGCGTTGTAGAGCCCGTCGCCGAGCGCGGCCTGGAACTGGCCGCTGACCAGCAGCGGCCACCACGCGTCGAAGATGCGGATCGCGTCGGCGTGGGCGTAGACCTTGGAGCCGGGCGAGGTCTCCACGCGACGCGCCCCGGCCTGCTGCCATGCTTTGAGCTTGGCGACGGCCGCGGCCAGGGTGGGATCGGTGACGGCCTGGCTCTCGACGACCCGGAGCAGGTCGTCGAGCACCTTCCAGCCGCGCAGGTCGGTGACGCCCGCGTTCTCGACGAGCCTGGTCAGCGACGCCCGGTCGAACTTCTGGCCGCTCGCGAGCGCGGCCTTGAGCGGGGCGTCGAGCAGGTCGCCGCGGTGCACCGAGCCGAAGCTGAAGTCGCCGTCGGCCGCCCCGAAGTCCTTGGCCTGCCGGTTGTTCCAGCTGATGTAGTAGTCCTGGTTCACCGACTGCGGGTGCGTGCTGTTCGGCGCGTACACCGCGGTGTTGTTCGCCGGGTTGTAGCCCTGCCACTCGTAGGCGGCGTCGCCGCGTACCGGCAGATTCTGGTTGTGGCCCGGCGCCCGCACGGGATTGTTGCCGGCCATGAAGTAGGCGGTGTCGGTCGAGTTCACGTAGAACCAGTTGAAGGAGTAGCCGACGTTGGCGGCGGCGGCCTTGAAGTCGGCCGGGGTGCCCATGGCCGCCGGGTCGTTGAACATCTGGAAGCCGATGGCCGAGTCGGCCTCGTGCCGGTAGGTGGAGCGCAGGTGGGTGAAGGCGTGCGGGACGCCGCCGACCCTGGCCCGCCAGGCGACCAGGCCGAGCTTGGTCCGGTACGTGATCAGCTTGTACGAGCCCGCGGCGGTGCCGTCGGCCGTGGTCGGCGTCCAGGCGTTGGTGTGCGACAGCTCCTCCATCGCCGTGCAGGCGCCCCGGTAGAGGTACTTGTTGCTGTTCAGCGTGGGTGCGGTGCCGTCGGTGGTGCACAGCGGCAGGGCGTACGTGTCGGTGATGTCGTGCGCGGCCGAGGTGGCGCTCCACGCGTAGTCCTGCCCGCGCCCGAGCAGCACGTACAGGTTGAGCCCGGCGAACGCCGCGCCGCGGGCGCTGATGCCGGGGCCCTGCAGCTCCTGCACCATGAGCAGCTGGGGCGAGAAGTAGCCGGTCTGCGGTCCGAACACGGCGATCGGGTGGCCGGACTTGGAGTGCGCGGCGGAGACCACGGCGGCGTTGGACATGCCCTTGCCGTTCGGGCCGATGGTGAGGCTGCCCAGCGCGGCGGCGATGTCGGACTTCGCGGTGACCGAGCTGTTCGCCGAGCCGGTCGGGTTGGCCGTGACCGGCTCGACCACGGCCGAGCCCGCGTCGGGCAGCACGACCCCGGCCGCGTCGTCGGCCGCGCCGTACGGGAAGCTGGTGCCGTCGTGCACGGTGAGCACGGCCTCCGGGTCGGTGCGGGAGCGGAACGCGTTCCACACCGCGTCGCCCTCGGCGGCGCCGTAGCGGGCGCGGGCGGCCACCCGGACCAGCGCGGACTCCATCTCCTTGCCGCCGCCCCCGCCGAACAGGCCGCCGACCACGCCCGCGACGGCGATGAGGTCGGTCATGGTGAAGTTCACCGGGCCGCCCTCGTTGGTGATCGCGTCGAGGTGGCCGGTGAGCACGTACTCGCCGGGGCAGTCGCGGTCGGCCATGCACTGGGCGATGTACGCGTTCACGCCCGCGATGTAGTTGCTGACGTCGTCGTAGAGCTGCGCGCCCCGGGCGCCGAGCGTGCGCAGCGCGTCGACCTGCGCCTGGAGGTCGGCCTCGGTGTAGGGCGCGTTGCGCCAGACGCTCTGCTCCAGCGAGCGGTTGCCCGCCGCGCCCCCGGCGAAGGGGGTGAGCGTGCCCCGGCCCACGTGCCGGAGCAGGTCCATGGTGAACAGCCGGTCCTCGGCCCCGGCGAAGCCGGCCCCGTACAGGGTCCCGGCGCGGGTGGTGCCGGTGACGTGCGGCGTGCCGGTGGCCTTGTCGCGCACGATGGTCACGTCGGAGCGGGGGGAGTAGGTGCGCTCGGCCTGCCCGGCGGGCACCCCGAACGAGGCGTCGTTGAAGTACGCCGGGATCTGCTCGTCGGTGAGCCCGGCGTAGTTGTAGACCAGGTTGGCGTAGCGGTCGAGCTGGTCGGCCGAGTGCGCGGGCCGGGTGCCGAACGCCTGGTGGCCCAGGATGTCGACGAGGGTGGCGTTGCCGTTCTGGCCGGGCGGCAGGATGTCGGAGCACTCTGCCAGGCAATAGTCGTTCGGGGCGAGCACGGCCGCCGCGGCGGGCACCGCGGGCGGCCCGACGAGGGCGAAGGCACCGGCCGTGGCCAGGGCCGCAGCGGTGGCGAGGGAGCGTCCGGCCCGTGGGTACGGGCCGCTGGCGCGTCGGGACATGGGTGGATCCCTTCGGCGGGGGGACGGGGGACGGTCCGCTGTTCCGCATCGGACGGCCGGTCCACGCGCTGCCGGACGGGTGTTCGAGCCGTCGACGCACTTACATGAAGAGATTTCGTGTACCGGATGGTAACGAGGAATCCACGGGTGTGAAAGAGGTCACTCACCACTTGTTGACCGGCGGGTAGCCCAGGGCTTAGCGATCGTTCAGGGCTGCGGGCTACGCTGTGCTCGAAATCCTGTGATCCAGGTATCAAGACCCGGGAGGAAACGTGGACGCCAACGAGATCGCCGCAGGCCGCGAACGCTGGCAGCAGCGGTACGACAAGGCGCACAAGCGCCACGCGGACTTCACCACGCTCAGCGGCGTCGAGGTCGAGCCGCTCTACGGCCCGCCCGCCGGCGTGGACTACCCGGGTTTCGAGAACATCGGCTGGCCGGGCGAGTTCCCGTTCACCCGGGGCCTCTACCCGACCGGCTACCGGGGCCGGACCTGGACCATCCGCCAGTTCGCCGGGTTCGGCAACGCGGTGCAGACCAACGAGCGCTACAAGCTGATCCTCGGCGCGGGCGGCGGCGGCCTGTCGGTCGCCTTCGACATGCCGACCCTGATGGGCCGTGACTCCGACGACGCCCGCTCGCTGGGCGAGGTCGGCCACTGCGGCGTCGCCATCGACTCGGCCGCCGACATGGACGTGCTGTTCGACGGCATCAAGCTGCAGGACGTCACCACCTCGATGACCATCTCCGGCCCGGCCGTGCCGGTGTTCTGCATGTACCTGGTCGCCGCCGAGCGCCAGGGCGCCGATCTGAGCAAGCTTGACGGCACCCTGCAGACCGACATCTTCAAGGAGTACATCGCGCAGAAGGAGTGGCTGTTCGACCCCGAGCCGCACCTGCGCCTCATCGGCGACCTGATGGAGTACTGCGCGCACCACATCCCGAAGTACAAGCCGCTGTCGGTGTCGGGCTACCACATCCGCGAGGCCGGGGCGACCGCCGCGCAGGAGCTGGCGTACACGCTGGCCGACGGCTTCGGCTACGTCGAGCTGGGCCTGTCCCGCGGCCTGGACGTGAACGTGTTCGCGCCCGGCCTGAGCTTCTTCTTCGACGCGCACATCGACTTCTTCGAGGAGATCGCGAAGTTCCGCGCGGCCCGCCGCATCTGGGCCCGCTGGATGCGCGACGTGTACGGCGCCACCAGCGAGAAGGCCCAGTGGCTGCGCTTCCACACGCAGACCGCGGGCGTCTCGCTCACCGCTCAGCAGCCCGTCAACAACGTGGTGCGCACCGCGGTCGAGGCGCTGTCGGCCGTGCTCGGCGGCACCAACTCGCTGCACACCAACGCCCTGGACGAGACCCTCGCCCTGCCCACCGACGAGTCCGCCGAGATCGCGCTGCGTACCCAGCAGGTGCTGATGGAGGAGACCGGCGTGGTCAACGTGGCCGACCCGCTGGGCGGCTCCTGGTACGTCGAGGCGCTCACCGACAAGATCGAGGCCGAGGCCGAGGCGATCTTCCAGCGTATCAAGGACCGGGGCACCGACGGCACCATCACCAGCGGCATCCTGCGCGGCATCGAGGACGGCTGGTTCACCTCCGAGATCGCCGACTCGGCGTACACCTACCAGCGGGCGCTGGAGGAGGGCCTCAAGCGCATCGTCGGCGTCAACTGCCACACCGGCACCATCGCCAAGGAGCTGGAGATCATGCGGGTCTCCCACGAGGTGGAGCGCGAGCAGGTCAAGCTGCTCCAGGGCCGCCGCGCCGACCGCGACCAGGCCACCGTCGACGCCGCCCTCAAGAAGATGATCGAGGTCGCCCGCACCGGCGCCAACATGGTCCCCGCCATGCTCGACGCCTGCCGCGCCGAAGCCACCCTCGGCGAGATCTGCAACGCCCTGCGCGACGAGTGGGGCGTCTACCGCGAACCCGCGCGCTTCTAACCCTGCGTGGCGGCGATCTTGCGCGGGCTGTGGGTGCGACACGCCCAAAAGGGGCGAATCGCTAACAGCTCGCGCAAGATCGTCGTGATCATCGTGGCAGGGGGGAGCTTTGCGGGGGGTTCGTCACCGGCGTGGGAGACTGGGTAACCATGAGCGATCTCCGACCCGGACAGTCGATCTTCACGCGTGGCGCCGTGGACCTCGGCGCGCTGGCCGCCCGCAACCAGGCGGCCCAGTCCGCTGCCGCGCAGCAGCAGGCCGCGCCCGCGGCGAGCCAGGCCGGCGGCCCCGGCAACGGCGGTTTCCCCGGTGCGCCCGCGGGGGGCGGCGTCGTGGTGGACGTGACCGAGGCCAACGTCCAGGACGAGGTGCTGCAGCGGTCGATGACCACCCCGGTGGTGGTGGCGTTCCTGGCGCCGGGCTACCCCGAGGTGCAGCAGCTGGCCGACGCGCTGGCGCAGTTCAACGCCGCCGACGGCGGCTCCTGGGTGCTCGCCCGGGTGGACGTGCAGGCCGACCCGCGGCTGGCGGCCATGTTCCGGGTGCAGAGCGTGCCCACCGTGTACGCCGTGGTCGGCGGGCAGCCGATCGACGCGTTCGCCGGGCCGGTGCCCGCCGCGCAGCTGCGCCAGTGGCTCGACGCGGTGCTGCGCGCCGGCGGCGTCGAGGTGGCCGTGCCCGAGGACCCGCGCCTGGAGGCCGCCGACGAGGCACTGATCATGGGTGACCTCGACGAGGCCGAGCGGGCGTACCGCAAGATTCTTTCGGACTCGCCGAAGGACGCCGCGGCCGAGGCGGGCCTGGCCCACGTGGTGCTGGCCAAGCGGGTGGCCGGAGTGGACCCGCAGGCCGCGGTCGCCGCGGCCGACGCCGCGCCCGACGACGTGGCCGCGCAGCTGAAGGCGGCTGACATCGAGGTGCTGGCCGGTCAGGCGGAGCAGGCGTATCGGCGGCTGGTGGAACTGGTGCGCCGCGTCTACGGTGACGATCGGGAGGCGGTGCGGCAGCACCTCGTGTCGCTGTTCGCCGTCGCCGGGCCGGACGATCCCGCGGTGGCGACCGCGCGACGCGCCCTGGCCAGCGCTTTGTTCTAGACGGAAGAGGGCCCGGGGGAGAGGTGTATGCGCCGCATCGCGGTACTCGACGCGCCGTCGAACCTGGGCCTGCGCCCGCCGACCGAGACCTCCGTGCCCGGCTGCGCCAAGGCGCCCGGCGCGCTGCGCGACAAGGGGCTGCTCACCCGGCTCGACGCCCGGGACGCGGGCTGCCTGACGCCGCCGCGCTACGACCCGGGCGACTGGCGGCCCGGTGACGGCGTCGCGCACGCGGCGCAGATCCACTCGTACAGCGTGCGGCTGGCGGAGCGGATCGGCGCGATCGTGGACGGCGGCGAGTTCCCGCTGGTGCTCGGCGGGGACTGCTCGATCCTGCTGGGCTCGGCGCTGGCCATGCGCCGGCTCGGCGAGGAGGTCGGCGGCCGGATCGGGCTGGTCTTCGTGGACGGGCACTCCGACTTCCGGCACCCCGGCAACGCGCCGTACGTCGGCGCCGCCGCGGGCGAGGATCTCGCCCTGGTCACCGGCCGGGGCCAGACCGAGCTGGCCGGCATCGAGGGCCGCCGCCCCTACTTCCGCGACACCGACGTGGTCGTGCTCGGCATCCGCGAGCACGACGAGTACCGGCTCGATCTCCAGGCCGCCGGCTTCGCGGTCCGCCCCGCCACGGCCGTGCGCGCCGAGGGCGCCCGCCGCACCGCCCAGTGGGCCCGCGAGCGCCTGGCCGACTGCGCCGGCTACTGGGTGCACGTCGACGTCGACGTCCTCGACCCCGCCGTCATGCCCGCCGTCGACGCGCCCGAGGCGGGCGGCATCGCCCTCACCGAACTCGAACTCCTGCTGGCGGGCCTGGTCAACACCACCGACTGCCTGGGCATGGAGATCACCGTCTTCGACCCCGACCACGACCCCGACGGCCGCTACGCCACCGAACTCGTCGCCGCCCTCACCACCGGCCTGACCCCCCTCCTCCCGCCCAAACGCGCCGCCAAACCCCGCGTCCCCGCCCCCCGCAAGGCCACCCCCACCCCCCGCGCCGTCGCCTAGCCCCGGCTCCCCGGTCCCCGCCCCCGCGCCCTGCTGCGTTGATCATGAACTTAGGGGCGTGTTCGACGGCGTGTCGCTCCCCTAACTTCATGATCGACAAGGTTCGGGGCGTGGCGGGGGATACGGGAGGTGGAGGGGGGCGTGGGGTGCGGCGGCCTCGGGGTTAGGGTTGCGCGCATGCCTGCTGTGCTGTCCACCGTGACGACGATCGTCGCCCTGCTGCTGGCCGCTCTCGCGCTGCTCGCGGCGGCGCGCAACCGCGCGCCGGACCGGGTGCAGTTCATCGGGACGATCGTGGTCAGCGTCGCGGCCGTCGTGCTGGTCGGGGCGGCCGTCGTGAGCTGGATCGGCGGGCATACGCCGGTGGAGATCACCACCTTCCTCGGGTATGCCCTGACGATGCTGCTGCTGCCCGCGGGCGCGTGGATCGTGGGCCGGATGGAGCCGACCCGGTTCGGCAGCCTGATCGTCGGGGTGGCCGCGCTCATCGTGCCGGTGCTGGTGCTGCGCATCGGGCAGGTGTTCGGTGCCTAGGCCAGTGAACACGGGGCTGGGCCGGGTGCTGGTCTTCGTGTACGGCCTGTTCGCCGTTGCGGCCACCTGCCGCGCGGGTGTGCAGATCATCCTCAAGTTCGGCGAGGCACCGGTCTCGTACCTGCTCAGCGCCCTGGCGGCGGTGCTCTACATCGTGGCCACGGTGGGCCTGGTGCGCGGCGACGCCGGTGGGCGGCGGCTGGCCCAGGCCTGCTTCGCCGTCGAGCTGATCGGCGTGCTCGCCGTCGGCACGCTCAGCGTGCTCCAGCCGCAGGACTTCCCCGACGCCACCGTCTGGTCCGGCTTCGGCGAGGGGTACGGCTACCTGCCGCTCGTGCTGCCCGTGCTGGGCCTGATCTGGCTGCGCCGCCGGGAACCCGCCTCAGCCTGACCGCCCAGGGCAACCCCGCCCCGCTGATCGGGTACCCAACCAAGATCGTGTTGATCTTGCGTGAACTGTGATGACTTCGCCCGGAATGGGCATGTCGTACCCGCAGTTCACGCAAGATCGGCGCCGGTGGGTCGGGTCAGGGGTTGAGGGTGGTGTGGGTCCAGGAGCGCCACTTGAGGTACTTGGGGCCGGGCTTGCCCATGTAGCTCCACGGGTGGCGGGTGACGAGGGTGTCGCCGATGCGGGTGAAGCAGTACTCCGCCTCGGTGAGCCGGTCGGACATGGACAGTGCCATGGCGAACGTGTTCCACAGGCGCGGGGTCTCGGGGTCGGGGCGGAAGTCCGGGTGGAGGATCGAGGCGTGGGCGGCCGCGGCGATCTCGTCGCCGATGCCGGCGCCCTCCATGTAGTCGTAGTCGCGGTCGTTGTCGAGCCACTCCTCCAGGTAGGCGGCGGCGACCAGGCCGGGCAGGGCGGTGCCGGGGTGGGCGGCGGCCTTCTCCCGGGCGAACGCGAACATCAGCTCCGAGCTGCCGTGCCACTTGCGGCACAGCGCCTGCAGCATCGCCCAGTGGGCGTCGGTGTGGACCGGGTCGACCGCGATCACGGCCTCGTATCGCCGGGTGAGCTCGTCCAGGCCCTTGGAGCGGGCGTTGGCCAGGGTGAGCAGGCCCGCGAGCGCCTCCACGTTCTTCGGGTCCCGGTCGACGACCTCGTCCAGGCAGTTCTCGGCCAGCGTCAGCCGCTGGCGGGTCACCTTCCAGGCCTCCTCCGAGACCGTGTTCGCGTAGCCGCTGCCCCGCGCCTCCCAGGCCCAGCTGATCGCCATGAGGCCCTTCACCAGTAGCGGCAGGACCGGATCGGGGTCGGTGCGGATCGCGTCGTCGATCCACTCCGGCAGGCCCTGCTTGGAGGAGGCGATGCCGACGTAGAACCCGTACGCCGCCGGGTCGGCGTTGTCGATGATCGCGCGGGCGGCCGGCCAGTCACGCTCGCCCAGCAACCGGCTCAGCCGACGGGCCTCGGCGTCGCCGAGGAAGGGGTCGAACACGATCTCGGGCTGGTCGTCTTCGGCGACGGCGACGGTCTTCTTGCGGAACGGCCACATGGCGCCACACCGTATCGGCTCCGCCCGCACCCCGCTGACCGCCGAAGATCCAATCGATCTTGCACGAACGGTTGACCTTACGCCCGGAAAGAGCGTGTCGTACCCACAGTTCGTGCAAGATCGCCGCGGGAGAGGGGTGGGGCGGGGTCAGCGGATCGCGCGGAGGAACTTCTCGGTCACGGGGACTGCGGTTTCGCTGGGCTTGACGCCGTTCTCGACGAAGACGGCGAAGGCGATGTCGCCCTGCCAGCCGATGAACCAGGCGTGGGTGTGCGCGGGGTTGTCGTCGTACTCGGCGGTGCCGGTCTTGCCGGAGACGGGGCCGCCGGGGACGTCCTTGAGGGCGGTGGCGGTGCCGACGGTGACGACCTCGCGCATCATCGCGCGCAGCGGGTCGAGGGTGGTCTGCTTGAGGGCGGGGCCGTCGGGGGCGGCCTTGGCGGGAGCGGGGTCGAGCAGCAGGACGGGCTGCTTCCACTGGCCGCGGGCGACGGCGGCGGCGACGCCGGCCATGGCGACGGGGCTGACGATGGTCTGGCCCTGGCCGAAGACGGCCGCGGCCAGCTCGGTGGGGCTGCCGCCGGCCGACACCCGGCCGGTGAAGGCGGGGTAGCCGAGGTCCCAGGTCTGGCCGAGGCCCAGCGCGCTGCCCGCGGCGGCCAGCCCTTCGGGGCCGAGCTGCGGGGCCAGCGAGGCGAACGCGGTGTTGCAGGACTTGGCGAAGTCGGTGTGGAACGGGACGCTGCCCAGCTCCATGAAGTTCGAGTTCTTGAACTGGCGGCCGTCCACGGTGAAGAACTTCGGGCACGGCACGATCTGGTTCGCGGTCACCTTGCCCGCGTCGAGCAGCCCGTACGCCGAGACGGCCTTGAAGGTGGAGCCCGGCGGGACCTGCGCGGTGAAGGCCAGGTTGTCGTCGCCGCTGTTGGCGACGGCGAGCAGCGCGCCGTCGCTGATCCGGATCGCGACCATCGCACTGCGCTGCTTGACCGAGCCGAGCGCCTTCTCGGCGGCGAGCTGGACGGCCGGGTCGAGGGTGGTCTTGAGCGCCTCGCCGGCCTTGGCCTCGATGGTGTAGAGCGGGGTGTCCTGGCGGGTGCCGTCGGCCGCCTTGCGGGTCGACACGACGCTCAGCCCCGGGGCGCCGCGCAGCCGGTCGTCGTAGGCGCGCTGGAGGCCGCCCAGCCCGGCCTGGTCGCCGACGGCGTACACGCCGGGCTTGCTGTCCATGATCTCCTTGGTGACCGGGCCGACCGTGCCCAGCACCGCGCGGGCGAAGGTGCGGCTCGGTGCGAGCAGCCACTGCTCGTCGCGGGTCACCGTGCCGGGCAGGGCGGTGAACTCGGCCTCGATCGGCGAGTACGCCTCCAGGCGCAGGGTGATGATCTCGACGAAGGCGTCCGGCTTGGCGGCCTTGACCCGGGCGGCCAGGTCGCTCGTGCCGGCATCGATCTTGGCGGTCTTGAAGAGCGCGGCCAGATCGGTGACCAGCTTGTCCAGGTCGGTGACGTCGCGCGGCTGCACGCCGATCACCTTCACCGGCCGCGGCTTGACGATCTCGTCGCCCTTGCCGTCCAGCACCCCGGCCCGCGCCGCGGACTTGCGGCGCACCTCCAGCTCGTCACCCTTGGTCAGCTTCGGGTGCACCACGGCCGGCTCCCAGATGACCTGCCAGCCGTCCTTGCCCTTGGTCATCCGGATGCTCGTCGTGTACTCCCAGGTGACCTTGTCGGTGACCGGCTGCGACACGGCGACGTCGGCGAAGGCCAGGGCGTTCTCCACCCGCGGGCTCTGCTTGGTGAGCGCCGGCGGCTTGTCCTTGAACGTGCCCTCCAGCGCCTTCAGCTCGGTGGCCACGGCGGCGGCGTCCACCCGCTCGCCGGAGGCGCGCACGAAGCTCACGTCGGTGAAGGAGCCGGACTTCCAGCCCGCCAGGAAGGCGTCGAGCATCGGCTCCGGGCCGTCGTCCTTCGAGCAGGCGGCGAGTGCCGGGAACAGCAGCGAGGCCGCCACCAGGGAGAGGACAATCTTGGGACGGCGTACGTTCGCGCGCAGAGCCATGCGGGCATTGTGCCGTAAGGAGCCCTGCCCGTGGGAACCCGTGCTGTCCGACAGCGGACTGCCCGGCGCGGTGTCGGTGGCCCCCGAACGCGTGCCTGGCGGCAGGTGCTGGCTAGGCTGGGGTTGACGACGGGACGGCCCCTGCAACGGCCCGTCCCACCAACGACCCACAGCGTGGTGGGCGAAGGGGAGTGCTTTCTCATGGAGTCTGGCGGCCGAGTCGACGGCGGTGCCTCCGCTGATGTCGAAGCCGGGGCGAGCGGTGACACCATCCGGGTCGAGGGGCGGCCGCACGCGCGGCCGGACGACCTCGACGACAGCGAGCTCGACGAGCCGCTGCCCAACGGCGAGCGCCTGATCGCGGCCGCGGTCGCGCTGGCCGCCGGGGGCAGCCCCGACACACCGAGCCTGGCTGACGACCGGCTGGCCGAGGCCCAGCTCGTGCAGCGCTACTGGCGCTTCGCCCCCGACGAGGAGCTGGTCGACCTGACCCCCGCCCGCCTGGTCGAGGCGGCCCGCGCCCACCGTGAGCTGGCGCAGCAGCGCAAGCCGGGCGAGCTGAGGCTGCGCCTGTCCCAGTCGGAGCAACCGCGCCACACCGTCGTGGAAGTGGTCACCGACGACATGCCGTTCCTGGTGGACTCCGTCACGGCGGCGCTGTCCGCGCGCAAGGACGTGCAGCTGCTGGTACACCCGGTGATGGTGGTGCGCCGCGACGACGCGGGCACGCTGACCGAGGTCTGCGCCGACGTGGAGCCCGACGACGCGATCCCCGGCGACCTGATCGAGAGCTGGATGCGCATCGAGGTCGGCGCCATCCGGGACGAGTCTGAGCTGGCACACCTGCGCGCCGACCTGGAGCGGGTGCTGGGCGACGTACGCAAGGCGGTCGAGGACTGGCCGCGCATGCGGGCCCAGGCGCTGGCGCTGGCCGACGAGATCTCCGGCGCCGAGCTGCCCGTGCCGGACCGCGACATCACCGACTCGGTGGAGCTGCTGCGGTGGCTGTCCGACCACCACTTCACCTTCCTCGGCTACCGCGAGTACGAGCTGGTCCATGTGCCCGGCGACGGCACCGACCTGATGCGGGCCGTGCCCGGCACGGGCCTGGGCATCCTGCGCGACGACGAGGGCTCCACCGTCCGCGCGCTGGCGTCGATGACGCCGGAGGCGCAGCACAAGGCGCTGGAGAAGCGCCTGCTGATCATCACGAAGGCGAACTCGCGGGCCACCGTGCACCGCTCCGCCTACCTGGACTACATCGGGTTCAAGACGTTCGACGCGGACGGCAACGTCGACGGGGAGCGGCGCTTCCTGGGCCTGTTCTCATCGGCGGCGTACCGCACCAGCGTGCGCGACCTGCCGGTGATCCGCCGCAAGGTGGACAGCGTGCTGGAGCGCTCCGGCCTGTCCGCGCGCAGCCACTCCGGCAAGGACCTCGTGGAGATCCTGGAGACCTACCCGCGCGACGAGCTGTTCCAGATCACCACCGAGGACCTCTACCACGCGGTCACCGGCGTGCTGCGTATGGCGGGCCGCCGCCAGCTGCGGCTGTTCCTGCGCCGCGACGGCTACGGCCGGTTCATCTCCTGCCTGATCTACCTGCCGCGGGACCGGTTCACCACCGCGCACCGGCTGGCCATGCAGGACATCCTGCTGCGCGAGCTGAACGGCGTCGGCGTCGACTACACCACCCGGGTGAGCGAGTCGAACCTGGCCCGCATCCACTTCATCGTGCGCACCGACCCGAACGACCCGCCCGGCGACGTGGACGTCGACGCGCTGGCCGAGATGCTCGGCGACGCCACCCGCAACTGGGACGACGACTTCCGGCTGGTGCTGGAGCGCAAGGTCGGCGACGAGCAGGCCCGGCTGCTGGCCACCCGCTACGTCGACGCGCTGCCGGAGACCTACAAGGACGGGCACCTGCCCTACGAGGCCGCGCAGGACCTGGCCAAGCTGGAGCTGCTGGAGGAGCCGGGCCAGCTGGAGATGCACCTGTTCCGGCGCAAGTTCACCGCGGGCGCGGGCAGCACGGTGGAGGCCACCACGCCCGGCAACGACGTGCGCTTCAAGGTGTACCGGCACGGCGAGCCGATGCTGCTGTCGGCGGTGCTGCCGGTGCTGCACTCGCTGGGCGTGCGGGTCACCGACGAGCGGCCGTACGAGGTGCGCCGCCCCGACGCGACCGTGTTCGTGTACGACTTCGGCCTGCAGCTGCCCGCCGGCGCGCGGGACCTGGCCGAGGTGCGCGCGCACGTGGAGAACGCCTTCGCCGCCGCGTGGCGGCACGAGGCGGAGGTCGACGGCTTCAACGAGCTGGTGCTGCGGGCCGGCCTGACCTGGCGCCAGGTCGTCATCCTGCGCGCGTACGCCAAGTACCTGCGCCAGGCGGGCACCGTCTTCTCGCAGGAGTCGATGGAGTCGACCTTCACGGCGTACCCGCAGATCGCGGCGATGCTGGTGGCGCTGTTCGAGACCCGGTTCAACCCCGGCCTGCACCTGTCCGACGCCGAGCGGGGCAGCCAGGCCAAGGAGCTGATCTCGGCGATCGGCCGCCAGCTGGAGCAGGTGGCGAGCCTGGACCAGGACCGCATCCTGCGCAACTACCTGACGCTGATGCAGGCGACGCTGCGCACCTCCTTCTTCCAGAAGGCGGCCGACGGGCGGCCCAAGTCGTACATCGCGTTCAAGCTCGACCCGCAGGCCATCCCGGATCTGCCCGCGCCCCGGCCCAAGTTCGAGATCTTCGTGTACTCGCCCCGCTTCGAGGGCGTGCACCTGCGCTTCGGCGCGGTGGCGCGCGGCGGCCTGCGCTGGTCGGACCGGCGCGACGACTTCCGCACCGAGATCCTGGGCCTGGTCAAGGCGCAGATGGTCAAGAACGCGGTGATCGTGCCGGTGGGCGCCAAGGGCGGCTTCGTGCTCAAGCAGGCGCCGTCCCCGGCCGACCGGGACGCGTACCAGGCCGAGGGCGTGGCCTGCTACCGCCGGTTCATCTCGGCGCTGCTGGACATCACCGACAACCTCGACGCGGGCAAGGTCGTGCCGCCCCTGGACGTGGTGCGCCACGACGGTGACGACCCGTACCTGGTGGTCGCCGCGGACAAGGGCACCGCGACGTTCTCCGACATCGCCAACGAGATCTCCGCTTCGTACGGGTTCTGGCTGGGCGACGCGTTCGCCTCGGGCGGCTCGGCCGGCTACGACCACAAGAAGATGGGCATCACCGCCCGCGGCGCGTGGGAGTCGGTCAAGCGGCACTTCCGCGACCTGGGCCACGACACCCAGACGCAGGACTTCACCGTGGTCGGCGTCGGCGACATGTCCGGCGACGTGTTCGGCAACGGCATGCTGCTCAGCGAGCACATCCGCCTCGTCGCCGCGTTCGACCACCGGCACGTGTTCCTCGACCCGAACCCGGACGCGGCGGCCTCCTACGCCGAGCGGCGGCGCATGTTCGACCTGCCGCGCAGCTCGTGGGCCGACTACGACACGTCGCTCATCTCGGAGGGCGGCGGGGTGTTCCCGCGTACCGCCAAGTCCATCGCGATCACCCCGCAGGTGCGCGCGGCCCTCGGGCTGGCCGACACGGTGACCGCGATGAGCCCGGCGGAGCTGATGAAGGCGATCCTGCTGGCCCCGGTCGACCTGCTGTGGAACGGCGGCATCGGCACCTACGTCAAGGCGACCACCGAGTCGCACGCCGAGGTGGGGGACAAGGCCAACGACGCCATCCGGGTCAACGGCGCGCACCTGCGCGCGCGTGTGGTCGGCGAGGGCGGCAACCTCGGTCTCACCCAGGCCGGGCGCATCGAGTACGCGCGCCGCGGCGCGCAGGGCCACGGCGGCCGGATCTTCACCGACTTCATCGACAACTCGGCCGGGGTGGACTGCTCCGACCACGAGGTCAACATCAAGATCCTGCTCGGCGCGGACCCGGACCTGACCCTCCAGGCCCGCAACGAGCTGCTGGCCAGCATGACCGACGAGGTCGCCGAGCTGGTGCTGCGGGACAACTACGGCCAGGCCACCACGCTCGGCAACGCCCGCGCGCAGACCCTGTCGCTGCTGCCCGTGCACCGCCGGCTCATCACCGAGCTGGAGCGGGCCGGCAAGCTCGACCGGGCACTGGAGGGCCTGCCCACCGACGAGGAGCTGGCCGCCCGCGGCGAGAACGGCGAGGGCCTGTCCACGCCCGAGTTCGCGGTGCTGATGGCGTACGTGAAGATCGTGCTGGAGGAGGAGATCGTCCAGTCCGACCTGCCCGACGAGGCGTGGACGGCGCAGACGATGGCCGACTACTTCCCGACGCCGCTGCGCGGGATGACCCAGCAGATGGCCGAGCACCGGCTGCGCCGCGACATCGTCACCACGGTGCTGGTCAACGAGACCGTCAACCGGGGCGGCATCACCTTCATCCACCGCGCGGTGGAGGAGACCGGCGCTCCCGCCGCCGAGGTGCTGCGCGCCTTCGAGATCGTCTGGGAGGTCTTCGACCTGCCCGCGCTGTGGGCCGCCGTCGAGGCGACCGACAACGTGGTGCCGACCGCCGCCCAGACCGCCGTCTACCTCAAGGCCCGGCGGCTCATGGACCGCGCGGTGCGCTGGCTCATCCAGAACCGGCGCGCCCCACTGGACGTGCCCGGCGAGATCGCGAAGCTCAGGCCCGGCGTGGCCGACCTGATGCCGCGGATGAAGGACATGTTCGTCGGCGCCGAGCGGGCCGGCATCGCCGAGCACGAGGCCGAGCTGACCGCCCTGGGCGCACCCCGGGACCTGGCCGAGCGGGGCGCCCGCACGCTCTACAGCTTCGGCCTGCTCGACGTCGTCGAGGTCGCCACGGCCACCGGCCGCGACCTCGACGAGGTGGCCGGCGTCTACTTCGTCCTCTCCGAGCGCTTCCGCATCGACGACCTGCTCACCAAGATCTCGATGCTCCCGCGCGACGACCGCTGGCAGACCCTGGCGAGAATGGCCCTGCGCTACGACCTCTACGCCGCCCTGGCTGCCCTCACCGCCGAAGTCCTCGCCGCCGCCCCCTCGGGCACCGCCGAGCAACGCGTCGTCCAGTGGGAGCAGCACAACGCCAACGCCATCGCCCAGGCGAGAAAGTCCATCGCCGAACTCGACGGCGCCAAGGCCGACCTGGCCCCCCTGTCGGTCCTGCTCCGCCAGATCCGCACCCTGGTCCGCACCGCCGCCGCAGCCTGACCCCAACCCTCCCGCGTCGATCTTGCGCGAACTGTGGGGACGACACGCCCCTTCCGGGCATATCCCTAACAGTTCGCGCAAGATCGACGCGATCTTGGCCGGGCCGGGCCGGGGCCGGGTGGGTTACGCGACGAGGCCGAGGACCTCGGCGGCGGCGCGGCCGTTGGCGTGGGAAGCGCCGTAGGTCGTGACGAAGGCCTTGACGCCGTTCGGGCGCCAGCCGGCGGGCCAGCCCATCTCCACGACCGCGAGGGGGTGTACGGCGGCGAGCTGCTCGGCCAGCGAGCGGGCTGCCGCGTTGCGGTGGGTGTGGCGGCCGACCAGCACGATCGGGCGTCCGGCGGCGGCGTCGATCAGGGCGTTCGCGCTGGTCTCGTCGGCCGCGACGGCCAGCTGCGGGGTGCCGTCCAGGTGCGGGGACAGGCCCCATGGCACGGCGCCCTCGGCGATGGTGTGCCCGGCCCGCAGCTGCACCACGAACGGGTGCTCGAACCCGGACAGGCTGCCCTCGACGCTCACCGCCCGGCGCGCGGCGTCGTACCCGAGGCGCGGGCTCAGCTCGACGTCCTCGATGCCGTGGGTCCACGCGGCCAGCGCCTCGTTACGGGCGACGGCCTGCTCCACGCGGGCGAGGGAGAGGCTGCCGTCGGCCAGCGCGCCCGCGATCGCCGCGGCGGCCTCCTCGACGATCTCCAGCTCGATGTCGGCGCCCAGGCAGAGCAGGTCGGCCCCGGCGCGCAGGGCGCGGACCGCGGCCGGGCCGATGCCGCCCGCGCTGCGCGAGGCGCCCTTCATCTCCAGCGCGTCGGTGACGACCGTGCCGGTGAAGCCGTACTCGCCGCGCAGCACGTCGACGAGCAGCGCCTCGGTGAAGGTGGCCGGGTCGTCGCCGGTGATCGCGGGCACCCGGATGTGCGCCGTCATGATGGCCTTGGTGCCGGCCGCGATCACGGCCGCGAACGGGGGCAGCTCGCGGTCGCGCAGCAGCTGCGGCGTCACGTCGACGGTGGGCAGCTCCAGATGGGAGTCGGCGACGGTGGCGCCGTGGCCGGGGAAGTGCTTGGCGCAGGCGGCCACGCCGGCCTGCTGCAGGCCGACCACGGCCGCGGCGGCGTGCGCGGCCACCCGGACCGGGTCGGCGCCGAACGAGCGGGTGCCGATGACGGGGTTGTCGGTGGCGGTGTTGACGTCCACGGTGGGGGCGAGGTCGAGGTTGATGCCCACGTCGGCCAGCTCGCGGCCGATCGCGTGGTACACCCGCCGGGTCAGGTCCAGGTCGCCGATCGCGCCCAGCGCCGCGTTGCCCGGGTACGGGCTGCCCGTGCGGTGGGCGAGCCGGGTGACGTCGCCGCCCTCCTCGTCGATGGCGATGATCGCGTCGCGCCGGGCGGCCCGCAGCTGCGCGGTCAGCGTGGCGACCTGCGCGGTGTCGGCGATGTTGAACCCGAACAGCGTGTATCCCGCCAGGCCCTCGCCCAGCAGCTGCTCGGCCCAGCCGGGCGCGGTGTGGCCGGGGAAGGCGGCCAGCAGCGTACGCAGGGCCAGCCTGCGCAGTCCGGGATCAGTGCTCACGGTGTCCTCCCCCTCGGCGCCGGGCGGCGCCGACATGGTGATGGGCCCTTCGGCCAGTGTGTCGGGTCTTGCCATCCATAGTGGTTTTGTGCGCGTAGGCCGTAGGCTACGGCCGTACTGTTCGACCAGAGCAATCTAATAAGAAACTTTACTAAAAACCAGCGCGCGCCGGAACCCGGTTGTGCGGATGTCGAGCTCTAGGATGACGCACCATGGCCGCAGTTTCCCAACCCGGCACGCCTCGGCTGCTCCGCGCGCTGAACGACCGGGCCGCGCTCGAACTCCTGCTCGCCCGGGGCCCGCTCACCCGCTCCCAGCTCGGCGAGCTGACCGGCCTGTCCAAGGTCACCGCCTCGCAGCTGGTCGAGCGGCTGGAGGAGCGCGGCCTGGTGCGCCGGGTAGGTGAGCAGGCGGGCGGCCGCGGGCCCAACGCGCAGCTCTACAACGTCGCGCCCAACAGCGCGTACGTGGTCGGCGTCGAGGTCGGCGCGGAGCACGTCATCGCCGCCTGCGCCGACATCACCGGGGCCGTGGTGGGCCGGGTCGAGGTGTCCACCACGCCCGACCTCAACGGCGGCGGCGACGACCCGGTCCGCGTCGTGCACAACGCCGTGGTCCAGGCCGTCGAGCAGGCCGGCGCCGACCTGCGCGACGTACGCCGCATCGTGCTCGGCACGCCCGGCCTGGTCGACCCGAGCACCGGCGACATCGTGTTCGCGTTCAACCTGCCCCGCTGGCAGCGCGGCCTGGCCGCCGCCCTGCGCGACGACCTGCACACCACCATCCTGTTCGAGAACGACGTGAACCTGGCCGCCGTCGCCGAGGCGCACGCCGGCGCCGCCCGCGAGGTGGGCGACTTCCTGCTGGTCTGGATCGGGCAGGGCGTCGGCCTCGCGGTCATGCTCGGCGGCCGCCTGCACCGCGGCACCGCCGGGGCCGCCGGTGAGATCGGCTACCTGCCGGTGCCCGGCGCGGACATCCCGCGCGAGGTCAGCCGCCGCGGCAAGGGCGCGTTCCAGCAGGTCGCCGGGGCCGACGCGGTCCGCGCGGTGGCCCGCGACCACGGCTTCCGCGCCGCCAGCGCGGCCGAGGCGGTCAAGGCCGCCATCGCCGCGGGCACCAAGGGCGGCCCGGTGCTCGACGAGGTCGCCCGGCGGCTCGCGCTGGGCGTGGCCGCGTCCTGCATCGTGCTCGACCCGCCGCTGGTCGTGCTCGCGGGCGAGGTCGGCGCGGCGGGCGGCACGCCGCTGGCCGAGCGGGTGCAGCACGAGGTCGCCGCGATCAGCCCGGTGGCCCCGCGCGTCGTCGTCACCGGCGTCGCCGACGAGCCCGTCCTGCAGGGCGCCCTGCTCACCGCCCTCGACGCGGTCCGCGACGAGGTCTTCGGCTCCACCGTCGACTGACCCGTCCCGATCCGGCCCGCCGCGCCCGGTCAGCCGTGCGCGGCGTGGTCAGACCAGGTCGCGGCGGCGGAAGTTGGCGAAGGCCGCCGCGATCAGGGCGGCGGTCAGGCCGGCGACGACCAGGCCGCCGCTGAGCTGCGTGATGACCAGGTCGCCCGAGCCGTCGTAGCCCGACCAGTACTCCACGTCGCCGTTCACGAACGCGGACAGGTACGTGGACAGGAAGTACGGGTCGTACGGCAGCGCGCCGACGATCTCGAAGACGATGCGCGCGCCGGCCTCCCAGATGAGGAAGTACCCGACGACGATGCCGAGCGCGGCCGCGGTGTGCCGGGCCAGGGTGGCCAGCGCGAACGCGCACGCGGCCGCCGCGACGGACAGCGCGACGCCACGCAGGCACATGGTCACCAGCTCGCCCCAGAACGTCGCGGGCGTCTCGCCGACCCAGCCCGCGCCGCGCGCGATCAGGTAGAACGTGCCCACGTAGAGCACGGTGAACCCGGCGGCGAAGGTGGTGACGCAGGTCAGCACCGCGGCCAGCTTCGCGCCGAGCACGGCCGAGCGCTGCGGCCGCCACAGCAGCAGGTTGGTGATGCCGCCGCTGCTCAGCTCGGCACCGACGAACGAGGCGGCCAGCACGAACCCGAAGAAGCTGAGGTAGACGGCGAGGAAGACGGTCAGGCCGCGGATCTCGTGGGTGAACACGAAGACGCCCCAGAGGAAGTCCCCCGCCTTGATCTCGTTCGGGTCGCGGGTGCGGCAGTCCTCGGGGAACGCCGCCGCCTCCTCCGTGCCTCTGATCTTGGCCGTCTCGCAGTTGGCCTGCCACTGGATGAGGCTGTTGCGCTGGGAGGAGGCGGTGTCCTCGGCCGCGGCCCAGCTGCCCGCGTCGGGGGAGTGGGTGGAGGAGAGCACCGTCGCGACGGTGACGCCGAAGACGGCCACCAGCACGATCAGCATGATGTGGCTGAACCGGCGGGCCAGCAGGCGGCTCAGCTCGGCGCGGAACAGGTTCACACCGCCTCCTTCACGTCGAGGTCGATGACGCCGCCGTCCTGCGGGGCGCGTACGGCGGGCACGCCGATCTGCGGCGGGTCGGCCGGGTGCGGCCGGGTGCCGGTGAGGTCGAGGAACACGCTCTCCAGGTCGGGCGTGAGCGGGGTCAGCTCGGTGAGCCAGAGCCCGTCGCGGCCCAGCGTCTCGCTGATCGCGGCCGGGCCGGCCAGGCCGGACACGATGAGCGCGCCGTCGGCGTCGCGTACCGTCGCGCCCGCGGCCCGCAGCAGCGAGGCCGCGCGGGCGGGCTCGGCCACCCGGACCAGGTGCTCGCCGGTGTCGTGGCCGGCCAGGACCACGGAGACCGGGCCGTGCGCGACCCGGCGGCCCCGGTCGATGATGGTGACCGAGTCGCAGACCTGCTCGATCTCGGACAGCAGGTGGCTGGAGAGCAGCACGGTGACGCCGCTGGCGGCCAGGTCGCTCATGAGCGTGCGCATGGCGTGGATGCCGGAGGGGTCCAGCCCGTTCGCGGGCTCGTCCAGGATGAGCAGCTCCGGGTGCTTGAGCAGGGCGGACGCCACGGCCAGCCGCTGGCGCATGCCGAGGGAGTACGCCTTGACCGGCTCGTCGGCGCGGTCCCGCAGGCCCACCGTGGTCAGCACCTCGTCGACCCGGGTCATCGGGATGCCGCCCGCGGTGGCCAGCAGCCGCAGCGTCTTGCGCCCGGTGAACGGGCTGAAGAAGGCCGGGCTCTCCACGATCGCGCCGACCCGGTGCGCCACGTCCGCGAACCGGCTGCTCGGCACGCCGAGGATGGACATCTGCCCCGCGTCGGCGCGCAGCAGGCCGAGCAGCGTGCGCAGGGTGGTCGTCTTGCCCGAGCCGTTGGGGCCGAGGAAGCCGTGTACCTGGCCCTTCTCGACCAGCATGTCGAACCCGTCGAGCGCGGTCCGCTCGCCGCGCCGCATGGTGCGGAACGTCTTGTGCAGCCCGCTGATCTCGATCGCCGCGGTCACCGCGCCTCCCCGTCGGTCAGTGTCCGCCCAACCTATGCGATCCGGGCGGACGCGTGGGGGCCGCCGATCGCGCCGACTGTGATCTGGCTGGCAGGTCGCACCCGCGCGGGGGCGGCCGTGATTGGATAGCGGCGTGTCAGGACTGCACCGTGCCGCCCATACCGCCCACGAGGTCAACCAGGCCGTCGCGCCGGACGACCCCGACCTGGTGATCGCCGCCGAGGGCGTCAACGTCGTACGCGACGGCAAACACCTGCTGCGCGACGTCTCGTGGCGGGTGGAGCTGGACGAGCGCTGGGTGGTGCTCGGCCCCAACGGCGCCGGCAAGACCACGCTGCTGCACCTGGCCGCGGGCCGGGCGCACCCCACCAGCGGCACCGTGTACGTGCTCGGCGAGCGCATCGGCCGGGTCGACATGCAGGAGCTGCGCACCCGGATCGGCCTGTCCACGGCGGCGCTGGCCGAGCGGGTGCCCGCCGAGGAGCTGGTGCGCGACGTGGTGGTCACCGCGTCGTGGTCGGTGGTGGGCCGGTTCCGGGAGTCGTACGACGCGATGGACGAGGCCCGTGCCAAGGAGCTGCTGGAGGAGTGGGGCATGGCCGGCCTGGCCGAGCGCCGCTACGGCACCCTGTCCGAGGGCGAGCGCAAGCGCACCCAGATCGCCCGCGCCCTGATGACCGACCCGGAGCTGCTGCTGCTGGACGAGCCGGCCGCCGGGCTGGACCTGGGCGGCCGCGAGGACCTGGTGGCCCGGCTCTCCGAGCTGGCCGCCGACCCCGACGCGCCCGCGCTGGTGCTGGTCACCCACCACGTCGAGGAGATCCCGCCCAGCTTCACGCATGCGCTGCTGCTGCGCGAGGGCGGCATCGTCGCGGCCGGGCCCATCCCGCAGACGATCACCTCGGACAACCTGTCGGCCACGTTCGGCCTGCCGCTGGAGGTCACCGCGACGGAGGGCCGCTTCACCGCCCGCGCCCGCTGACTTCCACATTTCACCGAAGGTCGGCTGCCGAGGTTGCCGGGACCGGTCAGGATCGTAGGTATGCGCACGATCCTGAACATCCTGTGGTTCATCTTCGGCAGCGGATTCCTGCTGGCCCTGGCGTACGGCCTGGCCGGGATCATCTGCTTCCTCCTGATCGTGACGATCCCGTTCGGGGTGGCGTCGTTCCGGCTGGCCCGCTACGCGCTCTGGCCGTTCGGGTACACCATCGTGGAGAAGCCGAGCGCGGGCCTCGCCTCGACGCTGGCCAACGTGGTGTGGCTGATAGTGGCGGGCTGGTGGCTGGCGCTGGTGCACATCCTCGCGGGCATCGCGCTGTGCATCACGCTGATCGGCATCCCGTTCGGCATCGCCAACTTCAAGCTGGTGCCCGCGGCGCTGTGGCCGCTGGGCCGGGAGATCGTCGAGCGGCCCTGAGTCAGCGCGGCTGCTCCATGGCCCGCTGGATGGAGCGGTAGATGCGGCCGAAGCGCGACTCGTCGGTGACGCGCAGCAGGAGCACCTCGCGGCCGCGCCACACCGCCCAGATCTCGTGCATGGCGATGCCCTGGTCGTAGCTGTGGTCGAGCCGGTGCAGGGTCCATTCCAGCGCCGGCCCGGCCAGGCCCACCAGCACCACCACGACGGCCAGCGGCACCAGCACCTTGCCGGCCGCATCGGGATCGCCGACCGCGCCCGCGATCAGGTACACCACGCCGAGCAGCGCGAGCACCGCGCCGACCACGACCCCGGCATTCAGCGCGCCGCGCCCGGCGAGGCGGCGCATCGCGCGCGGGTCCGCCGTGATCTCGCGATGCCAGACGTATTCGAGATCGTCGAGGCGGAACACGCGGTCGTGGATGTGGATCGCGGTGGAGGTCACCTCCACCGCTGGATCGCGGTAATAGACGATCATCGCAGCCTCCGGCCCTCACGGTAGGCGATGGGCGCAAGCCGCATAAGCTCGTCATATCAGGCACTCGACGAGGAGGCAGCGTGGGCGAGTTCGTCAATGTGGAAGTGGACGGCGGCATCGGCACCATCCGGCTGGAACGGCCGCCCATGAACGCGCTCAACGTGCAGGTCCAGGAGGAGCTGCGGGCCGCCGCGCACGCGGTGACCGCCGACAGCCGGATCGCCGCCGTGGTCGTCTACGGCGGGCCGAAGGTCTTCGCGGCCGGTGCCGACATCAAGGAGATGGCGGACATGTCGTACGTGGACATGTCGGCCCGTGCCGGTGCGCTGAGCAGCGCCTTCGACGCCGTGGCGCGCATCCCCAAGCCGGTCGTCGCGGCCATCACCGGTTACGCCCTCGGCGGCGGCTGCGAGCTGGCGCTGGCCTGTGACTGGCGGGTCGTCGCCGACGACGCGAAGCTGGGCCAGCCCGAGATCAAGCTGGGCATCATCCCCGGCGCGGGCGGCACGCAGCGGCTGGCGCGGCTGGTCGGCCCGGCCAAGGCCAAGGACATCATCTTCTCCGGGCGCATGGTCGACGCCGCCGAGGCGCTGACGATCGGCCTGGCCGACCGGGTGTGCGCCGCCGACGTGGTGTACGACCAGGCCAAGGCGCTGGTCGCGGAGTACGTGAACGGCCCGGCGCAGGCGCTGCGCGCGGCCAAGCTGGCGATCGACGGCGGCCTGGACCAGGACCTGGCGTCCGGCCTGGCCTGGGAGTCGCAGCTGTTCGCGGCGCTGTTCGCGACCGAGGACCGGCGCGAGGGCATGACCGCGTTCGTGGAGCGGCGCAAGCCCAAGTTCATCGGCCGCTGAGGCAGGTGGCGGTATGACGGCTCGGGGCCCGGCGGCGGGCCGGGTCCCGAGTTTGTGAGTCCTCTTCATATTTCCGCGCGTGCTGGGTACGCTCCCCGCACACGAAGGGACAATGCGCATGGCTGAGACCTCTGACAACGTCGTCGCGGGGCACGGAGGTCAGCTCGCGCTGGCCGCACTGCGCGCCGCCGGGGTGACGGAGATGTTCACCCTCTCGGGTGGACACGTCTTCCCGCTCTACGACGCGGCACACCAGGACGGATTCCCGCTCTACGACGTGCGGCACGAGCAGACCGCGGTGTTCGCCGCCGAGGCGGTGGCCAAGCTGCAGCGCCGCCCCGGCGTCGCGGTGCTCACCGCCGGACCCGGCGTCACCAACGGCGTATCCGGCCTGACCAGCGCCTTCTTCAACGCGGCGCCGGTGCTGGTGCTCGGTGGCCGCGCCCCGCAGTTCCGCTGGGGCTCCGGCTCCCTGCAGGAGATCGACCACCTGCCGATCGTCGCCCCGATCACCAAGCACGCCGCCACCATCGGGTCGACCGACGACATCGCGGCCGCGGTCACCACCGCCCTGGAACACGCGCTGACCCCGCACCGCGGCCCGTCCTTCCTGGACCTGCCGCTGGAGGTCGTGTTCAGTACGGGCGAGAGCAAGGCCGTCGCCCCGCAGGTGCCGCTGCTGGAGCCCGACCCCGACGAGGTCGCGCGCGCCGTCCGGCTCATCGCCGGCGCCGAGCGCCCCGTCATCATCGCCGGGTCCGACGTGTACGGCGGGGACGCCACCGCGGCCCTGCGCGCCGCCGCCGAGGCGCTGGTCGTGCCCGTCTTCGCCAACGGCATGGGCCGCGGCTCGCTGCCGCCGAGCCACCCGCTCGCCTTCGCCAAGGCCCGCCGCAAGGCCCTCGACGCCGCCGACGTGGTCGTCGTGATCGGCACCCCGCTGGACTTCCGCCTCGGCTTCGGCGACTTCGGCTCCGCCCAGGTCGTGCACGTGGTCGACGCGCCCAGCCAGCGCGCCGCGCACGTCACCGTGGCCGCCTCGCCCGCGGGTGACCTGCGCACGATCCTGACCGCGTTCGCCGACCACACCGGCGACCGCGTCGACCACACCGGCTGGGTGGCCACGCTGCGCGCCGCCGAGCAGGCCCAGGCCGCCAAGCACGAGCTGGAGATGCAGGCCGACACCGAGCTGATCAAGCCGGCCCGGGTGTACGGCGAGCTGCGCAAGGTGCTCGCACCCGACGCGGTCACCATCGGCGACGGCGGCGACTTCGTCTCCTACGCCGGGCGCTACCTGGAGCCGTCCGTGCCCGGCAGCTGGCTCGACCCCGGCCCGTACGGCTGCCTCGGCACCGGCATGGGCTACGCCATGGGCGCCCGCGTCACCTACCCCGACCGCCAGATCTGCGTCCTGATGGGCGATGGCGCCGCCGGCTTCTCCCTGATGGACGTCGAGTCCCTGGTCCGCCAGAACCTGCCGGTCGTCATGATCGTCGGCAACAACGGCATCTGGGGCCTGGAGAAGCACCCCATGCGCGCCATGTACGGCTACGACGTAGCCGCCGACCTCCAGCCCGGCCTCCGCTACGACGACGTCGTCAAGGCCCTCGGCGGCGGCGGCGAAACCGTCACCACCGCCACCGACCTCCCCGCCGCCCTGACCCGCGCCTTCTCCGCCGGAGTCCCCTACCTCGTCAACGTCATCACCGACCCCACCGACGCCTACCCCCGCTCCGCCAACCTCGCATAACACCCCACCCCAGCCCACCGCCCTGTGATGCGTCGATCTTGCGTGAACTGTGGGGACGACACGCCCTAACCGGGCATATCCCTAACACTTCGCGCAAGATCGACGCAGGGGCAGGGGCAGGGGCAGGGGCCGCGTTGCGTGGGGCGGTAGATGCGCGGCCGACACCACGCCGCCATCCTGTCCGGCGGGAAGCGGATCTAGAAGAGTTGTGGTCGCTCCAGCGACAACAACTCTTCTAGATCCGGAAGCAGGTCACGCCGCGGCGGGCTCCGGCGCCGCGGGAGCGGCCGGATCCGTGGCCGGGTCGGCTGCGGTGGCGGTACGCGGGGCGGCGAGCACCGCCCCGAGCGCCCACGGGATCCAGACGATCTCCATCAGCACCCGCAGCAGGGCGGGGGAGACCGGGATCCACGGGATCATCAGCAGCCCGTGGTCGATCGCGCCGAGCAGCGCGAACACCGCCACGAGCAGCGTCATCACGCCGAGCTTGCGGGCACTGGTGCCACGCAGCGCCAGCCCCAGCAGCGTGAGGCCCGCGCCGTAGAAGGCCAATCCGACCGGGTGCAGCACGCTGCCCATCTCGATCGTGCCGAACACGCCCACCACCAGGCCGCCGACGGCCAGCAGCAGGCCGATCAGGGCCCGCTTCGAGTCGCGCAGGCGGCGGTAGTAGAGCCCGATCGCGAGCAGGCCGAGCACCACCGCGCCGCCGAGGGCCCACTTGACCTCGATGCGCTCCAGCCCGTGCGCGGCGTACGCGCCGTACCAGTCGCAGTCCGACGGCAGGTGCTGCCGGCCGCCGTCGTATCCGGCGCAGGCGTACATCTTCAGCGTCCCGGCGGGCTCGCCGAGGTAGCGGTGGGTGCCCAGCGCGGGCAGCTCGTCGTCGCCGCAGGCGGGCACGGTCCGGATGTTGGTGGCGGACATGTCCGTCCAACAGCTGCCGACGCCCTGCCCGTCCCACCAGAAGTTGATGCCGTTCGGCTTCGCCTCGCCCTTCTCGCTGACCCCCATCACGTTGTCGATGTAGCGGTTGTGGTGCGAGGTGTCGAACTGCTGCGCGAACTCGGTGTCGTTGCGTACGAAGCCCGGCACGAAGCTGGTCACGAACCCGGAGTATCTGTTGTCGTAGATGTGGTTGTCGCGCCAGATGTTGTAGTTGCCGCCCGGGTTGACCACGCCCGCGCCGACCGGCAGCCCGACCGCCGGGCACACCACGCCCTGCTCGTACCCCCGCTGCTCGAACGGCTTCTTGCAGGTCCCGTCGACGATGTGCTTGTAGTAGTCGACGTTGTTGTTCGCGATGATGTTGCGCTCGAACTTCGAGTGGTTCTGCGGCATGCCGGGGTGGTCGGGGAACGCGCTGTCCGTCGCGATACCCGCCGTGTTCTCGGTGAACACGCTGTCGTGCACCCACACCGAGTCGCCCGCGGTGCCGGAGTAGCCCAGCGTGTTGTGGTGGCCGTAGCAGCGCTGGATCTCGACGGCGTAGCGCGGCACGTCGTGCCCGCGGTCCTTGTTGATGTTCGACGCGGCGCCGGGGTAGAAGGCGGAGTCGCCGTTGCCGTAGCCCTCGCAGTCGGTGTAGAGGCCGTGGTCGACCGCGAAGGTGAGGAAGGCGTACTCGTCGTTCCAGCGGCCGATGGTCCGGTCGAGCACGAAGCCGTCGGTCTCCATCACGTAGAAGGCGTTGAACTGGGCCCGCTGCGCGGACATGTTGCGGAAGTAGACGCCGTCGGCGTTGTCGGCCCGGATCGCGTTGAGCTTCTTGTACTGCGCGTCCACGAGCACGTCCATCGGGCTCGCGCCGGTGCCCTCCAGCTGCAGGTTCTTCTTGCCCAGGATGGCGATGAGGTTGGCCAGGTGCGGGCAGGCGAGCTGCTGGTCCCAGGTGAGCACGGGGTAGCCGTAGATCTTGCCGCGCACCGCGCCGTTCTCCATGGCCGCGCACTCGGGGCTGGCCGGGGCGATGCTCGGCTCCTCCAGGTACACCCCCGGCAGGATCTTGATGATGGTGCCCGGGAGGTGCGCGGCGTCCACGGCCTGCTGGATGTGGCGGTGGCCGCCCTGCTGGCACTGCTGCCACAGCTGCTCGTTGGCCGCCTTGAGGTCCGCCGGGAAGCCCGCGATGCGGGTGGCGAAGTCGGCCGGGTCGCTCTTGCAGACCAGCAGCGTGGGGCCGGTGGTCCGGTAGACCGGGACGCTGCCGGTCCCCTCCAGCTCGCGGGTGGGTCGTTCCTCGTGGGCCGAGGCGGTGGCGGCGGGGCCGAGTATGGCGATCGCCGCCACGGCCACGATGCCGAGCAAGCGGGTGTATGCCTTCATGGCGGCGCAGCCTAGAGAATCTTTCATGTTATGGCCAGACCCCGCGCCGCCACCCCGCAAGGTCATCCGATTTGCCTGGCACCTGGGCGAATCACGGCCGCGCATTCGCCCACGTGCCTGGCAAGTCGGGCGATCATCACGGGTGTTCGGGCGATCATCGCGGACCGTGTCAGCTGTCCGGGTGGGGTGTCTGGTGGAAACGTGAAAAGTTCTCTAAGGTCCACGCGACGGGACTCACATCGCGCTGAGGGGCACCCCCATGACCGAACCGGCCACGCTCGCCGCGACCGACACCGCCGCGCCCGCTCCCGCGCCGTTCGCCGAGCCGGTCCGGCCCGTGACGGGGCGCTGGATCAGCCTGTTCGCGGTGGCCTGGCTGGGTGTCTGGATGGCGCAGCTGACCCCGGTGCAGCTGCTGCTGCCGATCCAGGTCGAGGCGCAGCTCAAGGCCGCCGACTGGGTGGACAACGTGGTGGCGTTCGGCGTGGTGTCGGGCATCGCGGGTGTGTTCGCGCTGCTGGCTTACCCGCTGACCGGCGCGCTGTCCGATCGCACCGTGTCGCGGCTGGGCCGCCGCCGCCCGTGGATCATCGGCGGGGCGCTGCTGTTCGCGGCGTCGCTGGTGGTGCTCGGGGCGCAGGAGGACATCGTCGGCATCGGCGTGTGGTGGACGCTGACGCTGATCGGGTTCTGCGTGCTCACCGCCGCGCTGACGGCGACCATTTCCGACCAGGTGCCGGTGGGGCAGCGCGGCTACGTCTCGGGCTGGATCTCCGCGCCGCAGGCGATCGGCACCATCCTCGGTATCGTGCTGGTCACCGCGCTGGCGCTGAGCCAGTTCATCGGGTATGCCCTGATGGCCGCGCTGCTGATCGTCCTGGTGCTGCCGTTCGTGGTCGGGGTGCGTGACGAGGTGCTGCCGAAGGCGCAACGGCCCCCGTTCAGCCTGCGCGCGCTGGCGTCCGGGTTCTGGATCAGCCCGCGCCGCTTCCCCGACTTCGGCTGGACGCTGCTCAGCCGCATCCTGGTCAACGTCGGCAACGCGCTGGGCACCACGCTGCTGCTCTACTTCCTGATGTACCAGGTGAAGGTGGAGAACGCCGAGGACACCCTGCTCGTCCTCACCCTGATCTACATGCTGTTCGTGGTGCTGGCGTCGCTGTTCCTGGGCCGGCTGTCCGACCGGATCGGCCGCCGCAAGGTGTTCGTGCTGGTGTCGGCGGCGCTGCAGGGCACCGCCGCGCTGCTGCTGGCGTTCTGGCCGACGCTGCCGGTGGCCACGGTCGGCGCGGGCCTGCTGGGCCTGGGCTACGGCTGCTTCCTGTCGGTCGACCAGGCGCTGGCCA
The DNA here is from genome assembly GCF_018326265.1 of Catellatospora sp. IY07-71. GTDB lineage: Bacteria > Actinomycetota > Actinomycetes > Mycobacteriales > Micromonosporaceae > Catellatospora. The sequence continues at coordinate 2,489,248 of NZ_AP023360.1, forward strand.
CGCAGGTGCTGCCGGACCCGGCCTCGCGCGGCAAGGACCTGGGCATCATGAACATCGCCACGGCCGTGCCGCAGGCGCTGGCGCCGCTGCTGGGGGCGTACATCGTGGCGGATCTGGGCGGCTTCGGCGCGCTGTATGTGGCGGCGGGCATCACCTCGGTGGTCGGTGCGCTCGTTGTGCTGCCGGTGAAGGGGGTGCGCTGATGGATCTGAAGCTGCACGAGCCGTCGGATGTCCGGCCCTGGGCCGACCCGGCGGCGTACTGGCCGGCCATGGACGCGGCCACGGCCGCGCTCGACCCGGTGTTCGGCGTGCTCAACCTGGCCGCGCTGTCGCACAACGCGCACGACCTGGCCCGCCGCGCGGGCGGCGTGCCGATCCGGGTGGCCAGCAAGTCGGTGCGGGTGCGCGCGGTGCTGGACGCGGTGCTGGCGCTGCCCGGCTACCACGGCGTGCTGGCGTACACGCTGGCCGAGGCGCTGTGGCTGGCCGAGACGATCGACGACGTGGTGGTCGGCTACCCGAGCGCCGACCGGGCCGCGATCGCGCGCCTGGCCGCCTCGCCCGAGCTGGCGGCCCGGGTCACCCTCATGATCGATTCGGTGGAGCACCTGGACCTGGTGGACTCCGTCGTCGCGCCGGACGGGCGCGAGCCGGTGCGGGTCGCCATCGAGCTGGACTCGTCCTACCGTTCGCGGCTGCTGGGCCACATCGGCGTGTGGCGCTCCCCGGTGCACTCGGCCGAGCAGGCCCGCGCGCTGGCCGAGGCGGTCGTCGCCCGGCGCGGCTTCCGGCTGGTCGGGATGATGGGGTACGAGGCGCAGATCGCGGGACTGGGCAACGCCCCGCAGGGCAGCCCGGTGCGCGGCGCGCTGGTGCGCGCGATCCAGCGCACGTCCATGGCCGAGCTGCGCGAGCGCCGCGCGGCGGCGGTGGCGGCGGTGTCCGCGCTGGCCCCGCTGGAGTTCGTCAACGGCGGCGGCACCGGCAGCCTGGAGGCGACCGGCACGGACGGCTCGGTCACCGAGATCGCGGCCGGTTCGGGGCTGTTCGGCCCGCACCTGTTCGACAACTACGCCCACTTCACCCCGGCGCCCGCGGCCGCGTTCGCGCTGCCCGTGGTACGCCGCCCCGCCCCGGACCGGGTGACCCTGCTCGGTGGCGGCTGGATCGCCTCCGGCCCGCCCGGCGCGGACCGGCTGCCCCGCATCGTGTGGCCGGCGGGGCTGCGCATGGTGCCCCGGGAGATGGCCGGTGAGGTGCAGACGCCGGTGGTCGGCAAGGCGGCGGCCGGGCTGCGGCTGGGCGACCGGGTGTGGCTGCGGCACACCAAGGCGGGCGAGCTGTCCGAGCACCTGGACGAGCTGCATGTGATCGATCAAGACGCGGTGGCGGGCGCGGTGGCCACGTACCGTGGTGAAGGAAAGGTGTTCTTGTGAGCAGCAAGGAGCGAGCTTGCGAGCCCCGCAGTCGCGAACTGGCGGTGGCGCTGTGAGCAGTGGTGTGTGGCGGAACTGGAGCCGCATCGAGAGCGTGACCCCGGCGCGGGTGGCGTATCCGTCCAGCCCGGACGAGGTGGTGCAGGCGATCGCCGCCGCGCGCGCCGACGGGCTGCGGGTCAAGCCGATCGGGGCGGGGCACAGCTTCACCGGCATCGCGGTCGCCCCCGGCGTGCAGCTCGACCTGCGCAACTTGCAGGGCGTGCTGGCCGTGGACGAGCAGCGCCGGCAGGTCAAACTCGCCGCCGGCACCCACCTCTACCGCCTGCCGGAGCTGCTGAAGCCGTACGGGCTGGCGCTGCAGAACATGGGCGACATCGACGCGCAGACCATCGCGGGCGCGACCTCGACCGGCACGCACGGCACGGGGCACGCGTTCGGCGGCCTGGCCACGCAGATCGTCGGGGTCACCCTGGCGACCGCGGACGGAGCGCTGCTGGAGATCTCGGAGAACAGCAACCCGGAGCTGCTCGGCGCGGCGCGGCTGGGCCTGGGCGCGCTGGGCGTGCTGGTGGACATCACGGTGCAGTGCGTGCCCGCGTACAAGCTGCACGCGGTGGAGAAGCCGGAGCCGCTGGCCGAGGTGCTGGCGCAGTGGGAGCAGCGGGCGCTGGGCGCGGACCACTTCGAGTTCTACTGGTTCCCGCACACGCAGACCGCGCTGACCAAGACCAACACCCGGCTGCCGATGGACGCGCCCAGCAAGCCGCTGGGCGGCTTCCAGCGCTGGCTGGACGACGACCTGATGTCCAACACGGTCTTCAACGGGGTCTGCCATCTCGGCAAGGCGGTGCCCGCGCTGACCCCGCCGATCAACCGGCTGGCGCAGCGGCTCACCAACAACCGCGAGTTCACCGACGTGTCCACGTCCGTGTTCACCACCAAGCGCGAGGTGCGTTTCCGGGAGATGGAGTACGCCCTGCCGCGCGAAGAGGTGCCGGAGGTGCTGCGCGCCCTCGACCGGCTGATCGAGCAGAACGGCTGGCGCATCTCGTTCCCGGTCGAGGTGCGGGTGGCCGCGCCGGACGACATCTGGCTGTCCACCGCGCACGGCCGGGAGAGCGGGTACATCGCGATCCACCGGTTCTTCAAGGAGGACCCGCACACGTACTTCCGCCTGGCCGAGCAGATCTTCCGGGCGCACGGCGGCCGGCCGCACTGGGGCAAGATGCACTACCAGGACGCGAGCACGCTGGCCGGGTCGTACCCGCGCTTCGGCGACTTCCTCGCGGTGCGCGACAAGCTCGACCCCGAGCGCGTGTTCGGCAACGACTACCTGGACCGGGTGCTGGGCGCGTGATCCCGAAGGACTTCCAGCTCGGGGTCGCCACGGCGGCGTACCAGATCGAGGGCGCGGTCGCGGAGGGCGGGCGCGGCGTGTCGGTATGGGACACGTTCTCCGCCACCCCCGGCAAGGTGCTCGGCGGGGACACCGGGGCCGTCGCCTGCGACCACTACCACCGCTACGAGCAGGACCTTGACCTGGTACGCGAACTCGGTGCGGACGCGTACCGCTTCTCGATCGCCTGGCCGCGTATCCAGCCGGACGGCACCGGACCGGCGAATCCGGACGGTCTCGCCTTCTACGACCGGCTCGTCGACGCCATGCTGGCGCGCGGCATCGAGCCGGTGGCGACCCTGTTCCACTGGGACACCCCGCAGGCCCTGGAGGACGCGGGCGGCTGGCTCAACCGGGACACCGCCGAGCGCTTCGCCGACTACGCCGCCCTGGTCGGGGCGCGGCTCGGCGACCGGGTCGGCAAGTGGATCACCATCAACGAGCCGCACTCGGTGACGCTGGCCGGCTACGCCACCGGCGCGCACGCTCCGGGCAAGGCGCTGCTGTTCGACGCTTTGCCCGCCGCGCACCACCAGCTGCTCGGCCACGGCCTGGCGGTGCGGGCGCTGCGCGCGGCCGGGGTCGCCGGGCAGATCGGCATCACCAACGTGCACACGCCGGTCGTGCCCGCCTCGGACAAGCCGGAGGACCAGCTCGCGGCGGCCCTGTACGACCTCATCGCCAACCGGATCTTCGAGGACCCGGTGCTGCTGGGCCGCTATCCGCAGGCGCCGGAGCCGTTCGCGGACATGTTCGGCGTGCTCGCCGAGCTGCCCGCCGAGGACCTTCAGGTGATCTCGGCACCGCTGGACTTCTACGGCGTCAACTACTACTACCCGAGCCGGGTAGCCCTGGCCGATCCCGAGACGGCCAGCGACCACACGCCCGAGGGCGACTTCGCGCGGGTCGGCGAGCTGCCGTTCGCCTTCGCCGAGATCGAGGGCGCGGCCCGGACCGGCTTCGGCTGGCCGGTGTGCCCGGACGGGCTCGGCGACACCCTCGACGAGCTGTCCGAACGCTACGGTGACCGGCTGCCGCCGCTGTACATCACCGAGGGCGGCGCGAGCTTCCCCGACGAGGTCGCCGCCGACGGCACGGTGCCGGACCCGGACCGCGTGGCGTACCTGCGCGAGCACCTCGCGGTGGCGCTGGGCCGCCGTGCGGCAGGGCTGGACCTGCGCGGTTACTACGTCTGGAGCCTGCTCGACAACTTCGAGTGGGCCGCGGGCTACCGCCAGCGCTTCGGGCTGGTGCACGTGGACTACAGGACGCAGCGGCGTACGCCCAAGGCGTCCTTCCACTGGCTGGCGGAGCTGCTCCGGCAGCGTTAGTCCTCGGGCTTCTCCTGCTTGCGCAGCTCCTCCTCGCGGCGGCGCAGGTCCATCTCCCACTTGCTGAGCAGCTCGCGGTCGGCGGCCTGGGTCTCCTTGGCCTCCTTGGCGATCCGGCGCAGGAACTCCGGGTCGTCGTCGGGCGCGAGCGGGCGGCCGGGGCGCTGCGCCTCCGGGAAGCCGCTGCCCTGCCGCCAGACGTTGCGGCGGGGCGCGGCGTCGGCCCGGCTCACGATGAACCAGGCGATGCCGCCGATCGGCGAGAAGAGCAGGATGATGAGCACCCAGGCCCACCGGGGCAGCGTCCGCAGCCGGTCCTCCTCCGCCGACAGGCAGCTGACCAGCGCCGCGACGGTGAGGATGAGACTGGCGAAAAAGAAGATCAATCCGAGTCGGCCCACGGCGTAGAGAGTAGACCTCAGGCGAGGATCAGCAGTACCCCCGACAGTGCGGTGGCGACGCACGAGACGCCTACCGCGACGAGCAGCCGGGCGACCCCGACCGGGCGCGGCCGGGCCATCGCCTTGATCCGCCGGTGCGCGAGCAGGAGCAGCGCCAGCCAGCACAGCAGGCCCAGGGCCAGCCCGACCGCGCCCGCCGGGTCCAGACCTCGCTCGAAGGCCAGCCGGAACAGCAGCAGCGCGCACACCGTCCCCGCCAGCACGGTCCGCCGCCACGCCAGCCGCGTCCGCTCCGGCTGTGCCCCCGCGTCTCGCGCCGGGTCGCTCACGGGCCGCCCGCCGCTCCATGGCGTTCCGGCGGGCCGGCGGGAGCTTCGGTCAGGGGAGGCAGCCGGGTCACCGGGTGCGCCACCAGTCGATGAGGACCTCGGCGAGCAGGGCGAGAGAGCCTAGGCCGACGACGACCGCCAGGATCGCGGGGAAGCGGGACGGGGGCAGCGGCCGGCCGGTGCGCATCGCGATCTCGCAGCGGATCCAGTGGTCGATGGCGCGCAGCGCGCAACCGGCGCCGAGCAGGATCAGCGCGATGCCCAGGACCTTGGTCAGGTGCGGCACGGCCATGGGCGGCAGGAACTGGGCCACCACCAGGCCACCGCCGATCATGGCCAGGCCGGTGCGGATCCACGCCAGGAAGGTGCGCTCGTTGGCCAGCGAGAAGCGGTAGTCGGGCGTGGTGCCCACCTCGCGCACCTCGCGCGGATCAAACCAGTTGCGGACTCTACCCAGCACCTTCCTAGTATCAGGGCGATGACTTCTGAACTTGATCGGGACGCCCTGCTCAGGGCGTACGACACACAGCTGCGTTCCGAGACCCCCGACCCGCTCCCGGAGGGCGTGACCGTCGAGCACGACGGCCCCGTGATCCGCATCAGCGGCCTCGACCACGGCGGCTTCGTCACCTACCGCGACGTCTCCCACCTGCCCGGCGACGAGTTGGACGCGCTCATCGCCCGCCAGCGCGACTTCTACGCCGCGCGCGGCGAGCAGGTCGAGTGGAAGCTGCGCGGCCACGACAAGCCCGCGGACCTGCCCGAGCGCCTGGTGGCGGCCGGGTTCGTGCCGGAGGAGCTGGAGGCGGTGGTGATCGGCCTGGCCGAGCCGCTGGCCAAGACGCCGGTGCTGCCCGAGGGCGTGACGCTGCGCGAGGTCACCGAGCACGCCGACCTGGCCCGGATCGTGGCGATGGAGGAGGCGGTCTGGCAGGCCGACCGCAGCCACCTGCTGTCCGGCCTGGCGAGGGAGATCGCGGCCGACCCGGCGGGGCTCACCATCGTGGTGGCCGAGGCGGGCGACCTCGTGGTCAGCGCCGGCTGGGTGCGCTACGAGAAGGGCACCGAGTTCGCGGGCCTGTGGGGCGGCTCGACGCTGGAGCAGTGGCGGGGGAAGGGCATCTACAAGGCATTGGTGGCGCACCGGGCCATCCGCGCCGTCGAGCGCGGCTATCGCTACCTGCAGGTGGACGCGTCGCCGGACAGCCGCCCGATCCTGGAGCGGCTCGGCCTGGTCACGGTCACCACGACCACGCCGTACATCTGGTCGCCGCCGACCGCCTGAGCACGCTCAGCGGGACAGGTCCCAGAGGTCGCGGATCGAGTCCCGTACGCACTCGTCGCGCAGGCGGCCGCAGGTGCACAGGTGTTCGTCGGGCTCAGGCTGCCGGTGGTGCTGCGCCTCGGGCGGCTCGCCGGTGTCCGTGGCGGCGGCATCCGGCAGGGGTGCGGTTTTTGTGGTCATGTCGTGACACCTCCTGCTAAGCGCGACTCTACGGGATGGGCATCATGACGGGGTGACGTCTGTCACTATTGCCCGCTGTCCTGGCGGGTAGATGGACGGCGGCAATAAATTACTCGTCAGTAACCAACGGCATCGGCAAAAGTGGCAACGTCCACAGCCGGTCGAGCTTGACCCGCGACGCGTCAGGCGACAGCCTTGCGGCGAGGGCATGAACGTCCGTTCAACTCAGGAGGGTCGTCAGAGCGCGATGAAGATCGTCGTACTTGTCAAGCAGGTGCCGGACTCCGGCGCCGAGCGCAACCTGCGCGCGGACGACAACACCGTCGACCGCGCCTCGGCCAACAACGTCATCAACGAGATGGACGAGTACGCCATCGAGGAGGCGCTGCGGCTGCAGGAGGCGCACGGCGGCGAGGTGACCATCCTGACGATGGGCCCGGAGCGGGCGACCGAGTCGATCCGCAAGGCGCTGTCCATGGGCCCGGACGGGGCCGTGCACGTCCTCGACGACGCCCTGGCCGGCACCGACGCGCTCGGCACCAGCAAGGTGCTCGCCGCCGCGATCGGCACGCTCGCGCCCGACCTGGTCATCGCCGGCGCGGAGTCGACCGACGCCCGCGGCCAGGTGCTGGCGCACATGCTCGCCGAGCGGCTGGGCTACGCCGCGCTGACCGGCGCCCGCAAGCTCACCGTGGACGGCTCGCAGCTGACCGTCGAGCGCCAGACCGAGGAGGGGTACGAGGTCGTCACGGCCGCCACCCCCGCGATCGTCAGCGTGTGGGACACCATCAACGAGCCGCGCTACCCGTCCTTCAAGGGCATCATGGCGGCCAAGAAGAAGCCGGTCGACACGAAGTCGCTGGCCGACCTGGGTGTCGACGCCGGCGAGGTGGGCTGGGCGGGCGCGGCCACCACCGTGCTGTCGCACAGCAAGCGCCCCCCGCGCAGCGCCGGCCAGAAGGTCACCGACTCCGGTGACGGCGGCACGGCCCTGGTCGAGTTCCTGTCGTCCGAGAAGTTCGTCTGAGAGGCGTGCCGACAATGGCTGAGGTTCTGGTAGTCGTCGAGTCCTCCGGCGGCACGGTCAAGAAGGTCACGCTGGAGATGCTGACCCTGGCGCGCTCGCTCGGCGAGCCCGCCGCGGTGGTGCTGGGCGCCCCCGGCACGGCCGCCGCGATCGCCGACAAGCTCGGCGAGTACGGCGCCGCGAAGGTGTACGCCGCCGAGAGCGACGACATCGCCAACCACCTGGTCGCCCCGAAGGCCACCGCGCTCGCGCAGCTCGTGCGGAGCGTGTCGCCGGCCGCCGTGCTGATCGGCTCGACCCAGGAGGGCAAGGAGATCGCCGGCCGCCTCGCGGTCAAGCTGGACAACGGCGTGCTCTACGACGCGGTCGAGCTGGCCGCCGACGGCACCGCCACCCAGGTCGTGTTCGCGGGCTCGACCATCGTCAAGTCCAAGGTCACCAAGGGTCTGCCCCTGGTCACCGTGCGGCCGAACTCGCTCACGCCCAGCCCCGCCGCGGCCACGCCGTCGGTGGAGCAGGTCGAGGTCGCCCTGTCCGACGCCGACAAGCTCGCCGTGGTCACCCAGCGGGTGGCCGAGGCCAAGGGTGCCCGTCCGGAGCTGACCGAGGCCTCGATCGTCGTGTCCGGCGGCCGCGGCGTCGGCTCGGCGGAGAACTTCAAGGTCGTCGAGGAGCTGGCCGACCTGCTCGGCGCGGCCGTCGGCGCCTCCCGCGCGGCCACCGACTCCGGCTTCTACCCCCACGCGTTCCAGGTGGGCCAGACCGGCAAGACGGTGTCGCCGCAGCTCTACGTCGCGCTCGGCATCTCCGGCGCGATCCAGCACCGGGCCGGCATGCAGACCTCGAAGACCATCGTCGCGGTGAACAAGGACACCGAGGCGCCGATCTTCGAGCTGGCCGACTTCGGCGTGGTGGGCGACCTGTTCCAGGTCGTGCCGCAGGCCGCCGAGGAGATCCGCAAGCGCCGCTAGGGCGTACGCGTCAAGGAGGGCCCGCAGGTCACGTGCCTGCCGGGCCCTCCTTCGCATTCACGCACGTCCGCGAACGGCGTACACCTGGGCTACGGGTAAGCACCCTTACGGCTAGGCTTGGCGGCGAGATGGCCTACCTTGATCACGCGGCGACCACGCCCATGCTGCCTGAGGCGCTGGACGCCTACGTCGCCACCGCACGTGAGGTCGGCAACGCGTCGTCGTTGCACGGCCCGGGCCGCTGCGCCCGCCGCCGGGTGGAGGAGTCGCGCGAGCGCATCGCCGCCGTGCTCGGGGCCCGCCCGTCCGAGGTCGTCTTCACCGGCGGCGGCACCGAGAGCGACAACCTCGCGCTGAAGGGCGTCTACTGGTCCCGGCGCACCGAGCGGCGGCGCCGGGTGCTGGCCGGCGCGGTCGAGCACCACGCCGTCACCGACGCGGTGCAGTGGCTGGCCGACCACGAGGGCGCCGAGATCACCTGGCTGCCCGTGGACGCCTCCGGCCGGGTCCTGCCGGAGGCGTTCGCCGAGGCGCTGGACGACGACGTCGCCGTGGCCTCGGTGATGTGGGCGAACAACGAGGTCGGCACGGTGCAGCCGGTGGCCGAGCTGGCGGCGCTGGCCGCGGCCCGGGGCGTGCCGCTGCACACCGACGCCATCCAGGCCGTCGGCCAGGTCCCGGTCGACTACGCCGCCAGCGGCGTCGCCGCGCTCACCGTCACCGGCCACAAGCTCGGCGGCCCCGTGGGCATCGGCGCGCTGCTGTTGGGCCGGGACGTGCCCTGCACCCCGCTGCTGCACGGCGGCGGCCAGGAGCGCGACGTCCGCTCCGGCACCCTGGACGTGCCCGCCATCACCGCCTTCGCCGTCGCCGTCGAGCACGCCGTCAAGCACCAGGGGCAGCACGCCCAGCGCCTGGCCGCGCTGCGCGACGAGCTGATCGCCCGGGTCCGCGCCGCCGTCCCGGACGCCGTCCTCAACGGTGCCGACCCCGCCGAGCCCGGCGCCCGCCTGCCCGGCAACGCCCACTTCGGCTTCCCCGGCTGCGAGGGCGACGCCCTCCTGCTGCTGCTGGACGCCCAGGACATCGCCGTCTCCACCGGCTCCGCCTGCTCGGCCGGCGTCGCCCAGCCCTCCCACGTCCTCCTCGCCATGGGCGCCGACCCCGCCGCGGCCCGCTCCTCCCTCCGCTTCACCCTCGGCCACACCTCCACCCCCGCCGACCTCGACGCCCTCCTCACCGCCCTCCCCGCCGCCGTAGACCGCGCCCGCCGCGCCGGCCTCTCCCGCTGACCCAACCCTCCCCGCGCACCCCCCGCCCGGGTTGATCATGAACTTATGGACGTGTTCGTCGGTGTGTCACGACCTTGGCACCGTGATCAACTGGGCGCCGAACTGAACTGATCACGGTGGTGGGGTGGCGACACGCCGTCCAGCACGTCCATAAGTTCATGATCAACGTGGATGGGCGGGGGCGGGGGTGGGGTGGGGTGGCGGGTAGGATTTGGCGGTGCGGGTTCTTGCGGCTATGTCGGGTGGGGTGGATTCGGCGGTGGCGGCTGCCCGGGCCGTGGCGGCGGGGTATGACGTCACGGGGGTGCACCTGGCGCTGTCGCGGAATGCGGCCACGCATCGGACCGGGGCGCGGGGGTGCTGCACCAAGGAGGACGCGCACGACGCGCGGCGGGCGGCCGATGTGCTCGGGATCCCGTTCTATGTGTGGGACATGGCTGAGCGGTTCCACGAGGATGTGATCGAGGACTTCGTGGCGGAGTACGCCGCGGGGCGTACCCCGAATCCGTGCCTGCGGTGCAACGAGAAGATCAAGTTTGCCGCGGTGCTGGACCGGGCGCTGGCGCTGGGGTTCGACGCGGTGGTCACCGGGCATCACGCGCGGCTGGGCGCGGACGGGCTGCTGCGGCGCAGCGTGGACCTGGCCAAGGACCAGTCCTACGTGCTGGCGGTGCTGAATCGCGAGCAGCTCGGGCACTCGATGTTCCCGCTCGGCGACTCGACCAAGGAGCAGGTGCGCGCCGAGGCGCACGCCCGCGGGCTCGCCGTCGCCGACAAGCCCGACTCGCACGACATCTGCTTCATCGCCGACGGCGACACCCAGGGCTTCCTGCGCAGGCACCTGGGCAGCGAGCCGGGCGACATCGTCGACGCCGCCAGCGGCGAGGTGCTCGGGCGGCACGACGGGGCGTACGCGTACACCGTCGGCCAGCGCAAGGGGCTCGCGCTCGGCCGCCCGGCCCCGGACGGCCGCCCCCGATACGTGCTGTCGATCACGCCGGTCACCAACACCGTCACCGTCGGCCCGGCCGAGGCGCTGGAGGTGTCGCAGGTGGAGGGCGCGCGCACGGTGTGGACCGCGGGCGACCCGCCCGCCGGGCCGATCGAGTGCGAGGTGCAGCTGCGCGCCCACGGGCGCCCGGCGCCCGCCGTCGTCGAGCTCGACGGCACCGCGATGAACGTGCGGCTGCGCCGCCCCGAGCGCGGCATCGCCGCCGGTCAGGCCGTGGTCGCCTACCGGCCCGACCCGGCGGGCGACATCGTGCTGGGCAGCGCCACCATCACCACCGCCTCGTGACCCGCCGCGCGCGGCCGGAGCGTCCCCGCCGCAGGCCGTGCCACAGTTTCGGGGAAACTGCACGGTCGCGGCCGCGCTTTCACGCAGTTTCCCCGAAACAGCCATCGGCCGCGGGCACGACCGCGTCCAGACCGCGTGTACCAGGGGAGAGCTGACATGACCGGAACTGACGCCCCGCTGTGGCCCGCCGGATCGGCGACCGGGATCGGGTCGCTGCCCGGCACCGACATCGCCGAGGCGGTCAAGTTCACCCTCGGCGAGCTGCCCGACCTGCCGTACCTGCCGGAGCTGCCCGCGCGCGGCCCCGGCGCGGACATGATCGGCCGTAGCGCGGGGCTGCTGGTCGAGTTCCCGGTGGAGCTCTACACCGGGCGGTGGCGCGTCGCCGCGGGCACCGGCCGGGAGCTGCGGCGGGCGTACGACCTGCGCGAGCGCGACCTGGACCAGCTCACCGAGCAGGCCGACGGGTACACCGGCACGCTGAAGGTGCAGGCCGTCGGGCCGTGGACGCTGGCCGCCTCGATCGAGCTGGCGCTGGGCGAGGCGGTGGTGTCCGACCACGGCGCCGCCCGCGACCTCGCCGGCTCGCTGGCCGAAGGGCTCAAGGCACACGTCGCGGAGGTGCGCCGCCGGGTGCCGGGCGCGACCGTGCTGCTCCAGCTCGACGAGCCGTCGCTGCCCGCGGTGCTCGCCGGGCGGGTGCGCACTGCCAGCACCCTGCACACGTACCGTTCCGTCGCGACCTCGACGGTCCGCGACGCGCTGGCGTCGGTGATCAGCGCGGCGGGGGCGCCGGTGGTCGTGCACTGCTGCGCGCCGGACGCGCCGCTCGGCCTGCTGCGTGAGGCCGGGGCGGCCGCGTTCGCGCTGGACCTGGAGCTGATCGGGAACGGGGCGGAGAAGCTCGACGCGGTCGGCGAGGCGATCGACGCCGGGCTGGGCCTGTTCGCGGGCGTCGCGCGCACCACGCCACCGGCGAGCGGGAAGCGGCCGGACAGCGCCGCGCTGGCCGACCGGGTGCGGCGGCTGTGGCGCGACCTCGGGTTCGCGGACGAGCTGCTGCCACAGCGGGTGGTGGTCACGCCCGCCTGCGGGCTGGCGGGGGCGCCGCCCGCGTACGCGCAGACGGTCCTGAAGGCCTGCCGCGAAGCCGCCCGCCGCCTCACGGGGGAGTAGGCACCGCGAGATCGCTCGGGGCTCGCGCGCCGCGTCCGGAGCTGCCGCCAACGCCGGCCGGTGTGGACGGCGGACCGCGACGGTGACGCCCAGGCGAGTGGCAGGCCGCGAGGGCGTCCGTCACGCGGCTGACTCCTGTCACCGGATTCTTGATCCCGATCGGGCCGACGCCGGTCAGGAGCGCGACGGCGGCGTGGCCGCGGGCTGAAAGTTCGGCGTCGGCAGGCGGAGAACGCGGAACGGGTGGTCGAGCAGGGCGAGGTCTCCGGCCGTCGTGAGCGCGCCGGAGGCGGTGGCGTCGGCCGGGGTCATGGTGCCGCGGGTCAGGGCGTCGAAGGCGGCCGGTCCGCAGGTGAGCGTGAGGTCGGCGGGCGTGGGCGCGGGGCCGGAGCGGGCGTGCGCTCGTCCGTCGGTGACGGTGACGTGAAAGACCTCGTCCCCGACCTGGAACTGCCACGTCTCACGGAGCCCGGCGGCAGCCTCGGGCGGGGCGTGTTCGGTCAGGTAGAGGGCAATGAGGTCGGCGCGGGCGGTGTCCGGGTCGACCTCGTCGTCGAGCGGCAGCTCCGCCCCCCAGGCGGCGAGGCCGGCCAGCAGCGGGCGCAGGCGCTCGCCGTACTCGGTCAGCTCGTAGGCGCGTAGCTCGGCGGCGCCGGGCACGGTGCGCCGGGTCACCACGCCGCTGCGTTCGAGCAGCTGGAGGCGCTCGGCGAGGCGGTTGGTGCCGGTGGCGGGCAGCAGGGCGAGCAGTTCCTTGAAGCGCTTCGGGCCCAGCAGCAGCTCGCGCACGATGAGAAGGGTCCACCGCTCACCGAGGACGTCGAGCGAGCGGGCGATCGGGCACAGCTGGCCGTACATCCGCTTGGGCATGGTTCGAGCATATCTGTCGTCTGGCGCTGGCTATATGATTCGTATCTCAAGCCGGACGATATATGTTTCGTATAGCGTTGCTGGTGACAGAGACACCAGGAGGCGAGACATGAAGATCGAAGGTTCCGTGGCGCTGGTGACCGGCGCCAACCGCGGGCTGGGCAAGGCGTACACGGAGGAGCTGCTGGCGCGGGGCGCGGCGAAGGTGTACGCCGCCGCCCGCGACACGGCGTCCATCACCGACCCGCGAGTGGTCCCGCTGCAGCTGGACATCACCGACCCGGCCTCGGTCGCGGCGGCGGCCGCGCAGGCGGGCGACGTGCAGCTGCTGGTCAACAACGCGGGCATCGCGACCGGGGCCGGGGTCCTCGACGGCGAGGACGCGCTGCGCCGCGAGATGGAGACCAACTACCTGGGCCCGGTACGCGTGTCGGCCGCGTTCGCGCCGATCCTGGGCGCGAACGGCGGCGGCGCGATCGTGAACATGCTCTCCGCGCTGTCCTGGCTGAGCCTGCCGAACACGGCCGGCTACTCCGCCGCGAAGGCGGCCGCGTGGGCGGCGACGAACGCGCTTCGCCTGGCGCTGAAGGAGCAGGGCACCCTGGTCACCGCCGTGCACGTGGGCTACGTGGACACCGACATGGCCGCGCACGTGGACGGGCCGAAGGTGCCGCCGCGCGACGTGGTGACGCAGGTGCTCGACGCGGTCGAGGCGGCGCAGCCCGAGGTGCTGGCAGACGAGACCAGCCGCCGGGTGAAGGCCGGCCTGTCCGGCGACCTGCGCAACCTGTACCCGGCGCTGTCCGCCTGATCCGCCGTGCCGCGCCCGCCCGCCGTGGGGATGGGGAGCGGGCGGGCGCGGCCGGTGTTGCGGCGGGATGGAAGACTGCCGCGGGTGACGGTGACTGACACGGCCAGCGGTTCGCTCTTCGGGCTGGCGTACGGCGACGCGCTCGGCAAGCCGACCGAGTTCCGCAGATACGACCAGATCACGGCCGAGTACGGGCGCGGCGGGCCGCGCGAGCTGCCGGAACCGGCCCTGGTCACCGACGATACCCAGATGGCGCTGGCGGTCGGCTGGGCGCTGCGCGAGGCCTCGGCGCCCACGCCCGAGGCGCTGGAGCCGCTGCTGCGGGCGCGTTTCCTGGCCTGGGCCAAGAGCCCGGAGAACAACCGTGCGCCCGGCATGACCTGCCTCAACGCCTGCGCCAACCTGGCCACGGGCATGCCCTGGCAGCGCGCCACGGTCGCCGGGTCCAAGGGCTGCGGGGCGAACATGCGGGTCACCCCGGTCGGCCTGGTGCCGGAGTACGACCTCGACACCCTCGCCGGGATCGCGCAGCTCCAGGCGGGCCTGACCCACGGGCACCCGACGGGGCTGGCCGCGGCCGAGCTGACCGCGCTCGCGGTACGGCTGCCCCGCGACGGCGCGGCCCTGGCCGACCTGCCCGGCCTGCTCCGCGAGCGCTGCGCCGAGCAGCGCACCGTGTACCGCGCGGACTGGCTCGGCGACCTGTGGCAGCGGCCGGGCGTGACCAGCCCGGAGGAGTTCATCGCGCGCGGCTGGGACGAGTGCGCCGACGTGCTGGACACGCTGCTCGCGGCGCTGCGCAGGCCGGACTCCGGCGGCGACGTGTGCCGGGAGACGGGCGAGGGCTGGATCGCGGAGGAGGCGCTGGCCTCGGCGCTGCTGGCGGCGCTGCGGCACCCCGACGACCCGGTGGCCGCGCTGGGCCGGGCGGCCGCGACGAGCGGCGACTCGGACTCGATCGCGTGCCTGGCGGGCGCGTTCCACGGCGCGGCGTCGGGCATGGCGATCTGGCCCGCGAGCTGGGCGGACCGCATCGAGTACGCCGACCAGCTCGCCACGCTGGGCGCCGCCTGGGACTGACGTCGGCGGTGTCGGGGGTGCCGGTTACCGTGCACGGGTGACCAGTGAGGTAACCGACAAGGTCCGGACGCGATACGCCGAGCTCGTGGCCGGGATCAACGACGCCCAGCACCGCTACTACGTCGACGACGCGCCGACGCTGTCCGACGCCGCCTACGACCAGCTCATGCACGAGCTGGAGGCGCTGGAGCTGGAGTTTCCCGAGCTGGTCTCGCAGGACTCGCCGACGCAGCGGGTGGGCGCGGGCGAGTGGCTCGGCTTCGCCGCCGTGGACCACGCCGAGCGCATGCTCAGCCTCGACAACGCGTTCAACGACGACCAGCTCGCGGCCTGGGCCACCCGGGTGGAGCGGGACGCGGGCGCACCGGTGCGCTACCTGTGCGAGCTGAAGATCGACGGCCTCGCGGTCAACCTGACCTACGAGAAGGGCCGGCTGACCCGGGGCGCGACCCGCGGCGACGGCCGCACGGGCGAGGACGTCACCGCCAACGTGCGCCGCATCAAGGGCATCCCGCACAAGCTGGCCGGGGACAACCCGCCGGACCTGGTGGAGATCCGCGGTGAGATCTACTTTCCGGCGCAGGCGTTCGCCGACCTCAACGCCGCCCAGGTCGAGGCGGGCGAGCGGACGTACGTCAACCCCCGCAACGCGGCCTCGGGCTCGCTGCGGCAGAAGGACCCGTCGATCACCGCCCGGCGCGCGCTGGAGCTGATCGTGCACGGCATCGGGGCGCGCACCGGCTTCGAGCCGGCCAGCCAGTCCGACGCGTACGCACAGCTCAAGGCCTGGGGCCTGCCGACCAGCCCGCGCTGGAAGGTGGTCGACTCGCTGGACGAGGTGAAGGCCTACATCGCGGAGTACCAGGCGCACCGGCACGACCTGGAGCACGACATCGACGGCGTCGTGGTGAAGGTCGACGACGTGGCCGAGCAGCAGAAGCTGGGCAGCACGAGCCGCGCGCCGCGCTGGGCGATCGCGTTCAAGTACCCGCCCGAGGAGGTCAACACCAAGCTGCTCGACATCATCGTCGAGGTCGGCCGGACGGGCCGTGCCACGCCCGCCGCGGTCCTCGACCCGGTCTTCGTGGGCGGTGTCACCGTCGCCCGCGCGACCCTGCACAACCAGCGGGAAGTGGCTCGCAAGGGCGTCAAGATCGGCGACACGGTCGTGATCCGGCGAGCGGGCGACGTGATCCCTGAGATCCTCGGTCCGGTCGAGGCGCTGCGTGATGGTTCAGAACGCGACTGGTCCATGCCCGCTAACTGCCCCTCGTGCGGGACGACGCTGGCCCCCGCCAAGGAGGCCGACGTCGATCTGCGCTGCCCGAACACCAGGTATTGCAAGGCCCAGCTGGTGGAGCGGATCACCTACCTCGGCGGCCGCGACGGCTTCGACATCGAGGGTATGGGCACGAAGGCCGCGATCGCCCTGGTCGAGGATAAGGTCGTGACCGACGAGGGTGATCTGTTCGCCCTGGACGAGAAGCAGCTCGCAAGCTCCCCGTTCTTCCTGAAGAAGGACGGCACGCTGTCCACCAACGCGGGCAAGCTGCTGGCCAACCTGGAGAAGGCCAAGCAGCAGCAGCTGTGGCGGGTGCTCACCTCGCTGTCCATCCGGCACGTCGGGCCCACCGCGGCGCGGGCGCTCGCCGACCACTTCAACGACGTCGAGAAGATCGCGACCGCCTCGGTCGAGCAGATGTCGGTGGTCGAGGACGTCGGCGGCACCATCGCCGAGGCGGTGCGCGAATGGTTCGCCGAGGACTGGCACCGCGAGGTGGTCGAGAAGTGGCGGGCCGCGGGCGTACGCATGGACCAGGAGCCCGTCGCCGACACCGGCCCGAAGCCGCTGGACGGCCTGACCGTCGTGGTCACCGGCACGCTGGAGGGTTTCACCCGGGACGAGGCGGCCGAGCGGCTCACCGCGCTCGGCGCGAAGGTCTCCGGCTCGGTGTCGAAGAAGACCGCTTTCGTGGTGGTCGGCGAGAGCGCCGGGTCCAAGCTGGACAAGGCGCTGTCGCTGGGCGTGCCCACGCTCGACGAGCCGGGCTTCACCGTGCTGCTGGAGGAGGGCCCGGAGGCCGCGAAGGCGTACTCCGACGCGCGACGGGAAAATGCCTAGACAGCTGATCTAGGGTCGTCCCCGATGACGACTTTTACGAACGATCTCGACATCCGCCCGCTGCGCACCGGCGAGGAGGACCTGTTTCTGGACTTTCCCCACCCCCCGACGCCGGGGGTGGGGCTGGAGTCCCGCCGCTCCTGGGCCGACACGCTCGCAGACGGTTACTACCGTCCCGAGTGGAGCTGGGTGGCCCGGCGCGGCGGGCGGACCGTCGCCCGCTGCGCGTTCTGGGGTATGCCCGATGAGGACCACCCGTTCAGCCTCGACTGGTTCGAACTGGGCAAGGAGCCGGACCGGCTGGCGGTCGGGGCCGCGCTGCTGACGGCGGCGCTGCGGGAGCTGCGCACCGCCGAGGGCGCCCGCCCGGAGTACCACATCTTCCTGCCGCCGGGCTGGCGGGAGCTGGACGGCGTACGCGAGGCCACCGAGGACCGGCTGGCCGCCGCGGCCGCCGCCGGGTATCAGCCGTTCATCGAGCGCTTCAACTACACCTGGACCACCGCCGACGGGGTGCCGGAGCGCTCCACGCGGCTGATGTTCCGCGAGGTGGACGATGCCGAGGCGACGGCTATCTGCCGGGCCGCGGCGCAGGGCTCGCTGGACGGGTACACCGGCCGGGACGTGGCCCGGCACGGGCTCGACGAGGCGGCACGCATCATGGTCGAGGACCTGACCGACATGCCGTCCCCCCGCGAGTGGTGGCGCGCCGCGTACACGCCGGACGGTGCGCAGGTCGGCCTGATCGTGCCGGCCCGCAACCCCGCGCGCGCCGTGGTCGGCTACATCGCGGTGGTGCCGGCGCAGCGCGGTCGCGGCTACGTCGACGACCTGCTGGCCGAGACGACGGCGATGCTGGTGGCGGAGGGCGCCGAGGAGATCGGCGCGGACACCGATCTGGGCAACCGGCCGATGGCGGCGGCGTTCGCGCGCGCCGGTTACCGCAACACCGCGATCCGGATGGTGCTCCAGTGAGGACGCACAGAGTTATATACGCGTAGTTGCATGGTTCTTACGATGCGTGACCGTAGAAAAGGTCAAACAATCACATCTTCGTCACACGCCAACGCGGAGAGTGGTCTCGGGCGTTTTCGGGCTTAGAGTGAAGTGACCAGCCGCGATATGGGCGGCGCGGTCGCGCGTCCAACGGCCTCGGGAAGGTGTCCATGGCGGCCACACCCCATGCACTGCAGGCACATCGCAACCGGGTGCCCGCGGAGCGGCGGCGGCCGTTCGGCGCGTTCGTCATCGCCGTCACGGTGCTGGCGGCGGCGTTCACTGTGCGTGACCTCGCCGGCCTGCCCGACGTGCTGGCTCAGGCCAGCCTCGGCTTCTGGCTGCTCACCGTGCTCGCCGTCGCGGGCGACGCGCTGCCCGTGACGCTGCCCGGCCGGTGGAACACCGCGGCGATCTACCCGTCGATCTGCTTCACCTTCGCCATCATGATCGACGCCGGGCTGGCCGCCGCGGTGGTGGTGCAGGGCCTCGCGGTGGCGGTGTCCTCGCTGCGGCTGCGGCACGCGTTGTGGCGGGCCGTGTTCAACCTCGGCCAGTACGCGCTGGCGTTCGGCGTCGCGTACGTCACGCTGCGCCTGATCAGCGGCGACGCCGCGCCGGGCCTGCTGGCGCTGGTCGCCTCGGCCACCGCGTGGTTCGCGGTGAAATACCTGACCACCGCGTGCGCGATCTGGCTGCGCGACGGCGGCCCGCTGCTGCCGATCATCATGGGACCGCTGGCCAACGAGGCGCTGAGCACCGGCGCCCTGCTCATGCTCGGCCCGGTCATCGCCGCACAGACCGAGGTCGCCCCGCAGCTGATCCTGGTGCTGGTGCTGCCGCTGCTCGCGGTGCGCCGGCTGTCCATCATCACCGCCGAGCAGCGCCACCTCGCCAACATCGACACCCTCACCGGTCTGGCCAACCGCAAGGCGCTCATCGGGGAGGTGTCCGCCGCGGTCGCCGGGCACGCCCAGCGCGCCGTGCAGGGCGACGCCCGCTGCCGGTTCGGCCTGCTGCTGCTGGACCTCGACCGGTTCAAGCACGTCAACGACTCGCTCGGGCACGAGGTCGGCGACCGGCTGCTCATCGCGGTCGGCGACCGGCTGGACCGGGTGGTGCGCGAGGGCGACCTGGTCGCGCGGCTCGGCGGCGACGAATTCGCCGTGGTGGCCAAGCGCCTCGACGGGGCCGACGAGGCGCGCGAGCTGGCCGAGCGGATCGAGCAGGCGCTGATCAACCCCGTGGTGCTGGACGGGATGCCGCTGGACGTCAGCGGCTCCATCGGCATCGCGCTCTACCCCGACCACGGCACCGACTTCGCCACCCTGCTCCGCCACGCGGACGTGGCCATGTACACCGCCAAGCACAACGGGGACGGGATCGCCGTCTACCACCCCGACGCCGACCACAACTCGCCGCAGCGGCTAAGCCTGCTCGCCGACCTGCGTGCCATGCTCGGCCGCTCCGACAAGGGCGGGCTGCGGCTGTACTACCAGCCCCAGGTCGAGATCGCCACGGGCGGCGTGGTCGGCGTGGAGGCGCTGCTGCGCTGGCAGCACCCCACCCGCGGGCCGGTCAGCCCCGACGAGCTGATCCGGGTCGCCGAGCCCAGCTCGGTGATGCGCCTGCTCACCGCCTGGGTGATCGAGGAGGCGATGGTCCAGCTCGCCAAGTGGGACGCCGCCGGGCTCGAGGTCCGCATGGCGGTCAACGTCAGCGTGCGGGACCTGCACACCGGCGCCATCGTCGAGCAGATCGAGGACCTGCTGCGCCGCTACGGGCTGGCGCCGTGCCGCCTCCAGCTGGAGATCACCGAGAGCGCGCTGATGGCCGACCCGCACCGGGTGCTCGCCACGCTGACCCGGCTGCAGCTGCTCGGCGTCGGCATCGCGCTGGACGACTTCGGCACCGGATACTCGTCCCTGCAGCACCTGCGCCGCCTGCCGCTGTCCGAGGTGAAGATCGACCGCTCGTTCGTGCTGTCCATGGCCGACGACCCGGACGACCTGGTGATCGTACGGTCGATCATCGAACTGGCCGCGGCGCTCGGGCTGCGCGTGGTCGCCGAGGGCGTCGAGGACGAGCGCGCCTGGCGCCTGCTCCAGTCCGCCGGCTGCGAGATCGCCCAGGGCTGGTTCTACGCCCGCCCGCTGCCCCCCGACGAGCTCGCCGACTGGCTCTCCCGCACCACCCTCCCCGCCCTCTCCTGACCCCGCTTGCCCGCGCGGCCGTCCCCAAGATCCGCCGACTTGCCTGGCACCTGGGCGTATCTTGGGCGCGCATTCGCCCATGTGCCTGGCAAGTCGAGCGATCTTGGGACGGATCGCGCGGGCAAGCGGCGCGCAGGGGCGCTGCGAATGACGCCCGGGGTGACAAATAGACTCGCTACGGGCGCGGAGTGGGTGCCATCCTCCGTGCTGTCCGAGTTCGCCGCTACGTCTAGGGGGCAGTCATGGCCGCCATCTCCCGCGAGGAGGTCGCGCACCTCGCGCGCCTGTCGCGGCTCGCCGTCACGGATCAGGAGCTGGACCGCTTCGCCGGCCAGCTGGACGTGATCCTGCAGTCGGTGGCGCGGGTCGGTGAGGTCGCCGCGGACGACATCCCGCCGACGTCGCACTCGGTGCCGCTGGTCAACGTGCTGCGCGAGGACGTCATCGTGCCCGGCCTGACCACCGCCGAGGCGCTGTCGGGCGCGCCGGACGCCGCCGAGGACCGGTTCCGCGTCCCCCAGATCCTTGCGGATGAGGAGTGACCCCGATGAGTGATCTGATCAAGCTGTCCGCGGCCGCCCTGGGCGAGAAGATCGCCTCCGGCGAGGTCTCCGCGGAGGAGGTCACCCGCGCCCACCTGGACCGCATCGCCGAGGTCGACGGCCGGGTGCACGCGTTCCTGCACGTGGACGACGAGGGCGCGGTCGAGGCGGCGCGGGCCGTGGACGCCAGGCGCGCGGCGGGGGAGAAGCTCGGCCCGCTGGCCGGCGTGCCGATCGCGATCAAGGACGTCATCGCGACCCGGGGCATCCCGACCACCGCGGCCTCGAAGATCCTGGAGGGCTGGCGGCCGCCGTACGACGCGACCGTGATGACCCGGATCCGCGAGGCGGGCATGGTCATGCTCGGCAAGACCAACATGGACGAGTTCGCCATGGGCTCGTCGACGGAGTACTCGGCGTACGGCCCGACGTACAACCCGTGGGACCTGACCCGCATCCCGGGCGGCTCGGGCGGCGGCTCGGCCGCGTCGCTGGCCGCGTACGAGGCCCCGCTGGCCATCGGCACCGACACCGGCGGCTCGATCCGCCAGCCGGGCGCCGTCACCGGCACCGTGGGCGCGAAGCCGACCTACGGCGGCACCTCCCGCTACGGCCTGATCGCCTTCTCGTCCTCGCTGGACACGCCCGGCCCGTGCGCGCGCACCGTGCTCGACGCGGCGCTGCTGCACGAGGTCATCGCCGGTCACGACCCGCGCGACTCGACGTCGATCCCGATGCCGGTGCCGGACGTGGTGGCCGCGGCCCGCCAGGGCGCGAGTGGTGACCTGACCGGCGTACGCGTCGGCCTGGTCAAGGAGTTCAGCGGCGAGGGCGCCGAGCCCGGCGTCATGGCGGTGTTCCGCGACACCGTGGAGGCGCTGACCAAGCTGGGCGCCGAGGTCGTCGAGGTGTCCTGCCCGCACTTCCAGTACGCGCTGCCCGCGTACTACCTGATCGCGCCCAGCGAGTGCTCGTCGAACCTGGCCCGCTTCGACGGCGTCCGGTTCGGCCTGCGCACCGGCGACGACGGCAAGAACTCCCTGGAGGAGGTCATGTCGCTGACCCGCGAGGCGGGCTTCGGCGACGAGGTGAAGCGGCGCATCATCATCGGCACGTACGCGCTGTCGTCGGGCTACTACGACGCCTACTACGGCCAGGCGCAGAAGGTGCGCACGCTGATCACGAACGACTTCACGAAGGCGTTCGAGCAGGTCGACGTGCTGGTCTCGCCGACCACCCCGTTCACCGCGTTCGAGCTGGGCGCACGCACGGCCGACCCGTACCAGATGTACCTGGCCGACCTGTACACCATCCCGACGAACCTGTACGGCGGCCCCGGCATCTCGGTGCCGGCCGGCCTGTCCGACGGGCTGCCGGTGGGCCTGCAGGTGATGGCGCCGACCATGGCCGACGACCGGATGTACCGGATCGCCGCCGCGGTCGAGTCGACGGTGGGCACGTTCCCCCCGCCCGCACTCTGAACAGCTGAAACGGCGAACGGCGTCCCCGGTGCGGGGGCGCCGTTCGCCGTCCCTGAGGAGGCGGGACGGGTCTAGGAGGCGGCTCCCTTCAGCCGCGGGTAGAGCAGGCCGGCCAGCACGGCGCCGAGCGCGCCGGAGACGGCGTACACCCACATGTCGGACCAGTCGGCCGCGCCGCCGGCCAGGGTGAGCGCCAGCTCGGGGCCGAAGGTGCGGGCGAAGTTGAGCGAGGCGCTGGTGACCGCGGCGATGGCGAGCGTGCCGCCCGCGTACGCCAGGCCCAGGCTGATGCCGGAGCGCTCGCCGTCACCGGCCGCGAACATGACGCAGGCCAGCACGAACACGGCCAGCGCCTCGGCGACGATCGCCGCGACCAGGCCCATGCCGGAGCTCGCCGACTCGGCGAGCCGGTTGGCGCCGAGGCCGCCCTGCACGCCGTTCTCGCCGTAGCAGAGCCACATCAGCAGACCGCCGGCGAAGCCGCCGACCAGCTGCGCCACGATGATCACGGCCGCGCCCGCCCAGTCCAGGCTGCCGCGGACCGCGGCGGCGAGGGTGAGCCAGGGGTTGAAGTGCCCGCCGAAGATCCACGCGGCGGCGGCCGCGGCGATCATCAGGCCGACCGCGCCCGCGAGCAGCGGGCCGCCGCCGACGAGCAGGGCACCGACCCCGAAGAAGACCAGAACCGCTGTGCCGAGGACCTCGGCGGTGAGGCGGGACAGCGTTGCGGAACCCATCATGCACCTCCCTGTGCATCGATGAGGGGAAGAACGTCGCGCGCAAACCGGCAGGTCGGACAGGGGTGACCGGTCGGGCGAGCGGCGTTCTCAGGGTGCATTCAGGATCGGCCGGAAATGATCGCCGCACAACGACGAATGAATGAATAGGGCATCGTTCGATCAGCTCATGTTGTGACGTACGCCACTCTTCTTGTCATGATCGATGGTCGTGCGCGCCGGATAACCCGGTGTAGGCTGAGCGGGGCGGGCTACTAGGCTGGTGGTTGTTTTGTCCGGCGGCGTCGCGGCGCCCACCCAAGCAGCCTGGAGCGAGGAGATGAGCACTCACGTGCTGCCCACCTTCGACGAGGTGACCTCCCGATACGAGCCGGTCATCGGCCTGGAGACGCACGTCGAGCTGGGCACCCAGACGAAGATGTTCTGCGGCTGCCCCACCGTCTTCGGCGCCGACCCGAACACCCAGGTCTGCCCGGTCTGCCTGGGCCTGCCCGGCAGCCTGCCGGTGGCCAACCGGGCCGCGATCGAGGCGACGATCCGCATCGGACTAGCGCTCAACTGCACCATCGCCACCTGGTGTCGCTTCGCCCGGAAGAACTACTTCTACCCGGACATGCCGAAGAACTTCCAGATCAGCCAGTACGACGAGCCGCTGTGCACCGACGGCTACCTCGACGTCGAGGTGGACGGCGAGCTGGTGCGCATCGGCATCGAGCGGGTGCACCTGGAGGAGGACACCGGCAAGACGCTGCACGTCGGCGGCGCCACCGGCCGCATCCACGGCGCGACCGAGTCGCTGGTCGACTACAACCGGGCCGGCATCCCGCTCGTCGAGATCGTCACCAAGCCGGTGCCCGGCATCGGCGCGCGCGCCCCCGAGGTCGCCAAGGCGTACGTGGCCGAGCTGCGCGACGTCATCCGCACCCTGGGCGTCTCGGATGTGCGCATGGAGCAGGGCTCGATGCGCTGCGACGTCAACACCTCGCTGAACAAGCCGGGTGAGGAGTGGGGCACCCGCACCGAGACCAAGAACGTGAACTCGCTGCGCAGCGTCGAGCGCGCGGTCCGCTCGGAGATGCTGCGCCAGGCTGCCGTGCTCGACGCGGGTGGCACCATCACGCAGGAGACGCGGCACTTCCACGAGGACACCGGCGACACCACGTCCGGCCGCTCCAAGGAGACCGCGACCGACTACCGCTACTTCCCCGAGCCCGACCTGGTGCCGCTGGCGCCCGAGCCGGCCTGGGTCGAGCAGCTCAAGGCGGCCCTGCCGGAGCTGCCCCGGGTGCACCGGCAGCGGCTCAAGGCCGAGTGGAACCTGTCCGACCTGGACATGCAGTCCATCCTCAACGCGGGCGCGGTCGAGCTGATCGAGCGCACCGTCGCCGCGGGCGCCTCGCCCGAGGCGGCCCGCAAGTGGTGGCTGGGCGAGCTGTCCCGCAAGGCCAACGCCGACGGCGTCGAGCTGGAGTCGGTCGGCGCCACTCCGGCACAGGTCGCGCAGCTGCAGAGCCTGGTCGAGTCGGGCAAGCTCACCGACAAGCTGGCCCGCCAGGTGCTGGAGGGCGTGCTGGCCGGCGAGGGCGACCCGGCGCAGATCATGGCCGCCCGCGGCCTGGAGGTCGTCTCCGACACCGGCGCGCTGACCGCCGCCATCGACGAGGCCATCGCCGCCAACCCCGCGGTCGCCGACAAGATCCGGGCCGGCAACCAGGCCGCCGCCGGCGTCATCATCGGCGCGGTCATGAAGACCACCAAGGGCCAGGCCGACGCCAAGACCGTCCGCGAACTGGTCCTCGCCCGCCTCAGCTGAACCCCAAGGAAGGGCACCTTCTTAACGGTTTCCGTAGAAGAAGGTGCCCTTCTTAACGTGTGCGGCTCGGCGCGGGGCGGGGCGAGGGGCCGGGCTGGGCGGCGGGGCTGGTCGAGGGGTCCTCGACCACGTGCCGCGACAGCGCCACCTCCGCCAGACCGGTGCCGCCGACGGTGATGTCGTCGTACGCCATCAGCGCGCGGTCGTCGTCGAAGTAGAGCACCGACATGGTCAGCGGGGTCGGCTTGTCGCCCTCCAGGCCGCGCAGCCCGGCCCCGCCCGTCGAACCCTGCACCATCAGCATGGTCTGGTCGTCGCCGAGCTTGCGCACCTCGCGGTGGTGCAGGTGCCCGGCGAGCACGACGGGGGCGTATCCGGCCAGCGGCCCGGCCGACGTCGGATCGTGCACCAGGGCCAGGTCCACCATGTCGCCCGGCTCCTTGCCGATGGTGTCGGCGAGCCGGTCGCCGATGCCGATCACCCGCTCCAGGGTCGCCTTCGACTGACCCTCGCCGGACGGCTCCTGCTCCTTGTCGGGGGTGAACCGCGGGTCGCCGATCCCGGCGATGGTCAGCCCGGCGACGTTCACCACCTTGTTGTCCAGCACGATCGCGTTCGGCTGCGCGGCGACGGCCGCCTCGGTCACCGGCGAGTCGTGGTTGCCGCGGATGTACACGTACGGCACCTTCAGCAGCGCGATCGAGGCGACGAACGCCTTCTCCGGCTCGCTGCCCCAGTCGGTGATGTCGCCGGTGTCGACGACCACGTCGATGTGGAAGTTGTCCACCACGGTCCGGATCACGCCCCACGCCGCCGGGTTCAGGTGCAGGTCGGAAACGTGCAGCACACGCAGGTTGTCGTCCTCGGGGGAGTACACGGGCAGGTTCTGCACGGTGGCGTACAGGTTGCCGACGTTGCTCACCAGCTTCTGCAGCTGCGCGGCGTACTCGTCGTAGCGGTCGGCGATGCGCTGCGCGTTGCCCATCACCGACGGCGCGTTGGCCAGCAGTCCCTCGTAGCGCGGCTCGCGCAGGGCGCCCGGGTTGAACGTGCCGAACGCCGCCCCGAACGCGCTCGTCATCACCGCCAGCGCCAGCCCGCCGGACCAGGCGACCCGGGTCATGCGCCGGTACACCAGCGCGGCCAGCAGCATCGCGGCCAGCACGGCGACGGCGGTGGTGCGCAGCACGAGCCGGGTCACCCCGGCGCGCACGTCGTCGACGGCGGTACGGCTGGCCGCGGTGATGCCCGCCGGGTCGGTGATCAGGGCTTCGGTGCGGGCCCGGTCCAGCGCGTCCAGGCGCACCATCAGCCGGGCCGGGCCGTCGTGACTGTCCAGTTGCAGCGAGCCCAGCGGCGGGAGCACCACCTCGGTGTCGCCGTACAGCGACGGGGTGACCGCCATGGTGGCCCGGAACGGCCCGACGTCCACACCGGTCGCGCCGCACAGGTACAGACCGAGCGCAAGACCCGCCACGGACACGGCGAACACGCCCGTCGCGGCGCCGATACGCCGCCACGGAATGCGCCCGGACCACGCCGGTGGCCGGACCCACCGCGCCAACCGAGTCATCGCCCCATCATGCCCGCCGTCACGCTGGAGCGAGGGTGATGGCAAGAATCCGATCATCGGAGTCGGCCGGGTCCCCGCGCCCGTCATGGTTGCTGGTCAGCACCCACACCGTGCCGTCGGGCGCGGTGTGCGCGTCGCGCAGGCGGCCGTACTCGCCGGTCAGCGCCGCAACAGGCTTGCCGTGCAGCACGCCGTCCGCCCCCGCGGGCAGCAGCCACAGCCGCTCGCCGCGCAGGCAGGCCGCGACCAGCACGTCACCGGCCATCGCCGCGCCGGAGCAGGACGCCTCGTCGGTGGGCCAGGCCGCGACCGGGTCGACGTACGCGCCCTCGCCCGCCGCGCCCTCCACCTCGGGCCAGCCGTAGTTCTTGCCGGGCTCGATGCGGTTGACCTCGTCCCAGGTGTTCTGGCCGAACTCGGTGGCCCACAGGTGGCCGCCGGAGTCCCACGCGATGCCCTGCACGTTGCGGTGGCCGTACGACCAGACCAGCGTGCCGTACGGGTTGCCCGGCGCGGGCTTGCCGTCCGGCGTCATGCGCAGGATCTTCCCGCCTAGGCTCTTCAGGTCCTGCGAGTTGCCGCGGGTGGCCGCGTCGCCGGTGGTGGCGTAGAGGTAGCCGTCGGGGCCGAAGGCGAGCCGGCCGCCGTTGTGGATGCCGGAGATCGGGATGCCGGTGACGATCGGCTCCGGCCGCCCGCCCGGCTTCCAGCGCGCGACCCGGTTGTCGTCCTCGGTGGTGTAGTACAGGAAGACCGTCTGGTCCTGCGCGTACGACGGCGACGCCGCGATGCCGAGCAGACCGCCCTCGCCGTTGGCGTCGGCCTCGCGGATCACGCCGACCTCCGTCACGCTCGGCTTCGGCCCGGGGGAGACCTTCACCACGCGGCGGCTGTCGCGTTCGGTGACCAGCGCCGAGCCGTCGGGCAGGAACGCCACGCCCCACGGCGCGCGCAGCCCGGTGACCAGCGTCTTCACGTCGGTGACCCGGGGGCTGAGCGCGGGCGAGCCGGACGGCTGCGCGGACGGGGGAGGCGGCGGCTGGGTGGCCACCCGGTCCGGACCCTCGGCCGAGCAGGCCGCGGTGAAGGCGAGCGCGGTGACCGCGGCGGCCAGTCCGGTGCGAACCCGGTGCGAGGACATGCGATCCAGCCTAACGCCGTGGGATGTGCTCAACTACTGCCTCGATTCTCTCAACCTGGGCCCGGTAAACCGCGTCGGGAAGGGCGACGGAAGGAGGAGCCGTATGGCGGAGGACGGGTTCCGCGAGTTCGTGCAGTTGCGCTACGGCGAGCTGCTGCGCACGGCGTACCTGCTCACCGGCTCGACCCACGCCGCCGAGGATCTCGTGCAGTCGGCGCTGCTGAAGGCGTACCGGCGCTGGGACCTGGTGGACGATCCGATGGCGTACCTGCGCCGGGCGCTGGTCAATCAGCGCACCAGCGTGTGGCGGCGGATCGGCTCCCGCGAGCTGCTCACCGGCGTGCTGCCGGAACGGGGGAGAGCAGACGGGAGCGCCGCGTACGTGGAGCGGGACGAGCTGCTCACCGCGTTGGCGAAGCTGCCGGTGCGCATGCGGGCGGTGCTGGTGCTGCGGTACTGGGAGGACATGTCCGAAGCGGACACCGCCGCGGTGATGGGGTGCTCGGTGGGTTCGGTGAAGTCACAGGCCAGCCGCGGGCTGGCCAGATTGCGGGAGGTGCTGCGCCCGGAGCCCCGGCGCGCGGGCGACGTCATGGAGGTGATCGCATGAGCGAGCGTGACCTGATCGACGGGCTGGCCAGGCTGGCCGGACCGGTGGTGCCGGGCGAGGACCCGTACGCCCGCCTGATGGCGCGGCACCGGCGCGCCCGGCGTAACCGCGCCGCGGGCTGGAGCGCCGCCGCGGTGCTGGCCGCGGTGGCGGCGCTGCTCGGCCCGATCGGCATCCGGGGCGGGGCGTTCCCGGTGCTCGGCGGCCCGTCCGGCACCCCGTCGGCCCCGGCCGACCTGCCGCCGGGGCAGCCGCTGACGCCGTGGGTGACGCGGCTGCTGGAGTCGCCCACGCGCGGCCCGCTGGCCGCGGACACCGCCTTCGTGGAGCGGCTGACCGCCCTGCTGGCGTCGCGGCGGATCGAGGCGGTGCCCGGCGGGCACATCAAGGTTCTCTTCGTCGGGGACGTGGGGGACAGCCGGATCGTGCTGGCCGCCCGGCGCAACGGCACCCACTACGTCGGGGTCAGCATCTTCGACCGGCGCGGCGCGACCGCCGACGAGCTGGCCGCCGCGGCCACCGAGCAGCGTCAGGAAGGCAGCTCGGTGATCGTGTCGATGCAGGGGTTCGCGCCCTTCGCGACGGCGACCAAGCAGGTGCCCAACGCGGTGGGCGCCGACTGGGAGACGGCGGGCATCGTGCCGCTGGGCTGCCGGATCGACGCCGCGGACGCCTACCGCGAGCCCGTCACCTGGCGCCCGGTGCCGGGCGGCGACTACATCGCGAGCACGGCCGCCGGCGAGTGGTATCGGGTCACCTGCGACGGCACCGTCGTCTACCAGGGTCCCGGCACCGGCGGCGTGGGGCTGCGCGCGGCGCGGACCCTCTCCGAGAGCGAGCTCGACGCGGCGCTCGCGCACTGCCGCGGCGAGGCGGATCGCACTGTCGCGGCCCGGCTGTTGCGCGAGCCGTGGCTCGACAACGCCGTCGGCAGCCCGCGCCTGCTCTACCTGGGCCGGATCGCGAGCGGTCCCCAGGAGAGCGCGGCCATCGGCATCGCGGTCACCCCTACCGAACACGGCCGGTGGCTGCTCAGCACCCTGTCCGACAACGTGGGCAGCAGCGGCTGGAGCACCGACGCGGACCTGGGCGCAGCGGACGCGGTGATCGCGGTGGAGAAGCGCTGGGAGCGCGCGGACGACGGCCCGTGGCTGGTGCAGCCGGACGGCCCGCCCGCGGCCGAGCCGGTGCCGTTTCTGGTCCTCGCGCCGCGCACCGCGCGCACGATCCAGGTGCTCGACGCCGCGGGCAAGGTGACGGCCTCGGCGCCGCTCACCGACGGCGTGGGCACGGTGCACCTGGACCGGCCGATGCGGCTGCGGGCCCTGGATGCCTCCGGCGCGGTGGTCGGCACGGGCCGCGCCCCGCTCCCGCAGTCGAACCCGGGCCCGGAAGCGCACCCCCGCGTCCCCCAGATCACCGACTGGTCCTGACAAGGAAGGGCACCTTCTTATCGCTTTCCGTATAGGAAGGTGCCCTTCTTAACCCGTGGACGAGACCGTCGCGATGCGGCGGAGGAGATCAGCAACCGCTAGCGTGGGGGCGTGCGGATGTGGATCGCCCATGAGGCCGGACGTGACCTGCTGGACCCGCTGCCCTCGGGCGTCGAGCTGGCGGTGCTGCCCCGCCCCGACGCCCCGCTGCCCGGTGATCCGGCGGAGGTCGAGTTCTGGGTGCCGCCGTTCCTGAGCAGCGGCGACGTCGTCGGGCTGGCCGAGCGCATGACCTCGCTGAAGGTGGTGCAGCTGATCACCGCGGGCGCGGACGCCTGGGTGGGCCGCCTGCCCGCACACGTGACGCTATGCGACGCGCGCGGCGTGCACGACTCGCACACCGCCGAGTGGGTGGTCGGCGCGATCCTCGCCTCGCTGCGCCGCTTCGACCACTTCGCCCGCGCGCAGGCCGCGCACCGGTGGGCGTACGCCGAGGTCACGCCGACCGACGAGCTGGGCGGCAAGCGGGTGCTCATCGTCGGCGCGGGCTCCATCGGCGCGGCCGTCGCGGCCCGGCTGGCCCCGTTCGAGGTCGATCTGGCGTACGTCGCCCGCACCGCCCGCGACGGCGTGCACGGCGTCGACGAGCTGCCCCGGCTGCTGCCGCAGGCCGACATCGTGGTGCTGCTGGTGCCGCTGACGCCGCAGACCCGCGGCCTGGTCGACGCGGGCTTCCTGGCCGCCATGGCCGACGGGGCGCTGCTGGTCAACGCCGCGCGCGGCCCGGTCGCCGACACCGCCGCGCTGACCAAGGAGCTGACCTCCGGCCGGATCAGCGCCGCGCTCGACGTGACCGACCCCGAGCCGCTGCCCGCCGGGCACCCGCTGTGGGACCTGCCCAACGTCCTGATCACGCCGCACGTGGCCGGCTCGGTCCGCGGCCTGCTGCCGCGCGCGTACCGCCTCGTCCGCCGCCAGCTCGACCGCTACCTCGCCGGCGAACCCCTCGACAACCAGGTCCACGACGGCTACTGACCCGCCCCCCGGCCCGTTGAGGGCTGCAGTCTCGGGGAAAGTGCGGCCACCGGGTGCCGCGGGCTGCAGTTTCGGGGAAAGTGCGGGCACAGGACGCCGCGAGGCTGCAGTTTCGGGGAAAGTGCAGCTCTACAGGCGTGGCTGCGGTTCCCGGGAAGGTGCGGGCGGCGGGCCGGGCGCGCGGGTCAGGCGGTGGTGAGGGACTGGCCCGCGGCGGAGACGAGCTTCGGAAGATCAGCGGGGCGTACGGCCGTCAGCGGCAGCGCGCTGCCGTCGGTGAGCACCGCGACCACGCGCTTGTCGCCGTCCGCGCGCAGCTCGCTGACCTCCGGCCAGAGCACGATGCGGCTGCCCAGCAGGGCGCGCACGCGCAGCCCGTTCGGGTTGACGTCGGTGCCGGCCCGCCACGCCCAGATCGCGACGGCGACCGGCACGACCAGGACCAGCGGCCAGAACCCGCCCTGCGCGGCGAGCGGGATGCCGCCGAGCGCGGCGATCAGGGCGGCGACGCTGGCGGCGGCGGGGTGTCGGAAGCGGGTCACCCGGCGATTGTTCCACGTAGTCTGTTGTGTCGGACGTCACGGGCATACTGGCCGGCGACGTACGGTGACCTTCGTTCACCGAAGTGACTCCTGAGACAGAAGCGAGGTCGACGATGACCGTTCTGCTGCTCATAGGCACCGCCAAGGGGCTGTTCCTGGCCCGCCGCGACCGGGTCGGGGACTCGTGGGACGTCTCCGTGCCCCAGTTCCCGATGACCGCGGTGTACTCCGTCGGCATCGACACCCGCCGCGCCACGCCCCGCCTGCTGGCCGCGGTGGACAGCTCGCACTTCGGCCCCAGCGTGGCGACCAGCGACGACCTCGGCGCGTGCTGGCGCGAGCCCGATCACGCCCCGGTCGCGTTCCCGCAGGACACCGACACCGCGCTCGGCCGGGTGTGGGCGCTGCAGCCCGGCGCGGCCGCCGAGCCCGACGTGGTCTGGGCCGGCACCCAGCCGTCGGCGCTGTTCCGCTCCACCAACGGCGGCATGTCGTATGAGCTGGTCCGCAGCCTGTGGGACCACCCGCAGCGCACCGAGTGGGGCGAGGGCTTCGGCGGCCAGGCGATCCACACGATCCTGCCGCACCCGACCGACCCGCAGCGGGTGCTGGTGGCGATGTCCACCGGCGGCGTCTACCGGACCACTGACGGCGGCGCGACGTGGCACCCGTCCAACAGCGGCATCCGGGTCAGCTTCATGCCCGACCCGTTCCCCGAGTTCGGCCAGTGCGTGCACAAGGTGGCCCGCGACGGCGAGGACCCCGAGCGCCTCTACCTGCAGAACCACCACGGCGTGTACCGCTCCGACGACGACGGGCAGACCTGGTCTTCCATCGCGGACACCCTGCCCAGCGACTTCGGCTTCCCGATCGTGGCGCACCCGCGCCGCGGCGGCACCGCGTGGAACTTCCCGCTGAGCGCCGACGCGCTGCGCTTCCCCGTCGACGCGAAATGCCGCGTCTTCCGCACCACCGACGCGGGCAAGACATGGGCGCCGCTGTCGTACGGCCTGCCCACCGCGCCGTTCTACCCGTCCGTGCTGCGCGACGCGATGACCGTGGACAACGGCGACCCGGTCGGGGTCTACTTCGGCACCCGCACCGGCGAGGTCTTCGCCAGCGCCGACGAGGGCGACAGCTGGGCGCTGGTCGCCGCGCACCTGCCCGACGTGCTGTGCGTGCGGGCGGTCCGGCTCTGATGGTCACCGTGCTGGTGCCGGGCGCGCTGCGGACCGAGGTCGGCGGCGAGTCCCGGCTGGAGGTGGCGGCGGGCGGTACGCTGCGCGCGGTGCTCGACGAGGTGGACCAGCGCTGGCCCCGCCTCGGCCGACGCATCCGCGACGAGCGCGGCGAACTGCGCCGATACGTCAACGTGTACGTCGACGGAGAGGACTGCCGGGTGCTGTCAGGTCAGGAGACGCCGGTCGTGGGTGGCGCGGAGGTGCAGGTGCTGCCGAGTGTCGCGGGCGGCAGCGTGGCCGAGGAGGCGCCGGTGCTCGACGGCGACCGCATCCTCGCCGACAACTTCGCGCCCTGGGTGCGCGAGCTGGGGCTCACCGTCGAGGAGACCGGCGCCGACTGGGCCACGCTGCGGCTGCCCTGGTCGGACCGGCTCGCCCGGGAGGGCGGCGCGCTGAGCGGGCAGGCCCTGATGGCGGCGGCCGACACCGCCACGGTGATCGCGATCAGCGCGGCCCGCGGCGGCTTCGTGCCGATGACCACGGTGCAGCTGTCGACCACCTTCCAGCGTCCCGTGCTCGGCAGCGACGTGCTGGTCACCGCCCGGCTCACCAAGCTCGGCCGCTCGATGGCCTTCGCCGACATCGCCATGACCGCGAAGGGCCAGCTCGTGGCCCAGGCCACCACGGTGTACGCCCTGCTCTGACCGACCCGCGTGAGGACGGTCAGAGCAGGTCGGACCAGAAGGGGATCAAGGCTGGGGCGGGTTCGCCGTCGGAGCCCGCAAGGCCGAACTCGCGCCGCAGGTAGGCGGCGAGGTCGTTGCCGTACACGATGACGTCGGTCTGCATGACGGAGAGCACGGGCAGGCCGGGCTCGGGCAGCGCGGGCGCGTAGCGGTGGCCGTACACCGGGACCAGGCGGGGCGCCTCGGTCAGGTGGCGGTGGGCCACGGCCAGCGCGAACGCGGTGCGCGAGGGGCGCTCGCCCCACGACGGGTGCCAGTAGCCGTTCTCCTGCACGTCGAACAGCACCCCGTCGATCGGGGCGGCGAGCCTTTCGCGCAGCTCGTCGGGGTCGCCGTCGCGCCAGTCGGGCCAGCGGGAGCCCTCGGGCAGGCCGGTGGCGAGCAGGGTGCGGTGGTCCGGGTTGAACGTGAAGCCGAACCGCCGCTCCAGGTCCGTGAACTCCCGCGCGTCCAGCGGGTCGGCCACCGTCACCGGCAGCGCCCCGAGCAGGTCACGCGCGGTCGCCGCGGACAGAGCCATGGCCCGATCCTAAGCCGCGCGCACCGGCGGCGGCCCGGACCGGCAGCACCAGGCGGGTGGCGTCAGGCGGTGGCCGGGGGTGCGGTGCTGCCGCGGGGGATGAGCTGGGGGGTGGTGTCCTGGAAGCTGCGGGTCTCGGCGCCGTCGAGGATCTTCAGGAGCTGCTCGGCGGCGTGGCCGCCGTACGCGGCGATGTCGCGGCTCACCGCGGACAGCTGCGGGTGCAGCAGCTGGCAGAGCGGGGAGTCGTCCCAGGCCACGATGGACAGCTGCTGCGGCACCGCGATGCCCATCTCGTGCGCGACGCCGAGCCCGGCCACGGCCATGGTGTCGTTGTCGTACACGATCGCGGTGGGCGAGGGCCGCCGGGACAGCAGCGCCCGCGTCGCGCGAGCGCCCTCCTCGCCGGTGTAGTCGGTGTACACGGTGGTCACGTCGGTGAGGCCGACCCGGTCGGCGGCGTCGGCCACGGCCTGCCCGCGCACCGAGGTGTGCCACAGGTCGGCCAGGCCCGCGACCCGGGCCACCCGGCGGTGCCCGAGCGCGGCCAGGTACTCGAC
Source organism: Catellatospora sp. IY07-71 (assembly GCF_018326265.1). GTDB lineage: Bacteria > Actinomycetota > Actinomycetes > Mycobacteriales > Micromonosporaceae > Catellatospora. The sequence goes on from NZ_AP023360.1 coordinate 2,523,380, forward strand.
CACCGCGGTGGTGACGGCGACCTCGTCGCTCCATACGCCGGGCAGCGTGCCCAGCCCGTGCGGGCCGCCGATGACCACGCACGGCATGTTCAGCTCCTCCAGCAGCGCCACCCGCGGGTCGTCGCGGCGCAGGTCGACGACGATCACGCCGTCCACCCGCCGCTGCGCCCACCAGCGCCGGTACGTCGCCATCTCGCGCTCGCGGTCCTCGGTGACCTGGAGCAGCAGGCTGACGTCGCGGGCGGACAGGGTGGCCTCGATGCCCGAGATGAGCTGCATGAAGAACGACTCGATGCCCAGCGTGCGGGCGGGCCGGTCGACGATCATGCCGAGCACGCCGGTGCGGCCGTCGGACAGGGCGCGGGCCGCGCTGCTCGGGTGCCAGCCGAACTGCTCGGCCACGGCGAGGATGCGCCGGCGGGTCTCCTCCGACACGCCCGGACGGCCGTTGAGGGCGTAGGAGACGGCGCCCTTGGACACCCCGGCGGCGCGGGCGATGTCGGCGATGGTTACCCGCTTCATATGAGCTCCAGCTGCCATTTCGAACGAGCGGGCTCCGCCCGTGCTGAACAGTTCAGCACGAACGGAGCTCCGATCACAGGTCTCAGTCGGTGTATCCCGGCATCGGGAAGCCCTTCAGCAGGTCACGCACCTCGCCCGCGATCCGCTCGACGGTGGCCTGGTCGTCCTTGACCGCGGCGGTGACGGCCGCGTCGATCCACGCGGCGACCAGGGCCATGTGCGGCTCGGTCAGGCCCCGGGTGGTGAGCGCGGCGGTGCCGAGCCGGATGCCGGACGGGCTCCACGGCTTGCGCGGGTCGTACGGCACCGTGTTGAAGTTCAGCTCGATCCCGGCCGCGTCCAGCGTCTTCGCGGCCGGTCTGCCCTCGACGCCCCTGCTGGTCAGGTCGATGAGCAGCAGGTGGTTGTCGGTGCCGCCGGAGACCAGGTCGAAGCCCCGGTCGGTCAGTGCCGCCGCGAGCGCCTTGGCGTTCGCGACGACCTGGTGGGCGTACGCGGTGAAGGACGGCTGCGCCGCCTCGTGCAGCGCGACGGCGATGCCCGCCGTGGTGTGGTTGTGCGGGCCGCCCTGCAGGCCGGGGAAGACGGCCTTGTCGATCGCGGTGGCGTGCTCGGCGCTCGCCATGATCATGGCGCCGCGCGGGCCGCGCAGGGTCTTGTGCGTGGTGGTGGTGACGACGTCGGCGTGGCCGACCGGCGACGGGTGCGCCCCGCCCGCGATCAGGCCGGCGATGTGCGCGATGTCGGCGACCAGGACGGCGTCCACCTCGCGCGCGATGGCGGCGAAGGCGGGGAAGTCGATGGTGCGCGGGATCGCCGTACCCCCGCAGAAGATCATCTTGGGTCGCTCGGCCAGCGCGATGTCGCGGACCAGGTCCATGTCGACGCGCCCGGTGTCCCGGCCCACGGTGTAGTGCACCGGCCGGAACCACTTCCCGGTCGCCGACACCGGCGAGCCGTGCGTCAGATGCCCGCCCTGCGCCAGCTCCAGCGACAGGAACGTGTCACCCGGCGTCATGAAGGCCAGGTAGGCGGCCAGGTTCGCGGGCGACCCGGAGTAGGTCTGCACGTTGGCGTGCGCCGCCCCGAACAGCGCCTTGGCCCGCTCGATCGCCAGCGTCTCGATCTGGTCGCAGAACTGCTGCCCCTCGTAGTACCGCCTGCCCGGATACCCCTCGGAGTACTTGTTGTTCAGCACCGTGCCGCAGGCCTCCAGCACCGCGGCCGACACGTAGTTCTCCGACGCGATCATCCGCAGCTTGTCGTGCTGCCGCCGCGCCTCCCCCTCCACCAGCGCGGCCAGCGCCGGATCGGCGGCGGTCAGATGAGACAGTTTCGGCTCGTGCATACGCGCCATCCTATGCCCGCCATGATCACCCCAACCCACCCCCCTTTTCCGGGTTGATCATGAACTTATGGACGTGCTGGACGGCGTGTCGCCACCCCGGTGCCGTGATCACCGCGCGGGCGGCAGGCGGGTGAGAATGGGCGCATGGCTGTCCGAGCCCTCCTGACGTGGACACGCCGGTCGGCCGTGAACTGGAGGTTCACGGCCGACCGGCGTGAGGGAGCCATCCCGCGGGGGCGGAGCCTACGCGGGGGCTGGGAGATCTACGGGACGCGGCGGTATGCGCCGTCGCTCGCGCTGGTGGCCATCGACGCGTACGCCCGCAGCGCGGCGCTCACCGGGCGCTGCCGGTCCACCGGCGTGTACGGTTTTTCCCGCTTGTCCTGAAGGATACGCCTCTCCGCGAGCACCGCGTCGGGCACGTCCAGCACCAGCGAGCGCGCCGGGATGTCGATGGCGATGGTGTCGCCGTTCTCGACGAGCGCGATCAGGCCGCCCCCGGCCGCTTCGGGCGAGATGTGCCCGATGGACAGGCCACTGGTGCCGCCGGAGAAACGCCCGTCGGTGATCAGCGCGCAGGCCTTGCCCAGGCCCCGGCCCTTCAGGAACGAGGTCGGGTAGAGCATCTCCTGCATGCCGGGGCCGCCGCGCGGCCCCTCGTAGCGGATGACGACCACGTCACCGGCGACGATCTCGCCGCCCAGGATCGCGGTGACCGCGTCGTCCTGCGACTCGTACACCTTGGCCGGTCCGGTGAAGCGCAGGTTCTCCTCGGCGACGCCGGCGGTCTTGACCACCGCGCCGTCCGGGGCCAGGTTGCCGAACAGGATGGCCAGGCCGCCGTCGGCGGAGTAGGCGTGCGCGACGTCCCGGATGCACCCGTTGGCCGCGTCGGTGTCCAGGGTGGACCACACGTTCTCGGTGCTGAACGGCTGGGTGGTGCGCACCCCGCCGGGCGCGGCGTGGAACAGCCGCTCCGCCTCGGGCAGCGTGCTGCCGCTGCGGATGTCCCAGTCGGACAGCCAGCTCGCCAGGTCCGGCGCGTGGACCGCGTGCACATTGGTGTGCAGCATGCCGCCGCGGTTCAGCTCACCGAGCAGGGCAGGGATGCCGCCGGCCCGGTGCACGTCCTCCATGTGGTACTGCTGGCTGTTCGGGGCGACCTTGGCCAGGCACGGCACCCGCCGGGAGACGGCGTCGATGTCGGCCACGCCGAAGTCCAGCTCTGCCTCGCGGGCCGCGGCCAGCAGGTGCAGCACCGTGTTGGTGGAGCCGCCCATGGCCACGTCGAGCGCGACGGCGTTCTCGAACGCCTCGCGGGTCGCGATGGCGCGCGGCAGCACCGACGCGTCGTCGCCGTCGTAGTGCCGCCGGCACAGGTCCACGATCAGCTCGCCGGCCCGCTCGAACAGTGCCTTGCGGGCGGCGTGGGTGGCCAGCGTGGAGCCGTTGCCGGGCAGGGCCAGGCCGATCGCCTCAGTGAGGCAGTTCATCGAGTTCGCGGTGAACATGCCGGAGCAGGAGCCGCAGGTCGGGCACGCCGAGCGCTCGATCTGGCCGAGCTGCTCGTCGCTGACCGCGTCGTTGGAGGCGGCGATCATCGCGTCGATCAGGTCCAGCTTGGTGTGCACCACGCCCTCGACGGCGACGGTCTTGCCGGCCTCCATCGGGCCGCCGGAGACGAACACCGTGGGGATGTTCAGGCGCAGCGCGGCCAGCAGCATGCCGGGCGTGATCTTGTCGCAATTGGAGATGCACACCAGCGCGTCGGCGCAGTGCGCGTTCACCATGTACTCGACCGCGTCGGCGATCAGCTCGCGGCTGGGCAGCGAGTAGAGCATGCCGCCGTGGCCCATCGCGATGCCGTCGTCCACGGCGATGGTGTTGAACTCGCGGCCCACGCCGCCCGCCCGCGCGACCGAGTCGGCGACCAGGCCGCCGAGGTCCTTGAGGTGTACGTGCCCCGGGACGAACTGGGTGAAGCTGTTCGCGATGGCGACGATGGGCTTGCCGAAGTCGTCGTCGGTCATACCGGTGGCGCGCCACAGCGCTCGGGCGCCGGCCATGGTGCGACCATGAGTGGAGGTGCGGGAACGCAGCTCGGGCATGTCGTAAGTGTGTCACTCGTCCGGGAGCGCGCCCAGCTCAGCACCGCCGTGTCCACAAGCCGGGACGCGGCGAGGGTGGGAATGTCGCACAAGGTGTCTCGCTTTGTTCTCTGCGCTGCGGCAGAGTGGTTGACGTGGACCTCCCCCCGGGGCTCGCGACAGCCGTACTGGCGAGCGTGTTGACCGCTGTGCCCGCGGTCTGGGCACTGGCGAAGAATCGGTTGGTCGACCAGCACGGCCTGGTCGTCCGGGCGAACCGGCTCTGCGCCGGTGCGCTGATGGTGTACGCCCTTGCCGCCCCGGTCGCGTGGCTGCACACGGCCGGCTGGCCGGCTGGCTGGGATGAGCGGATCGGCAGCCGCATCGTGCTCGGCGGGCTGCTCGGCCTGCCCGCGTCCATCGCGGCGCTGCTGCTGGTGGCGGCCCTGCTGGAGATAACCGACCAGGTGGTCGGCGACGGGGCGCGGCTGCGCCTGATGCTCGAATCGCTGATGGTGGCCTCCGGCCTGTTCATCGTGGTGTGGACGTTCCTGCTCGCGCCGGACAAGCCGGGCCATCACGCGCTGCCCGGTGCCTGCGTGCCCGTGCTGGTCGCGGCGGTGCTGTGCTGCGTGGTGCTGGGGTTGAGCACGGTGCTGGTGGTGCGCGCCCAGCCGTGGCGCGGCCCGCTGCTGCGGCACTGCGCGGGAGCGGGGCTGCTCGCCCTGGGCATGACCGGGGTCGCGGGCGGCGCCTGCTACGGCACCGGCGCGGCGGTGCTGGTGAGCGCGCTGGCCATCCCGGCCGGCGCGGGCCTGTGGTTCATCGGGCCGCCCCCGCCGCCGCGGGTCAGCGACGCCGAGTCGGTGTCGCCCAGCTCGGGCCTGGCCACCGGGCTGGCGCCGGTGCTGGCCATCTCGCTGGTGGCCGTGGACGGCTACTCCCGCAACACCGGCATCGAGCTGGTGACCGCCCTGGTCGGCATCCTCAACGGCTTCTTCATGGTCGGCAGGCAGTACCTGGCCATCGTCGACGTGCGGCGGGCCAACAACCGGCTGGCCGAGAGCGAGTCGCACTTCCGCGAGCTGGCCCACACCGACCCGCTGACGGGCCTGGCCAACCGGCGCGGCCTGCTGCGCACCATGTATCTCGACGCCGCGGGCGGGCCGCCGTGCGTGCTGCTCACGCTGGACCTGGACGGCTTCAAGAACGTCAACGACATGCGCGGCCACGACGTCGGCGACGCGGTGCTGATCGAGGTCGGCCAGCGGCTGCGGCTCAACCTGCGCCCCGGCGATCTCGCCGCGCGCCTGGGCGGCGACGAGTTCGCGGTGCTCATGTGGAGCCGCCCGGCCGAGGCGGCGAAGGTCGCCCAGCGGCTGCTCGCGGTGCTGTCCCGGCCGTACCAGCACGGCGCGGCGGACATCTTCCTGTCCGCGAGCATCGGCCTGGCCGGGTGCGGCGCGGCCGACGACATCCCGACCCTGCTGCGCAACGCCGACCTCGCCCTGCGCGCGGCCAAGCAGCGCGGCAAGAACCGGGTCGAGCTCTACGACGAGGTGTACGACCGGCAGCTGCGCCGCCGCACCGCGATCGAGCACGAGCTGCGCGGCGCGATCGAGCGCCAGGAGCTGTCGCTGGCGTACCAGCCGGTGGTGGCCCTGCCCTCGACCCGCCCGGTGGGCGCCGAGGCGCTGATCCGCTGGAAGCACCCCGAGCTGGGCCAGGTCGGCCCGCTGGAGTTCATCCCGATCGCCGAGGAGACCGGCCAGATCGAGGTCATCGGCGCGTGGGTGCTGGACCAGGCCTGCCGCCAGCTGTCGCGCTGGGTGCAGGAGGGCTACGACGTCTGGGTGTCGGTCAACATCTCGCCGCGCGAGCTGCACTCCACCAGGTACGTCACCGGGGTGAAGGACGTGCTGCGCAGGCATCGGGTGCCGCCGTCGCGGCTGGTCCTGGAGGTGACCGAGCACGCCGTGGCCACCGACCTGGACGAGTTCCGGCGCACCCTGGACGCGCTGCGCGCGCTCGGCGTACGCATCGCGCTGGACGACTTCGGCGCGGGCTACTCGTCGCTGCGGCAGCTGCGCAACATGCCGGTGGACATCCTGAAGATCGACCGTGACCTGGTCATCGACGGGCCGACCGACCACCTGCCCGGCGCGCCGATGGTGGACGTGGTGGTCCGCCTCGGCCAGCGCCTGGGCCTGCAGGTCATCGCCGAGGGCATGAGCGATCCGCAGCATCGCCGCCTGGTCGAGGCCACGGGCTGCCCGTACGGCCAGGGCCAGCTCTTCGGCATGGGCGTGCCGGCCGAGCACCTGGAGGCGCGGCTGGCCGCGTCGGCCTCGGGCGCGCCCAAGGCACTGCCCGCGGCACCGCCCCGCCCGGCGGCGAACGGCACGCCGGTGCCGCCCGCCGCGGGCAAGCTGGGGCAGCCGCTGAACGGCCTGAACGTGGGACGGCACGACACGGTCGTCCCAACATCCGGGAGTAGTTGACTCATCGGCTGAGATGCGCCAAGCTAAGCCCATGTCGACCTCTCGGTCTGCCCGAGTACTTACCTGAGCGCACTCTCAGCCTGACGAGAGTGCGCTAGCCCCCGTGCGTTAACTGCACGAGGGCTTTTTTGTTGGACGGCAGCCGACGTGAACCTTCCCGATGCCAAAGGTGATCTGACATGACCAGACCCAGCCCGGAGACACTGGCCCAGCGGGCCGCGGCGCAACGGTCCGCGCCCCCCGCCGCCACCAGCGCACAGTCCGCCCCGGTCGCGGTGACCGGCGCGCAGAGCCTCGTCAAGTCGCTGGAGGCGCTCGGGGTCGAGGTGGTCTTCGGCATTCCCGGGGGCGCGATCCTGCCCGCGTACGACCCGCTGTTCGACTCGAAGCTGCGCCACATCCTGGTGCGCCACGAGCAGGGCGGCGGCCACGCGGCCACCGGCTACGCCCAGGCCACCGGCAAGGTCGGGGTCTGCATGGCGACGTCCGGGCCGGGCGCCACCAACCTGGTCACCCCGATCGCCGACGCCTACATGGACTCGGTGCCGCTGGTGGCGATCACGGGCCAGGTGGCCCGGCCGGCCATCGGCACGGACGCCTTCCAGGAGGCCGACATCCAGGGCATCACCCTGCCCATCACCAAGCACAACTTCCTGGTGCAGGCCGCCGAGGACCTGCCCCGGGTGCTGGCCGAGGCGTTCCACCTGGCCGCCACCGGCCGCCCCGGCCCGGTCCTGGTCGACATCCCGAAGGACGTGCTGCAGGCGCAGACCACGTTCAGCTGGCCGCCCGCGCTGGACCTGCCCGGCTACCGGCCCACGCTGCACCCGCACGGCAAGCAGATCCGCGAGGCCTCCCGCCTGATCATGGCGGCGAAGCGGCCGGTGTTCTACGTCGGCGGCGGCGTGCTCAAGGCGCAGGCCACCGAGGTGCTGCGGGAGCTGGCCGAGCTGACGGGCATCCCGGTGGTCACCACGCTGATGGCCCGTGGCGCGTTCCCCGACTCGCACGCCCAGCACGTCGGCATGCCCGGCATGCACGGCACGGTGTCGGCGGTGTACGCGCTGCAGCGCAGCGACCTGCTGATCACGCTGGGCGCGCGGTTCGACGACCGGGTCACCGGCAAGCTGGACAGCTTCGCCCCGGACGCGCAGGTGATCCACGCCGACATCGACCCGGCCGAGATCGGCAAGAACCGCCACGCGGACGTGCCGATCGTGGGCGACGTCAAGCACGTGATCGAGGAGCTGATCACCGCGCTGAAGGGCGAGACCCACCCGGCCCGGGACGAGTGGTGGGCGCAGCTCAACGACCTGCGCACCCGCTACCCGCTGGGCTGGGAGGAGCCGGAGGACGGCACCCTCGCGCCGCAGTATGTGATCAAGCGGCTGGGCGAGATCGCCGGCCCGGACGCGGTCTACGTCGCGGGCGTGGGGCAGCACCAGATGTGGGCCAGCCAGTTCATCTCGTACGAGAAGCCGGCCACCTGGCTCAACTCGGGCGGCCTGGGCACCATGGGCTACGCGGTCCCGGCCGCGATGGGCGCCAAGGTGGCCCGGCCCGACGCGGTGGTCTGGGCGATCGACGGCGACGGCTGCTTCCAGATGACCAACCAGGAGCTGGCCACCTGCGCGCTGGAGGGCATCCCGATCAAGGTGGCCGTCATCAACAACGGCAACCTCGGCATGGTCCGGCAGTGGCAGACGCTGTTCTACAACGAGCGCTACTCCAACACCGACCTGGGCACGCACAAGCACCGCATCCCCGACTTCGTGAAGCTCGCCGAGGCGCTGGGCTGCATCGGCATGCGCTGTGAGTCGGCCGAGGACGTCGACAAGACCATCGAGGCCGCGATGGCGATCAACGACGCGCCCGTGGTCATCGACTTCGTGGTGGGCAAGGACGCGATGGTGTGGCCGATGGTGGCCGCCGGCACCAGCAACGACGAGATCATGTTCGCCCGGGGCGTGCGCCCGACGTTCGACGAGGATGACATCTGATGAGTAAGCACACGCTGTCCGTGCTCGTCGAGAACAAGCCCGGTGTGCTGGCCCGGGTCGCGGGGCTGTTCTCCCGGCGGGGGTTCAACATCGACTCGCTGGCGGTGGGGGAGACCGAGCACCCCGAGGTGTCCCGCATCACGGTGGTCGTCAACGCCGACGAGCAGCCGCTGGAGCAGGTCACCAAGCAGCTGAACAAGCTGGTGAACGTGCTCAAGATCGTGGAGCTGGAGCCGTCCACCGCGGTGCAGCGCGAGCTGCTGCTGGTCAAGGTCCGGGCGGACCGGCCGGTGCGCTCGCAGGTGCTGGAGACGGTCGAGCTGTTCCGGGCCAAGGTCGTGGACGTGGCCCCCGACGCGCTGACCATCGAGGCGACGGGCACCGCCGAGAAGCTCGACGCGCTGCTGCGCGACCTGGAGCCGTACGGCATCAAGGAGATGGTGCAGTCCGGCCTGGTCGCCATCGGCCGCGGCTCCCGCAGCATCACCGCCAACCCCGCCCTGCGCCTGGCCGCCTGACCACCCGTTGCCCCGGGACGGGGCAAGACGATCACTTAGTGGGACGCGGTACGGCCGCGGACCGGAGCGCGGCAGCCGAGGGCGAAGATGCCGGGGCGCCGCGAGCGACCTGAGAGGGAACGAGAATGGTTGAGATCTTCTACGACGACGATGCGGACCTGTCGGTCATCCAGGGCCGCAAGGTCGCGGTGATCGGGTACGGCAGCCAGGGGCACGCGCACGCGCTGTCGCTGCGCGACTCGGGCGTCGACGTGCGCGTCGGCCTCAAGGAGGGCTCGAAGAGCCGGGCCAAGGCCGAGGAGCAGGGCCTGCGGGTCGTCACGCCGGCCGAGGCGGCGGCCGAGGCCGACGTCATCATGATCCTGGCGCCGGACACCGCGCAGCGCTTCATCTACGCCGAGTCCATCGCGCCGAACCTGACCTCGGGCAAGGCGCTGTTCTTCGGCCACGGCTTCAACATCCGCTACGGCCTGATCACCCCGCCGGCGGACGTGGACGTCGCGATGGTCGCCCCGAAGGGCCCCGGCCACCTGGTGCGCCGCCAGTACGTCGACGGCAAGGGCGTGCCCTGCCTGATCGCCATCGAGCAGGACGCCACCGGCGGCGCGCAGGCGCTGGCGCTGTCCTACGCCAAGGCGATCGGCGGCAGCCGGGCCGGTGTCATCAAGACCACGTTCAAGGAGGAGACCGAGACGGATCTCTTCGGCGAGCAGGCGGTCCTCTGCGGCGGCGCGTCCGCGCTGGTCCAGGCCGGGTTCGAGGTGCTCACCGAGGCGGGCTACGCGCCCGAGGTGGCCTACTTCGAGTGCCTGCACGAGCTGAAGCTGATCGTGGACCTGATGTACGAGGGCGGCATCGCCCGGATGCGGTACAGCGTCTCCGACACCGCCGAGTACGGCGACGTCACCCGCGGCCCGCGCGTCGTCGACGCCCGGGTCAAGGAGGAGATGAAGCGCATCCTCGGCGAGATCCAGAACGGCGAGTTCGCCCGCGAGTGGGTCGCCGAGGACGACAACGGCCGCCCGAACTTCACCAAGCTGCAGGAGCAGGGTGCCGTGCACCCGATCGAGGAGACCGGCGCCAAGCTGCGGGCCATGATGAGCTGGGTCGACCGGCCGATCACCGAGACCGCCTGATCTTTCCTCTCCCATACCGTCCAGCCGCCGAACCATGCGGCCTGGGCCTACCGGGCCGTGCCAGGAGACCCCTGGTCACGGCCCGGTTTCTATGTTTTCGCGGCTTTCGCCGCGACGACCCCGCCGCCGCTGCTCCCGGCCCCGGTTGACCGGTTAACGAGTCGGGCGGAAACGGACTGAGCAGCACGAACGTGAGTACCGTCACGGCGCCGGTTCGGCGTGCGAAGCCCGGCCGAACCCGTAGCATCGCGTGGGTAGGGGCCCGAAGCGCAGTGCGGCGGTCCGGGCTTGTGAGGTCATCCAACTCTCTCCGTGAGGCAAGCTGTGACTCCCGTCGTTCTCATCGCCGAAGAACTCGCTCCCGCCGCGCTCGACGTGCTCGCGCACGACTTCGACGTGCGCCACGTGGACGGCACGGACCGGGCGGCGCTGCTTGCCGCGCTGGCCGACGCCGACGCCGTGATCGTGCGGAGCGCCACCCAGATCGACGCGGAGGCCATCGCCGCCGCGCCGCGCCTGAAGGTCGTCGCCCGTGCCGGCGTCGGGCTCGACAACGTCGAGGTGCCCGCCGCCACCGCCCGTGGCGTCATGGTCGTGAACGCGCCGACCTCCAACATCGTCTCGGCCGCCGAGCAGGCCATCGCGCTGCTGCTCGCGGTCGCCCGCAACACCGCCTCGGCCTCCTCGGCGCTGAAGAACGGCGAGTGGAAGCGCTCGAAGTACACCGGTGTCGAGCTGCAGGGCAAGACCGTCGGCGTGGTCGGCCTCGGCCGCATCGGTGTGCTGTTCGCGCAGCGCATCGCCGCCTTCGGCACCCGCCTCATCGCGTACGACCCGTACGTGCAGCCGGCCCGCGCCGCGCAGCTCGGGGTCCGCCTGGTGGGCCTGGAGGAGCTGCTGCGGGAGAGCGACTTCATCTCGATCCACCTGCCGAAGACCCCGGAGACCGTGGGCCTCATCGGCGCCAAGGAGCTCCAGCTGGTCAAGCCCGAGGTGCGGATCGTCAACGCCGCCCGCGGCGGGCTGATCGACGAGGAGGCGCTGGCCGACGCGCTGGCCGAGGGCCGGGTCGCCGGCGCCGGCATCGACGTGTACCTCAAGGAGCCGTGCACCACCTCGCCGCTGTTCCAGTTCGACAACGTGGTGGCCACCCCGCACCTGGGCGCCTCGACCCACGAGGCGCAGGACAAGGCCGGTCTCGCGGTCGCCAAGAGCGTCAAGCTGGCGCTGCAGGGCGAGTTCGTGCCCGACGCGGTGAACGTCCAGGCCGGCGGCGTGGTCGCCGAGGAGGTGCGGCCGCTGCTGCCGCTGGCGGAGAAGCTGGGCAAGGTCTTCACCGCCGTCGCCGGTGGCGTGGCCGCCGGGGTCACCGTCGAGGTGCGCGGCGAGATCGTCAACCAGCACGACGTGTCGGTGCTGAAGCTGGCCGCCAGCAAGGGCCTGTTCAGCCCGATCGTGGAGGAGCAGGTCACCTACGTCAACGCGCCGCTGATCGCGGCCGACCGCGGCGTCGAGATCGACCTGACCACCAACCCCGAGGTCAACGAGCACAAGAACCTGGTGACGGTACGCGGCGCGCTGCCCGACGGGCGCACCGTCTCGGTCGCCGGCGCGGTGGTCACCCACGGCCTGCGCGAGCAGCTGAAGCTCACCGAGCTGGACGGCTTCGACCTGGAGCTGGACGCCGAGGGCAACCTGCTGTTCTTCCGCTACCAGGACCGGCCCGGCGTGGTCGGCGCGGTCGGCACCGTGCTCGGCGCGGTCGGAGTGAACATCGCGGCGATGCAGGTGGCCCGGCGTGAGGCCGGCGGCGAGGCGCTGATGACGCTGACCGTCGACTCGCCGGTCCCGGCGGACCTGCTGCAGCGCGCCGCCGAGAACATCGGCGCGGGCTCGGTCAGCGCCGTCGATCTCACCGATGAGTGAGCGGACGCTTGCGTAGCGTGGTGTCTGCTGGGTAACCTGCTGGGGTGTCCACTGCGGACACGCCCGTTACGCGGGGACGGACGGGTCTTCGGGTGACTCCACCCGTCACGCGTGCCGAGCAGCCAAGCTGGCAATGCCGGCCCGGTGAGCTGTTTGCCGCAGCTCACCGGGCCGGTTGCTGTCTGCGGGGCAGCACCGCTTGCGCTGCTGCTTCATCATGATCGCCATGCGCCTCCCCTGGTTCTCCCTGCCGAAGCGGGTACGCGAGGCAGCCCGCAGCGTTGACCGCGAGGATCCGCATCCCGACCCGGCCGTACAGGAAGCAGCACAGGTCTGGGCGCGTCTGACCCGGCTCGGGTTCGCGGCCGCAGCCCTCACCTGCTACGCCGCCGGTGTGTCCGGTGCCTTCTTCGAGGATCTGCCCCGGCTGATGTTGCTGATCCTGTTTGTCAGTCTCCTGTCAGCGTGCGGTGAGCTGTTCGCCAGGCAGTTGCGCGCGCAGGCCGTCGCGTTGGCACAGTGGCCCGCGATGGCGGGGCGCGACGAGTCGCCACCCACGCCGGTCCGAATGCGGTCGGCCAACCCCTGGACCGTCCGGTCTGCCATCGGGCTGACGCTCTTTCCCCACGATGACCGCGGTCTACCTGCTGGAGCAGGGCGACTTCCTGCCCGACCCCGACGTGGGCGGGTTCTTCATGTCACTCGCCGCCATCATCGTGGTCCTCGGCGTGCTCCTCGACCTGTTCGCGTTGCTGTGGTTCCTTTCCTGCCTGCACGACGTTTGGCGCGGTCTGCGGCGTCGGACCCACGTGGAGATCGATCGCGACGGCGTCCGGCTGCCCATTCGCAACCTGTGGATTTCCTGGGACAACGTGGTCGAGGTGATTGCCGCGGGGGACGTGGTGGCACTGCGCCTGCGAGACCCCGGGCGGGTGTGGCCCGGCGAGTGGATGCCGATCTGGCGGCGCCTGGGCCGGCGGTACGCCGACCCGCCAGACCGGGTGCAGGTGAGTGTCTGGGAGGTGCGCGGAGCGCTGTACCCGGCATACCGCGCGGCGCTCGCCTTCCACGCCGAGTCGGTGGCCGGATCATGATCACCAATTGGCTCACCTGGTTCTCCCTGCCGAAGCAGACGCGCGCGGCAGCCCGCGCCGCCGGTGCGCGAGCGCCGCATCCTGATCCGGCCGTGCAGGAGGCGATTCAGGTCCGAGCCCGCCTGTACGGCGCGGCCGTCCTGCTTGTGGGCCTGGCCGCGTACGTGGTCGGCATGCCCAGCCTCTTCACCGACGACCTTCCGGAGATCGCGTCCTCCGTTGGATTCGTAGTCCTTTTCGTCACCAGCTCCGAGTTGCGAACCCTCCGCACCGCGGCCTGGACGGCGGCGGTGGTGCAGTGGCCCGCGATGGCGGCCCGCGCGGCAGGGCCGCCGGAACGGGTCCGACTGCGGCCGGCCCAGCCGTGGGACATCGGATCCGTGCTGGGCCTCACCTTCCTGCCGGTGGGCGTCCTGGCTGCCGTGCACGACCCGGACGGCTTGCCGCACGTCGTCAGCGATCCGAGTCGCTTGGGCGGCTGGCTCGCGTGGTCGTTCTCGGCCGTGTGGCTCCTCGTCGTGGCTGTCGCCGGACTGGCGACACTGGTGTGGTTCCTGATCGGCCTGCGCGATGTGTGGCGGAGCCTGCGCCGGGTCGCTTGTCTCGAGGTCGGTCGCGACGGTGTCCGCCTGCCGCTCCGCAACCTCCGGGTGTCCTGGGCCGACGTCGCAGAGGTGACCGCAGGTCCGGAGGAGGACCCGGCCGCCTTCGGGCTGCGCCTGTGTGATCCCCCTCAGGCGCGGCGTGGCGAGCGGTTGCCGCTGTGGCGCCGCCTGACCGGGAGCCATCCCGACCCGCCGGAGTTGTTGCTGATCCGGATGTCCGAGGCGCGCGGGGACCTGTTCCCGGCGTACCGGGCGGCGCTCGCCTTCCACGCCGAGTCCGTGGCCGGCCCGGCCAAGGCGGCCACGGCATGAACAACGTGCGACCGCCGTGGATCTCGCTGCCGAAGGCCGTGCGGGTCGCGGCCCGTGCCGCACGTGCCGATCGGCCGCATGCCGACCCGGCCGTCCAGGAGGCGCTGCAGGTCCGGGCGCGTCTCTACCGGGCGGCCGCCGCGACCGCCGGCCTGGGTTTCTACTCGCTCCTTGCGCTGCGGCTCTTCCAGGCGCCGCTGCGGCCGGAGCTGTTCGTGCCGTACGCCGCGCTGTTCTGGGCCGACAGCAAGCTCGGTGAGGTGTACCGCCGGGTCAGAACGCAGGCCGTTGCGCAGTGGCCCGGCCTAGCCGCGCGTGCCGCCGGACCACCCTCGCCGGTCCGGTTGCGCCCGCCCGCCCTGTGGTACTCGGGGACGATCGTGGGCGTCGGCGCCTTTCCCGTGCTGCTGACTGCATTGATGCACCAGCCGGACTGGTTCTACTCGGACGACGTGACCTTCGGCGACCTGGGCGACGGCCTGAAGTCGGTGTTCTCACTGCTCTTCAGCGGCTTCATGTGGGTCTTGGTCGCGGCGTCGCTGGTCTGGTTCGTGTTCACGGCCGGGTCTGTCCGGCGGCGGCTGCGGCACCGGACCTGCCTGGAGGTCGATCACACGGGCGTTCGGCTACCCGCCCGCCGCCTGCGACTGTCCTGGGCCGACATCGCCGAGATCGCGATCTGGCCCAGGGTCAAGCCGCAGGGGATGGCGCTGCGGCTGCATGACCCCACCTCGGCGGTGCGGGGGAGCGGAATCGGCCGGCTGTGGCGGCGGCTTCGCCCGTCGAGGCCGCCCGCTCGGCCGTCCCCGTGGGTCGTGATCGACGTGTCGGACGTCCGCGGCGAGCTATACCCGGCATACCGCGCCGCGCTGGCCTTTCACCACGCCGCCGTCGGCGCGGCCGAAGACCGGGCTGCGGAGACGGCCCGGTAGGGGCGAAGCCTGAGCCCGGCCGCGAGAGGTCGGCCAGGTCCAGGAGAGCTGTCAGCGTTTCGCGGCGGTGGTCCCGGCGTCGAGGAATTCGCCCACCGGGCCGACGACGAGCGGATCGCCGAGGATGCGGCGGTGTCCCAGCCCGCTGGTGATCTCCAGCCGCGATCCCGGGTATGCCGCGTGCAGGCGCTGCGCGTGGTCGACGGACACCACGTCGTCGTCGGTGTCGTGCACGATCAGCAGCGGCACCTGGAGCGCCTCGGGCTCGAAGGTGCTGGAAAACCGCTCCCACAGGTCCGGGACGCCGATGTCGCGGACCGACCGGACACGCAGGTAGGCGGCGAGCGACGGCCGCAGCCGCAGTTGCCGGGTGAACTCGGTGACCAGGTGGTCGAACTCGGCTGGGCCGCTCACGGCGACGAGGCGCTCGGCCCGCACCCCCACGCGCAGGGCGTGGAAGGCGCAGGGCACCCCGAACGAGTGCGCGACGATCGCGGCGAACGTGCCGTGCCGCTCCTGCAGCATCCGGATGATCCGCTCGTACTGCAGCAGGTTCGTCGATTGGCCGCCGGAGTCGCCGTGGCCCGGCGCGTCGAAGGCGATCGGGCTGTAGCCGCGGTCGAGCAGGTCGGTGACCAGCCCGGCGAAGCGGGAGCCTCGCGAACTCCAGCCGTGCACCAGCAGCACCGGCCGCGCGCCGTCACCCCAGGCGTAGGCGGCGACCGGGACGCCGTCAAGGTTCAGCTGCGAGCGCACGGCGGCCGCGTGCACGGCCTGCTCGCGGGGATGCACGGGAGCCCGGCCGGTGGGGCGGAAGAAGAGCGTGTAGGCCAGGCGGCGGCCCAGGGGCGGGGCGAGCAGAGCCGTGGCGTTGACGAGGCGTCCGGTGAGGAGGATCGCTGCCTTCATGCCCGGAGGCTAGCAACAAATAAGAACGACCGGTCGGTTAGTTAGGTCACAGAGGTGATGATCCGGCCGCGTGCGGCCGGTTCGTGGCAGCATTCCGGCATGAGTGAATCGCCCCAGACGGAGATCGTCATCGCGCCGGTCGGTTTCGAGCACCTGCGCCAGGTCCTGGACCTCGGCTACCGGGTCTTCGACACGACCGTCAAGCCGTACACCTCATGGTCCCTGACGGCCGTGGCGGAGCATCTGGACAGCGGGGACAGCGCCTGCTGGGTGGCGCTGGACGGGACGGCGGTGGTCGGCTTCGTGCTGGGCTCGCAGACGTTCGAGCTGCGCGACGACTGGGGCTATCTGGAGTGGATCGCGGTGGACCCGGCCTACCAGGGCCGGGGCATCGCGGGCAGGCTGGTCAACGCGTGCTGCGAGGCCCTGTTCGCGGGCGGGGCCAGCCGGGTCGTGACCGACGTCGAGGCGACGAACAACGCGTCGGCCACGCTGATGTCGCGCAACGGCTTCGCCCCGGCGGTGACGGTGACCCTGTTCGTCCGCAGCAGTCAGCCCGACGCCGACCCCGGCCGGGCCGTGCGCGGCGTCTCCAAGCGCCCCCTCATCCGCAGCGGCCGCCTCCTCGGCGACCACCGCAACCCGTGACGCCCCGCTCGGTGATCACGGTCGCAGGGTCGGGACACGCCGCCGAACACGTCCCCAAGTTCATGATCGACCCGGTTGGCGGGTCCCGGCATGTGGAACGGGTGTACCGTTGGGTGGGAGCGGGGCTTAACGTTCGGTAGAACAGTGGACATGGGTGTTGCTGAGGAGCGGGCTGGTATGCGCATCGCGGTCGTGGCGGGGGACGGGATCGGCACCGAGGTGGTGGCCGAGGGCCTCAAGGTGCTCGACGCGGTGCTGCCGGGCGTGGAGACCACGGCCTACGACCTCGGCGCGGCGCGTTACCACCGCACGGGTGAGGTGTTCCCCGACTCGGTGCGTGACGAGCTCGCGCAGCACGACGCGATCCTGCTGGGTGCGGTCGGCGACCCGAGCGTGCCGCCGGGTGTGCTGGAGCGCGGGCTGCTGCTGAAGCTGCGCTTCGACTTCGACCAGTACGTCAACCTGCGCCCGTCGCGGCTGTGGCCGGGCACGACCGGCCCGCTGGGCGGGGTGAAGCCGGGCGAGATCGACTTCGTGGTGGTGCGCGAGGGCACCGAGGGCCTGTATACGGGCGCCGGCGGCGGCCTGCACCGGGGCACCCCGGCGGAGATCGCCACCGAGGAGAGCCTGAACACCCGGCACGGCGTGGAGCGGGTCATCCGCGACGCGTTCGAGCGGGCCGGCAAGCGCGCCCGCCGTAAGGTCACCATGGTGCACAAGACCAACGTGCTGACCCACGCGGGCGGTCTCTGGGCGCGGACCTTCGCCGAGGTGGCCAAGGAGTTCCCCGACATCGCCACCGAATACCAGCACGTCGACGCGGCGGCCATGTTCATGGTGACCAACCCGCAGCGCTACGACGTGATCGTCACCGACAACCTGTTCGGCGACATCCTGACCGACATCGCGGCCGCCGTCACGGGTGGCATCGGCCTGGCCGCGAGCGGCTGCATCAACCCGACCCGGGCGTTCCCGTCGATGTTCGAGCCGGTGCACGGCTCCGCGCCGGACATCGCGGGCCAGGGCAAGGCCGACCCGGTCGCGGCGATCCTGTCGGTGGCGCTGTGCCTGGAGCACCTGGGCCACACCGACGAGGCTCGCAAGATCGAGGAGGCCGTCGCCACCGAGCTCTCCGGGCGCACCGGCGAGCCCATTCGCACCGCCGAGGTCGGCGACCGGGTATCCGTACTCGTAGCATGACCCCGCACGAACCCCGGTCCGTGCGGTGACCGGGGCGGGTGCGTACAAACTGCCTTAGGTCATCGGCCGGGCTGGGGATGAACGACCGTTAGAGGTAAGTTTTCCCCAGATCCCCGACTGATGGAGGGCAGCGCGCATGAGTGGCGGTGGCACGATCGACTTCGAGATCCGTCCGAGTTCGCAGCCGGTATCGGCCACGGAGCGCGAGGCGCTGCTGGCCAACCCCGGCTTCGGGCGGGTCTTCACCGATCACATGGTGACCATCCGGTACGCCGAGGGCAAGGGCTGGTACGACGCGCGCGTCGAGGCGCGGGCGCCGATCCCGATGGACCCGGCGACCGCCGTACTGCACTACGCCCAGGAGATCTTCGAGGGCCTGAAGGCGTACCACCGCGCCGACGGCTCCGTCGGTCTGTTCCGGCCCGACGCGAACGCCCGCCGCTTCGCGCAGTCGGCACAGCGCATGGCCATGGCGCCGCTGCCCGAGGACCTGTTCGTCGGCTCCGTCCGGGAGCTGGTGAACATCGACCGCGCCTGGATCCCGACCAGCACCGAGGGCAGCCTCTACCTGCGCCCGTTCCAGTACGCCAGCGAGGTCTTCCTCGGCGTGCGCCCCGCGCGGGAGTACCTGTACTGCGTGATCGCGTCGCCGGTCGGGCCGTACTTCGCGGGCGGGCTCAAGCCGGTCAGCATCTGGATCTCCGACGAGTACACCCGCGCGGCGCCCGGCGGCACCGGCGCGGCCAAGTGCGGCGGCAACTACGCCGCCTCGCTGCTCGCCCAGTCCCAGGCCGCCGACAACGGCTGCGACCAGGTCATCTTCCTGGACGCCGCCGAGCGCAAATACGTGGACGAGCTGGGCGGCATGAACGTGTTCTTCGTGCGCGCCGACGGTTCGATGTTCACGCCCGAGCTCAACGGCTCGATCCTGCCGGGCATCACCCGGGACTCCGTCATGACGCTCGCCCGCGAGCAGGGCCGCCACGTCGAGGAGCGCCCGGTCAGCATCGACGAGTGGCGTGACGGCGCGCGCAGCGGCGAGATCGTGGAGACCTTCGCCTGCGGCACCGCCGCCGTGCTCACCCCGATCGGCACCGTGCGCGGCGTCGAAGGCGAGTTCAAACTCGGCGACGGCGGCACCGGCCCCGTCACCGCCGCCCTCCGCGAGACCCTCGTCGGCATCCAGTTCGGCCGCGTCCCCGACCCCCACAACTGGACCACCACCCTCTAAAGCCCAAGGAAGGGCACCTTCTTATCGTTTTCCGTATAAGAAGGTGCCCTTCTTAACGTCCAGCGCCGAGTCCTCGGCGAGGTCCTTCGACAGCGCACCATCGGCCGCCATAGCAGATCACCGGTGCTGCCGGGGCGTCGTCCACAAGCGGCTCGTCGTCCACAGGCGCGGCCGTGGAGCGGTGGACCGTGTCACCCGCCGCCGACCACGCTGCGCCGCATGACACACGAACTCAACGCCGCGCTGGACGACATCGCGCACCGGCAGCAGAGGCTGCTGACCCGTGCCCAGGTGCTTGCTGCCGGCCATACCGACATGTTCATCTACCGGCGGGTGCGCAGCGGCAGCTGGCAGCGGGTGCTGACCGGCGTCTACTGCGTCACCGGCGGCGTGCTCACCGACGAGCAGCGGCGCGTGGCCGCCACGCTCTACGCCGGGCCGTCGGCCCAGCTCACCGGGCCGTCCGCGCTCGCCTGGTACGGCTTCCGCACCCTGCCGCCCACGGACGACGTGCACCTGCTGGTGCCGCACGGGATGCGCTGCCGGTCGAACGGGTTCGCGGTCGTCAAACGGGCGCTCACGCTCGATCCGCATGCCAGGCACACCCTGCTCTACCAGGTGGCCAGCCCCGCGCGGGCAGTGGTCGACGCGTGCCGGGACCTCAGGGAACTGCGGACCGTGCGGGCGGTCGTGGCCGAGGCCGTGCAACGGTTCCGTGTCCCGCCGCAGACGCTGGACGAGGAGGTGCGGCAGGCGGCTCGCAGCCGGACGGCAGTCGTGCGCAAGGCACTGGCGGAGATCGCCGAGGGCACGCGGTCCGCACCCGAGGCGCAGACCCGGACAGTGCTCGAAACGAGCCCGCTCCTGGCCGGGCGGGTGCTGTGGAATCCGCAGCTGGCGGCCGACGACGGCCGTTCGCTGCCCACACCCGACGGTTACCTGCCCGAGGCGGGCCTGGCGATCGAGGTGGATTCGCGCGAGTTCCACCTGAGCCCGGAGGACTGGGCGCGGTCGTTGGAGCGGCACAACATTCTCGGCCGGTATGGCGTACAGGTACTGCATTTCACGCCCTCGTTCGTGGAGAGTCAGCCGGACGAGGTACGCCGCATCGTCGAATCCGCGGTGATGCTGAGGGAGGGGATCACGGTGGGTGTTCAAGTGACGTCGGACGGACGCACGCCGCTCTCTCAGCAGAGTGTTAAGAGGGTGCCCTTCTTATACGGAAAACGATAAGAAGGTGCCCTTCCTTTTAGCGGGTCGGGCGGTGGGTGCTGGTGGGGCGGGAGCCTGCGGGGCGGGAGCCGTGCGGGCGTGCGCCCGAGGGCCGGGTGCCTGCCCAGCGAGCTGCGGCTGTCGATCGTATGACCCCGAATTGGGACTCGACGTGCGACAAGTGCCGTTCTAGGTTGTCAGGTGCCATGTCGGACCTCCTCGATACCTCTTTCAACGACCGCGCTGCCGGGCGGTCGCTGCCCGGCGTGTGTCGCCGGGTGGGGACGAGGGGTGATGGAGCCGCTGCTCAGACGGCGCGGCGCAGGGTCGGGGTGGGCTTGAGGCCGACCGGCCGGGTCAGCATCGGCGGGGCGAGGCGGCGGCGGGCGTTGACGGGCAGGTCCAGGAACGCGGCGTCGAGCGCGACCAGCGCCCGGACCAGCGCGAGCTGGAGCTCCTCCGGATCCGGCAGCCGCCAGTCGACCTGCTGCGGGGAGACCTGCCAGCGCACCGGGCCCTCGGGCAGCACGGTGGGCGGCGCCGGGATCCACGAGCCGAGCGAGTGGCGCACGATGTCCACCCGGTGGTCCAGTTCGGAGGCGAGCGTGCCGCCGGAGCGCATCAGGAACGTCCAGCGGCCGGCGGCGGTGACCGCGACAGGTCCGCGTACGCGTCCCGCTGAGGTGGCCCGGCCCGGCCCGGTCGGCGGGCCGCAGACCGCCCGCATGCCCAGCAGTGCGGGCACCTCGATCGCGTCGAAGGCGCGGCCGGCGGGCAGCAGCACCGCGTGCGGGCGCTCGCTCCACCAGTCGTCGAGCTGCGCGGTGGCGGTGCTCGACCGCAGCTCCCAGTCGTCGAGCAGCGGGTGGCAGCTGGTGGCGAGGCAGTCGGGGCGGTCGCAGGCCATCCGGCGGCCGTTGAAGAACCCGCCCGGGGTGACCGCCCAGCCGTGGTCGGCGTACCGCTGCGCGGCGAGCCGCAGCCGACGTCGTGACAGGACTCTGCCGAACGGCGCCTGTGGCCACCGCATGAGCCCGACCCCCTCTTCCGGGTTACCCCCACCGACGTCATTAGATCGACATCTGCTGTTGCCGTCACCAATGCCGAAGGTTGTCGTTACATCGACAACAGTCCAGTACGCAAACGCCTGAATGCATTGTCCAACTGCAACTTGCATCTGAAGATACGAGTGTCGGACCGGATATGGGCGCACAGACTGTGCGACTCGGTCAGACCGACCCGATGAGGGGAGGGCTGGGAGATGGACGAGCTGCCGATCGGCCGCCGGGTGTCGTACTGGCGCAATCGCCGCAAGATGTCGCAGCAGGTCTTCGCCGACCGCCTGGGCAAATCGAAGAGCTGGGTGGACAAGGTCGAGCGCGGCGTACGCCGGCTGGACAAGTTCTCCGTCGTGTACGAGATCGCCGACGTGCTCCAGCTCGACGTCCAGCTGCTGCTGGGCAAGGACCCGGAGCGCCGGCCCGACAGCGTGAACTGCATCGACCAGATCGAGGTCGCCGAGATCCGCTCGGCGCTGGAGCGCTACGACCAGATCAGCGCGTTCTTCTACGCCGCGCCCGAGCCGCCGCCGATCGCGGAGATGCGCAAGGCGGCGCTGCACGCCTGGCAGACCTGGGAGCACGGCCGGTACGGGGTGCTGGCCCGCGCGCTGCCGCGGTTGCTGCGCGACGCCCAGGCCGCCGACACCGCGTACGCCCACACCGACGACTCGCGCGAGGCCGCGCACCTGCTCGGGCAGGTCTACCAGCTGGCCTCCTCGGTGCTGCGCAAGCTCGGCGAGCTGGACCTGAGCTGGCTGGCCGCGGACCGCTCCATCGCCGTCTCGCAGCGGGCCGGCGACCAGCTGCTGGCGGGGGTGGCCACCACCCGGGTCGCGAACGCGCTGCGGGCGCTGGGCCGGCACCGGGCGGCGCTCGAGGTCAACGTGAACATCGCCAACCGGCTGTGCCCGACCGGCCCGGACACCACCGAGGACCGGCTGTCGGTGTACGGCTTCCTGCTGCTGCAGGGCGCGATGGCGGCCTCCTGCATCGGCGACAGCGCCACCATGCGCGACCTGCTGACCGGCGCCCAGGACGCGGCGGCGGGGCTCGGCGGCGACAAGAACCACTACTGGACCAGCTTCGGCCCGACGAACGTGCAGGTGCACCGGGCCGCGGCCGCGGTCGAGCTGGGCGAGGGCGGGCAGGCGATCGTCATCCACGAGAGCCTCGACCCGGCCGCGTTCAACGCGATGCTGCCCGAGCGCCGCGCCCACCACTACCTCGACATGGCGCGCGGCTTCGCCCAGGTGGGCGACGTGGAGCGGGCCGGGGAGATGCTGCTGGAGGGCGACCTGCTGGCGCCCGCCGAGATCCGCTGCCGCCCGATCGCGCACGAGGTGCTCAGCGACGTGCTGCGCCGCACCCGCGGCACGCCGTCTTCGTCGCTGGCCGAGCTGGCCGAGCAGATGGGCGTGGGCGTGTGACCGGCGCGCGACCCGGCGGCAGGCCGGTGCTGTATGCCCTGGCCTGCGGCTCGCCGGTCGCCCGCGACGTCGGCACGCTGGTGACGCTCGCCCGGGAGCGCGGGTTCGACGTGTGCGTCGTGGTCACGCCGGACGGCCGCAAGTTCGTGGACGTGCCCTCGCTGGCGGCGCAGACCGGGCACCCGGTGCGCAGCGCGTACAAGAACCCGGGCGACCCGGACGTGCTGCCGTCGCCGGACGTGCTGGTCGTGGCCCCGGCCACGGTGAACACGGTCAACAAGTGGGGCGCGGGCATCGCCGACACGCTCGTGCTGGGCCTGCTCGTGGAGAGCCAGGGCAAGGGCCTGCCGATCGTCGCGGTCCCGTACACCAACGACGCGATGGCGCGGCATCCCGCGTTCCAGGACAACATCACGCGCCTGCGCGGCTGGGGCATCGAGGTGCTGTACGGCGACGACGTGCTGAAACTGCCCGCGCCGGGGGAGGGCGACGCCTACCGCCACGAGTTCCCGTGGGAACTGGCGGTGCGGGCCGCCGCACGGCTCTGCCCGCCTGACTAGTCTGATCGGGTGACCTGGACTGTCGCGTCGTTCACGCAGCTGCTGGAGGCCGAGTTCCCGCCCCGCTGGGCGGAGCCGTGGGACCGGGTGGGGCTGGTCACCGGCCGCCCCGAGCAGCCGGTGACCCGGGTGCTGGCGGTGGTGGACGTGCTGCCGCAGACCGTCGCGGAGACGCTGGACACCGGCGCCGACCTGATCATCGCGCACCATCCGCTGCTGCTCAGCGGGGTGTCGTCGGTGGCGGCGACCACCTATCAGGGGCGCATCGTGCACGACCTGATCGGCAACGGGGTCGCGCTGTACGTCGCGCATACCAACGCCGACGTGGCCCGCCCGGGCGTGAGCGACGCCCTCGCCGACCTGCTCGGCCTGCTGGAGACCCGCCCGCTGCGGCCCACCGAGGAGGGCCGCGGGTCCGGTCGCGTCGGCCGGCTGCCCGCGCCGCTCACCCTCGGCGAGTTCGCGCACCTCGCGGCGACCGCGCTGCCCGTGGCGGGCTGGGGCGTACGCGTCGCCGGCGACCCCGCCCGGACGGTGTCCACGGTCGCGGTGTGCGGCGGGTCCGGCGACGAGTTCATCCCCGACGCGGTGGCCGCCGGGGCCGACGTCTACCTGACCGGCGACCTCAAGCACCACCGCACCATCGACCTGGTCGCCTCCGGTGGGCCCGCGCTGGTCGACGCCGGTCACTACGCCACCGAGCGGCCGTGGCTGACACCGCTGGCCGCCTGGCTGCGTGCGCAGACGGGACTTGAGATCATCGTCTCCGACACGACCACCGATCCGTTCCGGTTCCACGCCTGCGCGACACTTGACCCTGTCGCCTGAGCGCGCCGCCCACCACGCAGACAACCGCAGAGAGAAGGAGTGCCGACGTGAAGGCCGACCCTAAGGACCAGCAGCGGTTGCTCGACCTGCAGGCCATCGACACGACGCTGCAGCAGCTGGCGCACCGCCGCAAGGTGCTGCCCGAGCTCGCCGAGTTGGACGTGCTGGGCAGGGCGATCGGCGTGCTCGAAGACGAGCGGGTGCGGGCCGAGGTCGAGGTCGACGACCTGGACCGCGACATCACCAAGCTGGAGCGCGAGGTCGACTCCGTACGCCAGCGGCGCGCCAAGGACCAGCAGCGGCTCGACGACGGGCGGCTGCCCGCGCGCGAGCTGACCGCCCTGGAGCACGAGATCACCTCGCTGACCCGGCGGCAGACCGAGCTGGAGGACGCCGAGCTGGAGCTGATGGAGAAGCGCGAGACGGCGCAGAGCGCGCTGGACGGCGTGGACGAGAAGATCTCCATCGCGCGCGAGAAGCGCATCGCGGCCGAGACCCGCCGTGACGAGGCGCTGACCGAGATCACCCGCGAGATCGAGTGGAAGCAGCAGGCCCGCCGCCCGCTCGCCGCCGACCTGCCGGGCGAGCTGGTCCAGCTGTACGAGAAGATCCGCGAGCAGTCCGGCGGCCTCGGCGCGGCCCTGGTGCAGCACGGCCGCTGCGGCGGCTGCCGCCTGGAGCTGTTCGGCGCCGACCGCAACCGGGTGAAGACGGCCCCGCCGGACGAGGTCGTGCGCTGCGAGGAGTGCCGCCGCATCATGGTCCGCACCGCCGAGTCGGGCCTGTGACCGTCGTGCGGGTCGTCATCGAGGCGGACGGGGGCGCCCGCGGCAACCCCGGCCCGGCCGGGTACGGCGCGGTCGTGCGCGATCCGGAGACCGGCGAGGTGCTCGCGGAGCGCAGTGCCGCGCTGGGCGTGACCACCAACAACGTCGCCGAGTACCGGGGGCTCATCGCCGGGCTGGAGGCCGCCGCCGAGCTGGGCGCGGCGCAGGTCGAGGCGCGCATGGACTCCAAGCTGGTGGTCGAGCAGATGTCCGGCCGCTGGCAGATCAAGCACCCGGGGCTGCGCCCGCTGGCCGCCGAGGTGGCCGCGCTGGTGCGCCGGTTCGACCGGGTGACGTACACCTGGATCCCGCGCGAGCGCAACCGCGCCGCCGACGCGCTGGCCAACGCGGCGATGGACGCCGCCGCGGCCCGGGGCGGCGGCGAGACCGTCATCGTCGCGACCATCACCGAGCACGTCGGCGCGGGTGTCAGCGACGCGCCCGAACCGGCCGAGAGCGCGGCGACGAGCCGGTCCGCACGGGCGGAGACCGCCGCGGCAGGGCGGCCCCGGCGCGAGGACTGGGCGCCGCGTACGTCCCCGGCGACCCGGCTGGTGCTGGTGCGCCACGGTGAGACGCAGCTGACCGCGGAGAAGCGCTATTCGGGCCGGGGCGACGTGCCGCTGTCGGCGGCGGGGGAGAAGCAGGCCGCGGCCGCCGCCGGGCGCGTCGCCGCCATGCGCCCCGACCGCGTGATCACGTCGCCCCTGGCCCGCTGCCGGGCCACCGCGGCGGCGATCGCGGAGGCGGCGGGCGGGGTGCCGGTGACGGTCGAGAAGGACCTCATCGAGTGCGACTTCGGCGCCTGGGAGGGGCTGACCTTCGGCGACGTGCGCGAGCGCTACCCGGCCGAGCTGGACGCGTGGCTTGCCTCGACGTCGGTCGCGCCGCCCAAGGGGGAGTCGTTCCAGCAGGTCGCCAAGCGGGTGCGCGGCGCGATGGGCAAGCTCCAGCAGGCGTACGAGGGCCAGACGGTCGTGATCGTCTCGCACGTCTCACCGATCAAGCTGATCCTGCGCGACGCGCTGGCCGCCGGGGACGCGTTCCTGTTCCGGCTGCTGCTCGATCCGACGGGCATCTCGGTCGTGGACGTGTGGCCGGACGGCGGCGTCTCGGTGCGGACCGTCAACGACACGTCCCACCTCGGCGAGAACTGAGCCGCCGGGTAGGTGTTTCGCGGTGCTACAACTTCTGGGTTGTACCCACAACCCAGAAGTTGTAGCCCACGGACGAGTACCGATCAGGCGAGGGTGAAGCGGACCAGGCGTTTGGCGGTGTCGGCCTGGGTGAGGCGGACCGTGACGCGATCGCCGGCGGTGAGGTCACCGTCGCAGCGGGCGCGCACGGCGGGCTCGTCGAGGGCGACCGTGCCGCCGGGTTTGCCGTGGTTGGTGTCGAGCACCACGGCGGGGAAGGTCTCGCCGACGCGGCCCGCCAGCACCGTGGCCTCGACCAGGTCCACCGCGCCGCGCTCGGCGGCGGAGGCGACCCGGTCCGTGCCGGACATCACCGCGGGCAGCTCCGGCAGCGCCGCGGCGGCCCACGCGGGCACCTCCCGGCCCTCGTGCAGGGCGAGGCAGACCTCGGTGACGTAGCGGTCGGCAAGCCGCCGCAGCGGAGCCGTGACATGGGCGTACGCGTCCGCGACCGCGCTGTGCAGCGGCTGCTCCGGCACCTCGCCCGCGAACGCCGTGTAACCGGCGCCGCGCAGCAGCTCGGCGGCCTCGTCGACGAACGCGGCGGCCTTGGGCTGGGCCGGGTCGAGCGCGGCCAGCACCTGGCCGACCGTCGCGCCGTCCGGCCAGCTCACGCCCAGGCCGCGGGCGGCGACGCGCAGCCGGTCCACCGCCTCCGGGTCCGGCGGGGGCATGGTGCGCAGCATGCCGATCTTCCCGGCGAGCATGATGCCCGCCGCCGCCCGGCCCGTGAGCAGCGAGATCTGCGCGTTCCACTCCTCGGCGGGCAGCGGGGCGCGCAGGCTCAGCCGCCAGCTGCCGTCGTGCGGCTCGATCTCCTGGTCGGGCATGGGCAGGTTGATCGCGCCCCGCTCCAGCCCCCGCGCGATGAGCAGCCGGCCCAGCTCGGGCAGCAGCGCGATCGCCTCGGTGAGCCGCCCGGCGTCCACATCGGCCTGCACACCCTCGTAGGCGAGCTTGGCGCGGCTGCGTACGCGGGCCCGCTCCAGGTGGACCGCGACGGTGTCGCCCTCGGCGGAGACGTCGATCGTCCACACGACGGCGGCCCGGTCCACGCCGGGCAGCAGGCTCACCGCGCCCTCGCTGAGCACCGCCGGATGCAGCGGCACCTTGCCGTCGGGCAGGTACACCGTCTGGCCGCGGCGCCAGGTCTCGGCCTCCAGCGGGCTGTCCGGGGCGACGTACGACGCGACGTCGGCGATCGCGTAGTGCACCCGGTAGCCGCCTTCCCGGCGGAACAGGCACACGGCCTGGTCCAGGTCGCGCGAGCCGGGTGGGTCGATGGTGACGAAGGGCAGGTCGGTGCGGTCGACATCGGGCAGCTTGACCTCGACGGCGGCCGCCTCGGCCTGCGCCTGCGCCGCGGGCGGGAAGCCTTCCGGCAGCTCCAGCTCGCGGCGCAGGGCGGCGAAGTCGATGGCCTCGACGAGTAGTCGGCGGTATGCCATTGGTCATTCTTACCAGGCGCCCGCCTGCCACGGCGGGGCCCGTACGGACGCCTATCGGACCGACGACCGGACGGCCTTCTTCATCGCCGTCTTGCGCATCGTCGCCTTGCGGGCGGGCGCGGACTTCGCCGCGGTCCGCCGGGCGGGCGAGGTGCTGCGTGCCATCACGGCCTTGCGCATCGGCGTGCTCCGGCGGGCCGTCGTGCTCTTGCGCGCGGTGGTGGTCTTGCGCACGGCGGACGTGGCTCTGGCAGGCGACGCCTTCTTCGCGGCCGTCTTGCGGGCCGCGGTGGTCTTCCTGGCGCCGTTGCTGCGGGCAGCGGCGGTGGTCTTCTTCGCCGCCGTGGTCTTCTTCGCGGCGGTGGTCCTCTTGGCCGCCGTGGAGCTGCGCGCGGTGGTGGCCTTCTTCGCGGGCGCCTTCTTGGCGGTGGTCTTCCTCGCGGTGGTGGTCTTGCGGGCCGGTGCGGCCTTCTTCATGGGCGTGGTCTTCCTCGCGGCCGTCGTCTTCCTGGCCGTGGTCTTCTTCGCGGCGGCGGTCTTCTTCACCGCGGCGGTGATCTTCCGGGCGCCGGTGCTGCTGCGTGCGGCGGCCGTGGTCTTCTTCGCCGCAGTCGTCTTCTTCGCAGCGGTGGTCTTCTTCGCCGCCGTGGTCTTCTTCGCAGCGGTAGTCTTCTTGGCCGCGGTGGTCTTCTTCGCGGCAGTCGTCTTCTTGGCCGCGGTGGCCTTCTTCGCGGCGGTGGTCTTCTTGGCTGCCGCCGTCTTCTTCGCCGCCGTGGAGCTGCGCGCGGTGGTGGCCTTCTTCGCGGGCGCCTTCTTGGCGGTGGTCTTCTTCGCCGTGGTGGTCTTGCGGGCCGGTGCGGCCTTCTTCATCGGCGTGGTCTTCTTCGCGGCGGTCGTCTTCTTCGCGGTCGCGCGGGCCGTGACCGTCTTCTTGGCGGCCGTCGACTTCTTGGCCGGCGAGGTCTTCTTCGCCGTGGTCTTGCGCGCCGGCGACGTCTTCTTCGCGGCCGCGGCCTTCTTCGCCGCGGCCGGCCGGCTCGGGGCCTTCTTGGCCACGGCCTTCTTGGCAGCGGCCTTCTTCGCTGGGGCCTTCTTCGCTGCGGCCTTGGCTACGGCCATCGCTCGTCCTCCTCACGGATCGCGTCCTGCCGGTCAGGTCTCCGGCGGAACCGTGGAACGGCCGTGGGTGCGGTGCCAGTCCGCGCACTGCTGCTCCAGACATCACTGTGCGCCGCAAAAGGAACATGTGCTGGCGAAATCCGTAAAAAAGTCAAATTCCTACGACCGCCGATGTGACCACTCCACAGTGCACGTATCGCGGCATCCCTTACACCACCACCCGTTACGGCACTCCCCACCCGTGTCCGCCGAGGAGCCGGGCCTCCGGGCGGGTGCAGTTTCGGGGAAAATGCAGGCGACGAGCCGATCCTTGCTGCACTTTCCCCGAAACTGCCCCGGTGCGGGCGGGTCACGCGGGGCGGTAGGTGGCGCCGTGCGGGTCGGCGCAGTGGGCGGTGGAGATGGTGGCGGGGGTTTCGTGCTCGTCGGTGTGGTCGACCTGGAGGGTGGTGTGGTCGATGTGGTGGCGCTCGTGGAGCAGGTGTTCCACGGCGCGGCGGACCGCGTGGCAGTCGCCGCCGGGCTGGACCAGGATGTGCGCCGACAGCGCCGGATAGCTCGACGTCACCTGCCATACGTGCAGGTCGTGCACCTCGACCACGCCCGGCGTGCAGGCTAGTTCGGCGCCCAGGGCGTCGGGATCCACGCCCGCGGGCGCGGCCTCCAGCAGGATCCGGCCGGACGCGCCGAGCAGGCTCACCCCCGCCTTCACCATCAGCGCCACCACGATCAGCGAGGCGATGCCGTCGGCGCGGTCGAAACCGGTCAGCAGCACCACCAGACCGGCCACCGCGGTCGCGATGAACGCGAACAGGTCGTTGAGGATGTGCTGGAACGCCCCCTCGACGTTGAGGTTGGTGCGGTTGGCGCGGGACAGGCACCAGGTCGCCGCGAGGTTGACCGCGATGCCCGCCAGCGCGGTGAACAGCACCGCGCCGCCCGCGACGGCCTCCGGATGCAGCAGCCGCCGCACCGACTCGTACCCCAGCCACGCCGCGAGCAGCAGCAGCGTGATGCCGTTGGCCTGCGCCGACAGGATCTCGGCCCGTTTCAGCCCGAACGTGTACCCGCCCCGGGGCGGCCGCGCCGCCAGCCGCATCGCGATCAGCGCCAGCACGATCGCGGCGGCGTCGGTGAGCATGTGCGCGGCGTCCGACAGCAGCGCCAGCGAGCTGGCCAGCACGCCCACCACGACCTCGACGCCCATGAAGCCGAGGATCAGCGCCAGCGCGATGCTCAGCCAGCGGCGGTCCGCGTCCGCGGTCACCGCGTGCCCGTGCGCGTGGCCGTGCCCGGGTGAGTGGTCGTGCGCGTGTCCGGTGCCCATTCAGCGCACCTCCTCGGCGTACCCGCGAGCGGCGGCAGCCAGCAGCACCCGTCGATCGTACAGCGCGGGCAGGTCCTAGCCGACCAGCACCTTCACGACCGCCTCGCCCGCGTCGGCCGCCCGGCGGTAGAACGCCGCCAGCGCCCGTGCGTGCCCGGCCAGGTGGGCGGCACGGCGCTCGTCCCACGGGTGCGGCGAGTAACCGCGCAGCACCGCGGCCAGCTCCGCCTCGCGCCGCGCGATCCACGCCGCGGGCTCGGCGCCGTCCAGGTACGCCGCGACGGCGCGCACCTCGTCCGGCGCGAGCAGGCCGATCTCGTCGTCGGTGGCCGGGTCGACCGGATACCAGCCGCCGCCCGACACGACCAGGCCCGCGGCGTGCTCGCCGGGCGTGGCACCGCCCGCGAACAGCACCTCCAGCAGCAGGTAGTCCTCGGCGACGGCGACCACGGAGCCCTCGGCCAGCGCCGCCTCGTGGCCCTCGGCGCCGTACACCGGCACCTGCTCGAACAGGCTGCGCTGGGCCTTCGCGAAGTCGTCCGCGGGCACCCGGTGCCAGTACATGTCCACGCCGGTCACGTCAGACCTTCGCCTTCGCCTGGCTCTGCGTGCGCTGCGCCGGGGTCCTCGGCTTCTCGCCGCCGCTGCCCCACTTGTCGGAGTCGAAGCGGAACCAGCCGCCCTTCACGTCCCGCCCGCTGCCCAGCGCCAGCACGGCACGGATCTTCGCGGTCTGCTTGCCGTACACCTTCAGCAGCTCGGCGACGTCGGTGACCGGCACCGTCCACGTCGCCGAGTGGTGACCCTCCACCTTGTACGGCAGGTCGGGGCCCTTGCGGCTCTGCCCGCCCACCATGTGCCGCCCGCGCAGGCCCTTCACCTCGAACTCGCAGGTCACCACCTGCACCGCGCCCAGCGTCCCGTTCGTCAGGGTGGTGGCGATCAGGAACTCCTTGCTGTCGCCGGGCCCGAAGTTGTTGATGTGGTAGAGCCGCGCGCTCGGGCGCACCCGCGTGCGCCGGTAACCGGCCAGCGCCACCACCAGACTGGCCAGGGCGATCAGGACACCGGCGAGCGCGAGCATCCGGGCAGGGGTATCGGACACGGGGTGACTATGGCACAGAACCGGGCGTATGAGTAACCGGTGTACGCCGTGCTGTGGACAGCCGCCGCCTCGTTGAGCGGGCATGGGACTGGACATTCCGGCATCGCGCCTGCTGCGGCTGCTGCTCTGGTGCGTGGCCGCGATCCACCTGCTCAGCCTCGGGTTCACCGTCGTGTATCACGGCTTCGGGGTGTACGACCTGATCCCGTACTGGGGAAGGATCGTCAAGTTCTTCTACGTCGACAAGGAGCAGAACCTGCCGACGTGGTTCTCCAGCGGCATCCTGTTCCTGGCCGCGCTGCTGCTGTGGCGCACCGCCGCCGCCGGCGGCCGCCACCGGTGGCACTGGCGCGTGCTCGCGGGCGTCTTCACCGTGCTGTCGCTGGACGAGTTCTCCCAGTTCCACGAGTTGGGCGCGCAGGCCGACGTGCTCGACGCGGGGGAGGCGTCCTACCTGTCCTGGCTCGTCCTGGCCGCCCCCGTGGTCGTCGTGCTCGGCCTGGCGTACCTGCGCCTGCTGCTCACCCTGCCGCCGCGCATCCGCCGGCTGATGCTCGCCTCCGCCGCCCTCTACCTCGGCGGCGCCGCCGGGATCGAGGTTTTCGGCGCCTTCACCGGCCGCGAGAACATCGGCTTCACCCCGGGCTGGGCCTCCATGGGCTACGTCCTCGCCGCCTCCGCCGAAGAACTCTGCGAAATGCTCGGCATCACCCTCTTCATCTACGCCACCGCCCTCCACCTGGAAAGGAAGGGCACCTTCTTAACGGATTCCGTAGAGGAAGGGCACCTTCTCAACCCTCGGGCGCCGGAGTCGCTCGGGGGCCGCGGGCGGGTGCCGTCGCCAGGGCGGCGGCAGGAAGCCGACGGTCCCGCCCCGTCGGTGCGCAGCCACCGCTGATCCCGTGCGGCCTTCGCCGATACCCGCGGCTTTCGCCGATCCGGGGAGGTGCCGGTCGTCCGCGGGATCAGGCGGGCCACCGCGGGCTGCGGCGGGGTGAGGCACCGCCGGTGTCCGCCGTGGCGCTCAGCCTATCCGGACCGGGGACGAACACGTCGCGAACGTCAGCGCCGCTCCGCCCGCCGCCGGGCCGGTGCACGTCTCGCGAAACATGGTGCCGCTGCCGAAGCCGTCCTCCCTGGCGTCCGTGACCACCTCGACCCGGCCGTCGGGCAGCGCCGTGTACGTGTACCGGATCGGGTCGCCCTCGACGGTCGGCCGGGTCACCTTGAGCACGGCGGGGCGCTTGTCGCGTACCGCGTCCAGGAAGCAGGCGGTGGTCTCGGCCGACACCTCGCCGCCCTGGAGCAGCACGACATCGCCGCAGTCCGTGGGCTCGGTGGGCGCGGCCGGAGCGACGGCGGAGGGGCGCGGCGCGGCTGCCGTCGCGGTGGCGGCGGGACGGGCCGGCGATTCCGCCGAGCAGGCCGCCGGTGCGAGCACGACCGGCAGCAACGCGGCGAGCAGCAGTTTGCGTAGCGGCATCAGAACCTCCCGTGGTGAACATCCCGTTCCTAGGACAGGCCACGGCCGGGATCCGTTCCCGGCGCTCGGTCCGGATCGCACCGCCCGCGGGCTGATGGCGCGGCGACGGGTCGACAGGCCACCGAGCCCGACGGTAACGTCCGCCATTCATCGACACGGGAGTGGTGGGCGTGGATGCGTCGACGAAGATCGTTATCGGGGTGGTCGGTGGGATGGTGCTCGGCGTCGCCACCTGCGCCCTCGTCGCCGTCGGCTACTTCATCGGTATCGGCCAGGAGCATCCGCCGGGGGTCGAGCAGTCGAGCGCGGTCGGCGCCCTCGCCGTCGGCGACTGCGTCAAGCAGGCCGGGGCGGACGCCGCTCCGGCCGGCTGTGCGGAGCCGGGCGCGTACCGGATCGTGAAGATCGGCACCTCGGTGACCGACTGTCCGGATGCCGGGCAGCCCCACGTCTCTCTCGGCGGCAAGGTGCTGTGCCTGGCCCCGGCCACTCCGTGACAGCTGCGACAGCTGCGCAAGACGGCCGATCCCGGCGGCGGCCGCCGGCGTGGGCTAGGGGCGCAGGACGTAGCGGTGCACGTCGACGGGGCTGCCGTCCGGAGCGGTCCAGGCCGCGACCGTGGTGCCGGTACGCCGCCAGCCGGTGCGCTCGTACAGCCTGATCGCGGCCGCGGCGTGGGCGGTCACCTCCAGCATCAGCGGCAGGTCCCGGTCACGGGCCCAGGTGACGGCGGTGTCGAGCAGTGCCGCGGCCACGCCTGCGCCCTGGGCGGCGGGGGAGACGAACAGGCGGCTGATGTTGTGGCCGTGGGCGTTGCTGTCGCGCAGCAGCACCTGGCCCACGACCGCCTCACCGAGCACGGCGACCCAGCCCTGCGCGAGGTCGCCGGGGGTCAGCCAGGCGACGGGATCGGCGGGCCAGCGGGTCGGATAGCCCGCGCCAGACGAGTGCACGGCGGCCAGCGCTTCGACGCAGGCGGGCAGGTCGGACGCCTCACGAGGACGGACGACCAGGGGGTGCGAAACGGACACGCCGCCGATCATGCCACGGCGTCCGGACGGACGCGGCCGGCGGCGGGCCGGTACAGGGACGGACGAGTCGGCCTGTACGCCGGATTCTGTGCCCCGCGCTCGCGCGCGGGCGGCGGTCATCCATCTAGGCCTGCCGTCGCCGACAGGCTCGAGCAACCTACCCGCGGACATCGGGCGGGCCGCCCTCGATCGTCCGCGCGGCCCCCCGCCCGCCGAGGCGGGTCGAGCGGCCTTTCTTGGTCTTGCTCCGGGTGGGGTTTACCGAGCCACCCCGGTCACCCGGGGTGCTGGTGAGCTCTTACCTCACCGTTTCACCCTTACCCGCTGCTCCGAAGAGCGCGGGCGGTCTGTTCTCTGTGGCACTTTCCCGCGGGTCGCCCCGGGTTGCCGTTAGCAACCACCCTGCCCTGTGGAGTCCGGACGTTCCTCGGCACCAGCGGTTTCCCGTGGTGACGCGACCGCCCGGCCGACTCGTCCGTCGCGTTGACCATGATACGGCTTCCGTGCGGAGGGCTCGCCACCGCGCGGGCTGGGGATTGTTGATCGCGAGTTCGTGTCAGAACCTGAGGCTGGAGCGCACTTTGTGACACGAACCAGCGATCAACGGCGAGAGCCGGCCACCCGCTAGCCTCGCGTGGGATGGATGTAGCGATGCTGGGCCTGCTGGCGGTGGTCGGGGTGGCGGCCGGGGGCGTGAACGCGGTGGCGGGCGGCGGCTCGCTGCTGATGCTGCCCGCCCTGCTGGCGCTGGGCGTGCCGCCGATCCAGGCGACGGTCACCAACTCGATCTCCGTGACCGGCGGGTACTCCGCGAGCGTGCTGGGCACCCGGCAAGACCTGCAAAATCAGGGGGTACGCCTGCGCGTGCTCGCCCCGACGGTGGTGGCGGGCGCCATCACCGGATGCGTGCTGCTGCTGCACACGTCACCCGGCGTCTTCGCGAAGGTGATGCCGCTGCTGGTGCTGGCGGCGTCACTGTTGCTCGCGTTCCAGGAGCGGGTGGTGCGCCTGGTGGGGGAGCCGCACGGGCAGCCTCGCTGGCTCCGCTACGTGCTGCTGTTCGGGGTCGGCATCTACGGCGGCTACTTCAACTCGGTGCTCGGCGTCATCCTGATCGCCGTGTTGGGCGTGGTCGTCGTCGAGACCATGAACCGGGTGGTGGCGCTGAAGAACGCGCTCCAGCTCGCCGTGGGCGTGGTCGCCACGACGGCGTACGCGCTGTTCGGCCCGGTCTTCTGGCCCGCGGTGGCGGTGCTGGTGCCCGCGACGCTGCTGGGCGGGTTCGCCGGGGCGCGGCTGGGGCGGCGGCTGCCGGCCCGTACCCTGCGGGCGGTCATCGTGGGATTCGGGGTGGCCGTGGCGGGTGTGCTGTTCGTGCGAGCCATGTCATAGCGCGCTGAACGCTCGTTCGGTGCGAGGATCGGGCGTATGGCTTTGGATCTCGCTTCCCTTCCCGACGTCAGCGGGCTGACGGTCGGCATTCTCGGCGGCACCGGCGATCAGGGCCGCGGCCTGGCGTACCGGCTGGCGCTGGCCGGGCAGCACATCCTGATCGGCTCGCGCAGCGCCGAGCGGGCGCAGGCGGCGGCGCAGGAGCTGGCGCAGCAGTCCGGCGGGAACGTGGGCGGCGGCGAGAACGCCGACGTCGCGGCGCGCGCAGACGTGCTGATCGTCGCGGTGCCGTACGCCGGGCACGCCGCCACCCTCACCGAGCTGGCCGAGGTGCTGGTCGGCAAGATCGTGGTGGACTGCGTGAACCCGCTCGGCTTCGACAAGCAGGGCCCGTACGCCCTCAAGGTGGACGAGGGCAGTGCCGCGCAGCAGGCTGAGGCGCTGCTGCCCGGGGCCCGGGTGACCGCGGCGTTCCACCACGTCAGCGCCGAGCTGCTGGCCGACCCGGCGGTGACCTCGATGGACCTGGACATTCTGGTGCTCGGCGACGACCGCGACGCCGTCGCCGTGGTCCAGGCGCTGGCGGGCCGCATTCCCGGCATGCGCGGCGTGCACGCCGGCCGCCTGCGCAACGCCGGCCAGGTCGAGGCCCTCACCGCCAATCTGATCGCCATGAACAAGCGCTACAAGGCCCACTCCGGCATCCGCGTCACCGACGTCTGAGAGACGTTAGGAAGGGCACCTTCTACTACGGAAAACAGTAAGAAGGTGCCCTTCCTTCAGAAGGTGTGGGCGGAGGTGGGGAAGGTGCCTTCGCGGACCTCGGTGGCGTAGGCGGTGGCCGCCTCGGACAGGACGGCGTGCAGGTCGGCGTACTTCTTGACGAAGCGGGGGGTCGGGCCGGCGGAGGTGGGGCGCAGGCCGGCCATGTCCTGCCAGACGAGGACCTGGGCGTCGGTGTCGGGGCCCGCCCCGATGCCGATGGTGGGCACGGGCAGCTCGGTGGTGACCTGCTTGGCGACGTCGCCGGGGACCATCTCCAGGACGACGGAGAACGCGCCCGCCTCGACGGCCTCGCGGGCCTGCTGGAGCAGGGTGGCGGCCGCGTCCTCACCGCGGCCCTGCACCCGGTAGCCGCCGAGCTGGTGCTCGGACTGCGGGGTGAAGCCCAGGTGGGCCATGACCGGGATGCCCGCGCCGGTGATCGCCGCGATCTGGGCGGGGCGGTGCCCCTCCAGCTTCACCGCGTGGCAGCGGGCCTCCTTCATGAAGCGGACGGCGGTGCGCAGCGCCTGCACCGGACCCTCCTCGTACGTGCCGAAGGGCAGGTCGCCGACGATCAGGGCGCGCTTGGTGGCGCCGACCACGGCGCGGACCAGGGGGAGCATCTCCTCGACGGTCACCGGCAGGGTCGACTCGTAGCCGAACACGTTGTTGGCGGCCGAGTCGCCGACGAGCAGCACGGGGATGCCCGCCTCGTCGAAGATCTGGGCCGTGTACTGGTCGTACGAGGTCAGCATGGCCCACTTCTCGCCACGCTCCTTGGCCAGCTGCAGGTGGCGGGTGCGCACCCGCGTGCCGGCCGGCCCGCCGTAGAGGGAGGGCACACTGTCGGACATCGCTGTCTCCTCTCTCCTCGAAGCCGCGAACGCGGTCCCCGGGATCTGAGGACGATGTTTCCACCTGTTGAACACCCGATGTCAGGGTTCAGTGGAGTAATTCACTGGCCGCCCGGGTCAGCTCTCCCGCCAGCGGTTCGTGATCGGCATCCGGCGGTCGCGGCCGAACGACTTGAACGAGATCTTGGTGCCGGGCGCGGACTGGCGCCGCTTGTACTCCGCGCCGTCGATCAGCCGCAGCACCCGGTCCACCAGCGCGGGGTCGTGGCCCTCGGCGACCAGCTCGGCGCGGCCCTTGTCGCCGTCCACGTAGCCCATGATGATCGGGTCCAGCGTGTCGTACTCGGGCAGCGAGTCGGTGTCCAGCTGGCCCGGGCGCAGCTCGGCGCTCGGCGGCTTGGTGATGGAGTTCTCCGGGATCACCTCGCCGATGGTGTTGCGCCAGTTGGCCAGCTTCCACACCAGCGTCTTCGGCACGTCCTTGAGCGGGTTGAACGCGCCGACCGAGTCGCCGTAGAGGGTCGAGTAGCCCACGGCCAGCTCGCTCTTGTTGCCGGTGGTGAGCACCAGGTGGCCCTCCTGGTTGGACAGCGCCATCAGGATCACCGCGCGGACGCGGGCCTGCAGGTTCTCCACGGCCAGGCCGGACAGGTTCAGGTTGGACAGGAAGCCGTCGACCATCTGCTGGATCGGCTCGACGCGGTAGTCGAGGCCGGTGAGCCGGGCCAGGTCGGCGGCGTCGTCGCGGGAGTGCTGCGACGAGTGGCCGCTGGGCATCGACACGCCGACCACGTGCTCGGCGCCGAGCGCGTCCACCGCGATCGCGGCCACCACCGACGAGTCGATGCCGCCGGACAGGCCCAGCAGCACCGACTTGGCGCCGTTCTTGCGTACGTAGTCGCGCAGGCCGAGCACGAGCGCGTTCCACACCTCGGCCTCGTCGCCCAGGCGCGGGGCGATGCCGGCGTCGGCCGCCGGGCCTTGCGGCGCGGTCCACGAGGTGGGCAGCAGCACCCGCTCGACCCGCATCGCGCCGAGGTGGCCGTCGGGTGCGTCCGGGTCGGCCTCGGGCAGGGGCAGGTCGTGCACCAGCAGCGCCTGGTGGAACTGGGGGCCGCGGGCCAGCAGCGTGCCGTCGGCCGCCACGATGATCGAGTCGCCGTCGAAGGTCAGCTCGTCCTGGCCGCCGATCATGTTGACGTACGCCACGGCCGCCCCGGCCTCCCGGGCCCGGCGCGACACGAGCGGCAGCCGCGCGTCGTCCTTGTTCAGCTCGTACGGCGAGCCGTTGATGTTGATCACGAGGCCGACCCGGGCCGACGCGGCGACCGCGAACGGCCCGCCCGCCTGCCAGATGTCCTCGCACACGGTCAGCGCCAGATCGGCCTGGCTGCCGTCGGCCCACACCGCCCGCACCACGGTCAGCGTGTCGCCGGGCACGAAGTAGCGGTCCTCGTCGAAGACGCCGTAGTTGGGCAGGTGGTGCTTGTGGTAGCGGGCCGCGACCACACCGCGGTGCAGCAGCGCGAGCGAGTCGCGCGGGCCGACCGGGGAGGTGCTGTCCGCGCCCAGCCGCGCCGGGCCGTCGGCGTCCAGGTAGCCCACGATGACCGCGGTCTCGCCCAGCCCGTCGGCGTGCAGGTCCGCGGCGAGGCGGGTCAGCGCCCGCTGCGAGGCCTCGACGAAGGACTGCCGGAACACCAGGTCCTCGATCGGGTAGCCGGTCAGCATCATCTCGGGGAAGGCGACGACGTGCGCGCCCGCCTCGGCGCCCCGCGCCGCCCACTCACGGATGAGCGAGCTGTTGCCGGCGAGGTCGCCGACGGTGGGATTGACCTGAGCGAGAGCGAGACGCAGCGTGGCGGTCATGCCCACATCTTCCCGCACACCCCCGCCGCCACGTGCTACCCACACCCCGTGTGCCCCACCACACCGGACGCCTCATCCACCACCGGGTCGTCCCATGATCGTCCGACGGGCCCGCCGATGATCGACCGACTTGCCAGGCAGACGGGCGAAAGCGGCCTGAAGATACGCCCGAGTGCCAGGCAAGTCGGACGATCATGACCGCGGCGGCGCGGGGCCGGGGCGGTGGGCGGTGGTCAGGGCTGGGGGGCGCCGAGGGTGATGGGGAGGAGCTTGCGGGCGGCCTGTTCGAGCAGGCCGGTGAAGCGGGTCAGGTCGGCGACGGCGCCGGTGGGCTCGCCGGAGTCCATCTCACGCAGGCCGGACAGCACGCTGCCGACGCGGCCCAGGGCGAGGTAGCCGGTCATCGTCTTGGCCTTGCCGGTGAGGGTGAAGCGGACCGCGTACGCGTCGCCCTCCAGCTTCAGCAGCTCGGCGGGGAGGCTGTCGCGGGGCACGTCGTCGACGCGGACCCGCACCGCCGTCCCGTCGTCCAGCACCGCGTTGAAGTCGCGGCAGCGCTGCCCCATGCGGCGCAGCTCGCCGAGCGTGGTCGCGGCGCCGTCCCCGGTGAAGGTGGTCAGCACCTGAGTGATCAGCGTCGGGCCGCGGTGCTTGGAGACCGCCTGGGCGCTGGGCTCCAGCGCGCCCTTCGGGTGGGTGGAGACCGTGGCCGCCGCGGTGCGGATCAGCTCGTCGGGGGCGCTGAGCAGGGCGGCGCAGCGCTCCTGCTTGGGCGGCTTCGGCTTGGGCGAGGCGGCCGGCGGCTGCGGGGCGTAGCTCGCGGGCAGGTCGATCGGCGCCAGCAGGGCCGCCTGCAGCTCCGGCTGGCTCGCCGTGATGGTGTCGGTCCGGCGTACGTCGGTGGCCTGGCCCTGCTTCTGGCGATGCGAGGCGCCCAGCACCCCCGCCAGCGTGAGCGCGGTGATCAGCAGACCGCCGAGGGCGACGCCCCCGGCGATCGTGCGGTGCCGGACGGGGAACATGCGGTCCAGGCGGTTCATGGGCGCTCCTCGCGCGAGCTTGTTACTGCCCCGTCCAACGGGGTGAAGGGCGTCGAAGTTGCGGGATCACCGTGGCCCGGCGTAAGGCTGAGGTATGGCGTAACGTGCCCGTAATGAGGCCGCGCCAGACTGGCCCGGAGATCTCGTCCGAGAGAGGCATGCCGTGGATCGTCAGCAGGAGTTCGTGCTGCGCACGCTTGAGGAGCGCGACATCCGGTTCGTGCGCCTCTGGTTCACCGACGTGCTCGGCACCCTGAAGTCGGTCAGCGTCGCCCCGGCCGAGCTGGAGTCGGCGTTCGAGGAGGGCATCGGCTTCGACGGCTCGGCCATCGAGGGCTTCGCGCGCGTCTACGAGTCCGACATGATCGCGATGCCGGACCCGACCACCTTCCAGGTGTTCCCGTTCGAGGGCGGCGGCTCCGGCGAGAGCGCCCGGATGTTCTGCGACATCCTCATGCCGGACGGCACGCCGAGCTGGGCCGACCCGCGCCACGTGCTGCGCCGCGCGCTGTCGAAGGCCGCCGACAAGGGCTTCACCTTCTACACCCACCCCGAGGTCGAGTTCTTCCTGCTCGCCGACGCGCCCGCGGACGGCGGCGTGCCGACCCCGGTGGACGCGGGCGGCTACTTCGACCACACCACGCACGCCATCGCGCGCGACTTCCGCCGCCAGGCGGTGCTGGCGCTGGAGCGCATCGGCATCTCGGTGGAGTTCAGCCACCACGAGGTCGCCCCCGGCCAGCAGGAGATCGACCTGCGGTACGCGGACGCGCTGACCACGGCCGACAACATCATGACCTTCCGGCACGTGATGCGGGAGGTGGCGCTGTCGCACGGGGTGCGGGCCACGTTCATGCCCAAGCCGTTCACCGACCAGCCGGGCAGCGGCATGCACACGCACCTGTCGCTGTTCGAGGGCGAGCGCAACGCCTTCCACGACCCGGCCGACCCGCACAAGCTGTCCAAGACGGCGAAGGCGTTCATCGCGGGCGTGCTGACCCACGCGCGCGAGTTCACCGCGGTCACCAACCAGTGGGTGAACTCGTACAAGCGCCTGTTCCCGCAGACCATCCCGGACCAGATCACCGAGGCGCCGGCGTACGTCTGCTGGGGCCACCTGAACCGTTCCGCGCTGGTGCGGGTGCCGGCGTACGGCAAGCCGAACTCGGCCCGCGTCGAGGTCCGCTCGCTCGACTCCGCCTGCAACCCGTACCTGGCCTTCGCGGTGCTGCTGGGCGCGGGCATGAAGGGCATCGAGGAGGGCTACGAGCTGCCCCCGGGCGCCGAGGACGACGTGTGGGCGCTGTCCAGCGCCGAGCGCCGCGCGATGGGGTACGCCAGCCTGCCGGAGAACCTGTCCGAGGCGATCGACGTCATGGCCGGCTCGGAGCTGGTCGCCGACGTGCTCGGCGAGCACGTGTTCGACTTCTTCCTGCGCAACAAGCGCGCGGAGTGGGAGGAGTACCGGCGCGAGGTGACCCCGTTCGAGCGCCGTAAGTACCTGGGTGCGCTGTAGGCCACCTGCTGATCCCTGCGCGGCGGGCCCCCTTGCGGGGGTCCGCTAGCCTGCCCCACGACGTCTGACCTAGTGGAGGCAGTTTCATGTTGCAGGATCTGATCACGGGCGCGTGGCAGAGCGTGGTCTTCGGGGTGGCCGGCGTCAGCCTGATGGCCGTCGGCTTCATCGTGGTGGACCTGCTCACGCCGGGCCGCCTGCGCGAGCTGATCTGGCACCAGCGCAGCAGCAACGCGGCCCTGCTGCTGGCCGCGAACCAGCTCGGCATCGCGCTGATCGTGTTCACCGCGATCTTCACCAGCTACGAGGACTTCGGCAAGGGCCTGGCCTCGACGGTGGTCTTCGGCCTGCTCGGCATCGCCCTGATGGCCCTGGCCTTCTTCGTCCTCGACTGGCTGACCCCCGGCCGCCTCGGCGAGATGATCGCCGAAGTCGAGCCCCACCCCGCCGCCAAGGTCGTCGCCGCCACCCACTTCGGCGCCGCCCTCATCGTCTGCGCCTGCATCGCATAGCGCCGTCTCCCGCGCCGATCTTGCGCGAACTGTGGGGACGACACGCCTGAAACGGGCGAATGCCTAACAGTTCGCGCAAGATCGACGCGATCATGGCGCGCCGACACCAGGGCGCCACGGTGCCGGGCGAGGGCGGCGTCGGGGAGTGAGATCAGCGGAGATCAGCCGGCGGCGAGGGTGAGCAGCGCGTCGCAGTGGGCGGTGAGCGCGGCGCGTAGTGGGGCGGCGCGGGTGGCGAAGTCACGCTGCTGGGCGGCGTAGTCGGCGCGGCCCTCGGGGGTCTCGATGCGCACCGGGGGGAAGCCCAGGGCATCTAGGTCGTACGGGCTGGCGCGCATGTCCAGCACCCGGATCTCGCGGGACAGGGCGAAGCAGGCGGTGACCAGCTCGCTGGGCACCAGCGGGGACAGCTTGTACGCCCACTTGTAGAGGTCCATGTTGGCGTGCAGGCAGCCGGGCTGCTCCAGGACCGGCTGCAGCTCCCGTGACGGCTGGTGCGCGTTGAGCGGGCGGGCGGGCGCGGTGAAGAAGCGGAACGCGTCGAAGTGCGTGCAGCGTACTCCCCGGTCTTCGACGACCTCGGCGGTCGCGGCGGGGGACAGCCGCAGCGGCCAGGCGTTGTGCCGCACCTCCTGCTGGGTCTGCCGGTAGACCATGGCCCACTCGTGCATGCCGAAGCAGCCCAGCTGGGCCGGGCGCGACGTGGTCGCGGCGAGCAGGTCGCGGATCCAGCGCACGGCCTCGGCGCGCTTGGCGAGCAGGGCCGGGTCGAGCACCACGCCGCCGTCGGCGGTGATGTAGTCACGGGCGGGCTCGCCGCCGGCCAGCAGCACTCCGGCACCAGGGTGCCAGCGCCGCAGCTGGGCGGGGCGGTGCGAGTAGTACGTGAACAGGAAGTCGTGCACCGGGTGCTTGACGCCGTCGCGGCGCCGGGCCAGGTGCGTGGCCAGCCAGCCGTCGACCAGCTCCTCGTGCGCCTGCCGCCGGGCACGCCACACCGCCGGGTCCAGCACCTCGGTGATGGCGGTGGCGGTGGTCACCCGGCAAGGGTAGCCGCGGTGGGTGTCCGGGCCGGGCGGGCGGTGTCGGCCGTGGAGCGAGCCGGGTCACACCAGGGCGGCGCGTAAGTTGGAGCCCGGAATCAAACAACTGAGCTTCGGCTGGGGGCTGTGGTGCGCATCGCACGTTTCGTTCATCCGGGTGGCATGTCGTTCGGCGTCGTGGAGGGCGACCCGGAGGCCGGCTCGCAGGCGCTGACGGTGCGCGCGATCAACGGGCACCCGTTCGGCGAGCTGGACTACACCGAGCAGCGGTTCGCGCTGGCCGACGTACGCCTGCTGTCGCCGATCCTGCCCAGCAAGGTGATCGGGGTGGGCCGCAACTACGCCGACCACGCCGCCGAGCACGGCGCGGAGGTGCCCAAGGAGCCGCTGCTGTTCCTCAAGCCGTCCACTTCGGTGATCGGCCCGCACGACATCATCCGGCTGCCCGAGCAGTCGCACCAGGTCGAGCACGAGGCCGAGCTGGCCGTGGTGATCGGCGCCACCGGTGCGCGCCGGGTGGACCGGGCCGCCGCGGAGAAGGCGATCTTCGGGTACACCTGCGCGAACGACGTCACCGCACGGGATCTGCAGCGCAGCGACGGCCAGTGGACCCGGGCCAAGGGCTTCGACTCGTTCTGCCCGCTGGGGCCGTGGATCGACACGGCGGCCGACGTCGCCGACGTCGAGGTGCGCTGCGAGGTCAACGAGGAGGTGCGCCAGCTCGGCCGCACCTCGCAGATGGTGTTCGACGTGCCCTCGCTGGTGTCGTACGTGTCCCACGTCATGACGCTGCTGCCGGGCGACGTCATCCTCACCGGCACCCCGGCCGGCGTCTCCCCGCTGGCCGCGAAAGACGTGGTGAGCGTGCGGATCCAGGGGCTGGGCGAGCTGCGCAACCCGGTCGCGGCGCGCTAGCGGATACCGATTTGGCGCTGCCGGGGCCGTCAGGTAAAGTTCATCCCCGGCAGCGGAAACGGTGCCGATGGGGTATGGGGTAATTGGCAGCCCAACTGATTCTGGTTCAGTTAGTCTAGGTTCGAGTCCTGGTACCCCAGCAACCAAGCCTGAACGGGCAAGCGCCCGATTAGCGCGAGGCTGCTGGACCTGCTAGAGTTCAGCAGGCCGCCGAGCTGAGAGATCAGCAAGGCGGTCGAAAACTGAAGAAGAGATGTTCTCCGGAACGTCGACCTGGCCCCGTCGTCTAGCGGCCTAGGACGCCGCCCTCTCAAGGCGGTAGCGAGGGTTCGAATCCCTTCGGGGCTACCAGGTTAAAGAAGCGCACGAGCGATGCTCGTGCGCTTCTTTCGTCATCGGCTTCAGGGCTGTGGGATGTGGTCATGGCCGGTACTGCTCCCAGTCGAACACGGTGGGGTGCACCTCGGTGCCCCGGGGGACGCCGCTGTAGAGGTCCTGTGACGGGTCGAGCGTGCTGCGGCTGCGGCTGCGCCGGGCCGCGATCACGAGCAGGACGGTGACGAG
Organism: Catellatospora sp. IY07-71; assembly: GCF_018326265.1. GTDB lineage: Bacteria > Actinomycetota > Actinomycetes > Mycobacteriales > Micromonosporaceae > Catellatospora. Next base: position 2,567,443 of record NZ_AP023360.1, read on the forward strand.
CACCGCGCCGCCGGCTAGAACGCCTACGAAGATCTCCATGCCCGGAGGGTAGAGCCGCCGCGCCAAGCCGCTGGAGCCGTCGGGCGGCGGTGGCGGCCGGGAGATCGCTGTCTCGTGTCAGAACGCGTGGTCTGGCCGCAGCTTTCGACACGAAGCAGTGATCTCCGTAGGTGAACGGGCACGAATCTGCCCAGCAGGTTGATCGGGCTGCCGGACCCGTTCCGGCCAGGGGCAGCGGAATGTGGCCTGCTGCCGCTACCCTCCCGGCCATGGAGCTACTGGTAGGCGTTCTCGTCGTCACGGCGGTGCTGGTCGCCGTCATGGTCTTCATCGTGGCGCGGCGCAGCCGCAGCCGTCTCGACCCTTCGCAGGACGCGTACCAGGGCTTCCCCGACCACAAGACGCCCGGCCCCTTCGGCCAGCACCACTCGGACAGCTCTTCGCATCCTGGTGCCGGCAGCGGCTCCGGCGGCTCCTTCTGAGAACGCCTGCTCCGGCGGGACCGGCGGCGGCGTGGCCAGAGCTGTAGCCGTCGGTCCAAGATCGTTGTCTCGTGTCGATATGCGCAGTCTGGCCTGAGCTTTCGACACGAAGACGTGATCTTCGTGAGACGTTGCCGGGGCAGTGCGGGTGGCCGGGTCCCGCTACCCTCCGGCCATGGAATTCCTGGTGGGCATGTTCGTCGTCACCGCGGTGCTGGTGGCCGTCATGGTCTTCATCGTGGCGCGGCGCAGCCGCAGCCGCAGCGCCCTAGACCCCTCCCGGGACCTCCACCAGGGGTTTCCGGACGACAAGAACCCCAGTTCCGTGGGCGGGCACCTGGTGGACACCCCCGGGTCGAACTTCTGACGAGTGCTCGGGCCGATCACACCGGCCGAGCACGCCATGGTCGAAGCTCCCGCCATGCTGTCAGAAACAGCGTGACGGGAGCCTGATCAACGGGATGCGGGTCAGCGCATGATGAGGCGGATGACGCCGGTCTGGTCGCCGCCCTCGGTGCCCTGGAGGACCGCGAGCGCCTCGAACGGCAGGCGGTCGCGCTGGTCCTTCGGCAGCAGCTGCGCCAGATCGACGTAGAGCGCGACGTCCGTTGCGGCGGGAGCGCCTGCTGTGGCCTGCTGGAACGCGGGCCGCTCGGCGAGCGTGCCGGTGCCCGCCGTATAGCCCGCGGTGCCGGCGGTGACGACGTTGCCGGAGGTGCTGGTGGTGAGGCCGCCGGCCTTGCCGCCGGCCGGGTTGGTGAACTCGCCGAACAGGTCCGCGATCTTCTTCGCGCCCGCGGCGTCGCGGGCCTCGGCCGTGATCCGGGCCGCCGGTTCGCCGCCCTCGCCGAAGCGGGCGGCCACGCTGACCGTGGTGCCGTCGAACGCCGCGAACATGCCCAGCGGGTCGGTCATGCTGCCCGTACCCGTGGGGCCGCCCAGCTCGCCGAGGTCGGCGAGGGTGCCCGCGGGCAGGCCCATCAGCTTCTCGGCGCGCTTGCGCTCGGCCGCGGTGAGCTTGTCGACGCCCTTGCTCAGCAGCGCCTCCAGCTCGCGCTGCTCGGCCTCGGTCAGGTCCGGCTCGAGCGGCTCCGGCCCGCCGGACGGGGGCGTCTCCAGCTCGGGCAGCTCCGACAGGTCGGCCTCCTCGCCGAGGTGCATCGCGTCGGGCCCGCTGAACATCGCCTGGGTCAGGGCGAGGCCGAGCAGCGCCTGGTACGGCGAGGTCGGCGCGGACGCCTGGGTGGCCAGGCCCTGGGGCAGCTGAGCCACGAGGCCGACGTGCGCGTCGCCGGGCAGGGCGCCGAGCCGGGCCACGGCGTCGCGCAGGGCCGGGGCCGGGTTCTGGGCACCGAACGTGCGGTAGCGGGCCTCCAGGCCGTGTTCGGTGGCGCGTACGCCCGCGATGAGGCGCCCCTGTGCCTTGGGGGCGTCGCCGAGCAGCTCCTCCTCGGCGTCGGTCAGCCCGGCCGTCATCAGGGCGGTGGTGGCCTCCTGGTAGCGCGGCAGGTCGGCCCAGACGACGGCGAGCTGGTCGCCCTCCAGCCAGCCCCGGTCGGCGGCGAACGAGGCGGCGTCGGCCAGCGGCGTCCGCTGCGCCTCGGCGAAGGCGCGGTCGGCGGCCCGCTGGCCGTCCTTCTCGCCGAGCGCGATGAGCACGACGCCGTCACGGGCCACGAAGCCCATGCTGGTGCCCTCGTCCACGCCGTCGCGGACCCGGGTCAGGCCGGTGCCGGCCTTGCCGCTGTCCGTGCTGGCAGCGGTGATGAGCAGGTACGGCTTGCCGCCGTCCATCCAGAGCGCGACGCCCGCGCGGCGGCCGAGCCAGCTCATCAGGTCGCGATCGACGTCGACGCCGTCGAGGCCGAGGCTCTTGAGCAGCTCGCCCAGGGCCTCGTCGCGCTGCGCCGCACCGTCGCCGCCCTGCGGGGCCTTCTGCGCCAGCCGGAACAGCTTCAGCTGCTGTTCCAGCCCGGTGTCCAGGTCGATCGACACGAACAGGGCGGCGGAGGCCGGGGTGAGCTCCTCGGCCCGGCGGCCGTCGCCGAAGGCGAAGCGGTAGACGGCGTACGCGCCCACGCCGAGCAGCAGCACGACCGCCACCACCGAGGCCAGGATCAGCGCGAGCGGGCGGCGCCGGGCGGGTGCCGGTGCGGTGTCGGCGTGCGGGTCGCGGTCGAGCGAGATGACGGTCTCGGGCGCGGACGCGGCGGCGCCGGTGGACGGATCGTCCACCGGCGCCTGAGGGTCTGCCATGAGGGTTCCTTTCCCCGTTGAAGATCGGCGCTCATGGTAGGTGCCATCAGCCACGACGCTCAGCGGGGGAAGGATCAGCTGTTCAGAGTCCGGAGAGCCGCTGCCCGGCGCGGACCACCGCCATCGCGTGACGGTCGCCGGGGCGCCTGCCGAGCCGCTCTATCGGGCCGGAGACGCTGATCGCGGCGATGACCCGGCCCGTGCGGTCGCGTACGGGGGCGCTGACCGACGCCACGCCGGCCTCGCGCTCGGCGACGGACTGGGCCCAGCCGCGCCGGCGCACCTCGGCCAGCGTGCGGCCGGTGAACTTGCAGCGGGGCAGCAGCGGCATGACCGCCTCGGGGGGCTCCCACGCCAGGAGGATCTGTGCCGCGGAACCGGCCGTCATCGGCAGTATGGCGCCGACGGGCACGGTGTCGCGCAGGCCGCTGGCCCGTTCGGCCGCGGCCACGCAGAGACGCTCGTCGGCTCTGCGTAGGTAGAGTTGCGCGCTCTCGCCGGTGGCGTCCCGCAATGCGGACAGCAGCGGCTCTGCCGCTGTCAGCAGGACGTCCGGGGCTGCGTTGGCGAGCTCGCCCAGGCGGGGACCGGGACGCCAGCGTCCCTGCGTGTCCCGTACCAGCATCCGATGAATCTCCAGCGCTTGCGCCAGCCGGTGCGCCGTTGCCCTCGGCAGCTTGGTGCGATCGACGAGTTCCGCGAGGCTGGCGCCGTCGACACACGCCGCAAGGATCACGACCGCCTTGTCAAGGACGCCCACGCCAGACATACTGTGTCCCACAGACCGAAACATACCTCCCAAGATGCGGGATGTCCAGATGGTGGGAGCAGCCCAGTGAGCAGGACCCTTGCCCAGAAGGTCTGGGACGCACACGTGGTACGCCGAGCGGAAGGCGAGCCGGATCTCCTCTATATCGACCTTCACCTGCTGCATGAGGTGACCAGCCCGCAGGCCTTCGACGGCCTGCGCCTGGCCGGGCGTGCGGTGCGGCGGCCGGATCTGACGATCGCGACCGAGGACCACAACACGCCCACCGACAACCTGCTGACCATCGCCGACCCGGTGTCGCGTACGCAGATCGAGACGCTGCGCAAGAACTGCGCGGAGTTCGGCGTGAAGCTGCACCCGCTCGGCGACCCGCAGCAGGGCGTCGTGCACGTGATGGGCCCCCAGCAGGGCCTGACCCAGCCGGGCATGACCATCGTGTGCGGTGACTCACACACCTCGACGCACGGCGCGTTCGGCTCGCTGGCCTTCGGCATCGGCACCTCCGAGGTCGAGCACGTGCTGGCCACCCAGACGCTGCCGCAGGCGCTCCCGAAGCAGATGGCGGTCACCGTCACCGGCGAGCTGCCGCCCGGCGTCTCCGCCAAGGACCTGATCCTGGCCCTGATCACCCAGGAGGGCACCGGCGGCGGCCGCGGCTACGTGGTGGAGTACCGCGGGCCCGCGATCGAGAAGCTGAGCATGGAGGGGCGGATGACCGTCTCCAACATGTCCATCGAGTGGGGCGCCAAGGCCGGCCTGATCGCGCCGGACGAGACCACCTTCGCCTGGCTGAAGGGCCGCACGTTCGCGCCGCAGGGGCAGGCCTGGGACGACGCGGTGGCGTACTGGAAGACGCTGCCCACCGACGAGGGCGCGGTGTTCGACAAGGAGGTGTTCCTCGACGCGAGCGCGCTGACGCCGTTCGTCACCTGGGGCACCAACCCGGGCCAGGGTGCCTCGCTGGACAGCGTGGTGCCGGACCCGGAGTCGTTCGGCACCGAGTCCGAGCGCGCCGCCGCCCGCCGAGCCGTGGAGTACATGGACCTCACGCCCGGCACCGCGCTGCGCGACGTGGCCGTGGACGTGGTGTTCGTGGGCTCCTGTACCAACGGGCGCCTGGAGGACCTGCGCACCGCGGCCGAGGTGCTGCGCGGGCGCAAGGTCGCCGACGGCGTACGCATGCTGGTGGTGCCCGGCTCCGCGGCGGTGCGCGAGCAGGCCGAGGAGGAGGGCCTGCACGAGGTCTTCACCGCGGCCGGCGCCGAGTGGCGCTTCGCGGGCTGCTCGATGTGCCTGGGCATGAACCCGGACACGCTCCAGCCCGGCCAGCGTTCGGCCTCCACGTCCAACCGCAACTTCGAGGGACGGCAGGGCAAGGGCGGCCGTACCCACCTGGTGTCCCCGGCGGTGGCCGCCGCGACCGCGGTGACCGGCCACCTGTCCGCCCCCGCCGACCTGGACGCCGTCGGCGCCCGCTGAACCGAGGTATAGCCAAATGGAGAAGTTCACCGTGCACACCGGCACCGCGGTGCCGCTGCGGCGTTCCAACGTGGACACCGACCAGATCATCCCGGCGGTGTACCTGAAGCGGGTGACCCGGACCGGGTTCGAGGACGGGCTGTTCAGCGCCTGGCGGGAAGACCCGTCGTTCGTGCTGAACGACCCGGCGTACACCGGGGCCTCGATCCTGGTCGCCGGGCCGGAGTTCGGCACCGGCTCCTCGCGGGAGCACGCGGTCTGGGCCCTGAACGACTACGGCTTCCGGGTGGTCATCTCGCCCCGGTACGGCGACATCTTCCGGGGGAATTCCCTGAAGCAGGGGCTGCTGACGGTGGAGCTGCCGCAGGCGGCCGTGGAGACCCTTTGGGATCTCGTGGAAGCCGACCCGGCCGCCTCGATCGAGGTCGACCTGGTCGCCCGGGAGGTCCGCGCGGGCGGGCACACCTGGGCCTTCGCCCTGGACGATTTCAGCCGCTGGCGGCTGCTGGAAGGCTTGGACGACATCGGTTTGACGCTGCGGCACGCGGACGCCATCACCGAGTTCGAGAGCCACCGGCCCGCATTCGGAGTGCTCGTCGGCTAGGTGCCGAAGCGCGACAGCAACGTATTCGCCCCCGTCCTGTTAACAGGATGGGGGCGTTTTTTCTTTGCGACACATAGGCGGTTTTTCACCCTCCTGTTGGCATATTGCTGACGTTGGGCCTACTGTGCGCACAGAATGACTGTTATAAGTCCAGTAGCACCATACGGGAGGAATCCGTGAACAAGACTGAGCTGATCGACGCGATCGCCGCCCACCCGCAGGTGGTCGACAAGAAGACCGCCGCGGCCGTCCTGGAGGCGACGCTCACCGAGATCCAGAACGCGGTCACCAAGGGCGACAAGGTCTCGCTGACCGGCTTCGGTGTCTTCGAGAAGCGGGCCCGGGCCGCCCGGATGGCGCGCAACCCGCGCACCGGCGAGGCCGTCAAGGTGAAGAAGACGTCGGTCCCGGCCTTCCGGCCCGGCGCCGGCTTCAAGGAGACCGTGGCCGTCGGCAAGGTCGCCGCCCCGGCGAAGAAGGCCGCCGCCAAGAAGACCACGGCCGCCTCGACCCGCCCGGCCGCGGGCAAGGCCACCGCCGCGGCGAAGACCGCCCCGGCCAAGAAGACCGCGACCAAGAGCACGGCCAAGGCGACCACCGCCAAGGCGACGGCGGCCAAGAAGACCGCGACCAAGGTCACCGCGGCCAAGGCGGCGCCGCCGAAGAAGACGGCGGCGGCGAAGACCACCGCGGCCAAGAAGACGGTCACCGCCAAGGCGACCACGGCCAAGAAGGCCCCCGCCAAGAAGGCCGCCAAACGCTGACCGGCGCCGGTATCCCAACAAGGTCAAAGCTCCGCCCGTGCCGTAGTGAACGGCACGGGCGGAGTCGTTAAGAGGGGCACCTTCTTATGCGGAATGCGTTAAGAAGGTGCCCTTCCTTTCGGTCTTGTGCCAGCGGGTGGGGTAGGCGGTGCGGACGGCGGTGGCGGCCGCGCGCTCCCGGGCGGCCAGCTGGGCGCAGGCCGGGGCGAGGTCGGGGTGGGCCTCGCCCAGGGCCAGCCAGGTTTCGGCGGCCATGGCGGCGTCGGCGTGCTCGCCGAGCAGGTTCTGCAGCTTGGCCAGGCCGCGGGCGAGCTTGGCCAGGCGCGAGTCCCCGGCGGTCTGGGCCGCCTCGGCGGCGTACCGGGCGCGCTTGGCGTGGATGCGGACCTCGTGCCAGTCCACATCGGGCGCGTCCGGGGCCAGCTTCCCCGCACCCGGCACCCCGTGGCCACCCTTGACCAGCCGCCGCCACGGGCGGGCGACCAGCCCCGGCAGGGCCGCCGCGGCCGGCTCGCTCGCGGCGGGCAGCAGCGGGAGGCGGCGGGTGGCGTAGGTCAGGCGCTGTACCAGGACCAGGTAGCGGCGGGTGTGCAGGGCCCGCTGCAGGTCGGCGTACGCCTCGTCGCGGCGCTGGGCCAGGATCGTGTCCAGGCGGGCCAGGGCGGCGCTGTCCGGCGGATCGGCGGCGGCGGTCTTGTGCAGGCGGGCGCGCAGCACCTCGGCGTCCCGGGGACCGGCCAGCCGGTCGGCCAGCCAGCGCAGCTCCGCGCGCAGCGGGCGGGCCCAGCGCGGATCCACCAGCCTGCCGAAGGTACGCAGGTCCGAGCGCAGCCGTCGGCAGCCGACCCGCATCTGGTGCACCGCGGTGTCGCCGCCGGGCAGCGGCTGGTCCAGGCGCACCAGCGGATCGTGGGCGAGCACCCGGGCCACCCCCGCCCGCACCACGTCGATCACCACGTCCGCGGCGCGGGCCGTCCCGGGCAGGCGCGGGGCCGGGGGCAGCGCGTCCGGCGGATACACCGCGGCCGCGCCCAGCGCCCGCACGTGGCGAGGGGTGGCGGCGGCGGGCCGGGCACCGGCCGCCAGCAGCCGCTGCTCCACTGCGGACAACAGCTCCGGGGCCCCGGCCACCGGCGTCACCACGATCTCGCGGAAGACCTGGACGGCGCGGCCCGGCACCGCCGCCTCCACGGTGTCGTCGGCGATCTCGGCCAGGCAAGCCCCGGCGCGATCCACCAGCTCGACCTGGTGGCACGCCGTACGCAGCACCGCGACCGGGGCCAGCGCGGCGCCCCGGGTCAGCGCCGCGACCAGCCATACCAGCTCCTCCGGCGGCCGGTCCGGGCCACCCGCCCGGCGGATCTCGCCGGGCGTGAACCCGTTCGCGTGCGGCAGCCGCACCGCCCACGGCTGGGTCTCGCCCGCCCGGTGCCACAGCGCCGCGCCCGCCCGGGCCAGCCGGAGGTCGGCCGTGTCCAGGTAGGTCGCGGTCTCGCCGGCCGTCGGCCGGGGCCGTGTGCGGACCCCGGCCGCGTCCGGTGGCGGCAGCACGAAGGCGGGGGCGACGTCGAAGCTGCGCACCTCCCGGCTCACCGCTTCAGCACCCGCTCCAGCAGCGCGGCCTGCAGGTCGGTGCGGCGGTGTTCCGAAGTGGAGATCAGCCGGGTCCAGGTGCCGTCGGTGTTCAGGTCGAAAGCCTCGGTGCGGTCCGACATCGCCGCGGTGAGCAGCTCGGCCAGCTCGGTCCGGGCCGCCGCGTCGGTCACCTGGATCAGCGCCTCCACCCGGCGGTCCAGGTTGCGGTGCATCATGTCGGCCGACCCGATCCAGAACTCGGCCCGGCCCCGGCCCGCGGCCACGTCGCCGTTGCCGAACCGGAACAGCCGCGAGTGCTCCAGGAACCGGCCCAGGATCGAGCGCACCCGGATGTTGTCCGACAGCCCCGGCACGCCCGGCTTCAGCGCGCACATGCCGCGCACCAGCACGTCGATGTGCACTCCGGCCTGCGAGGCGCGGTAGAGCGCGTCGATGACCTGCTCGTCGACGAGCGAGTTCACCTTGATCTGCACCAGGGCGGGCTTGCCCGCGCGGGCGAACTCGGCCTCGCGCTCGATCCGTTCGATGATGCCGCTGCGGACCCCGTGCGGCGCGACCATCAGCCGCCGGTACGCCGTCTGGCGGCTGTAGCCGGTGAGCGTGTTGAACAGGTCGGTCAGGTCCGCGCCCACCTCCGGATCGGCGGTGAGCAGGCCGAAGTCCTCGTAGAGCCGGGCCGTCTTCGGGTGGTAGTTGCCCGTGCCGATGTGGCAGTAGCGGCGGATCTGGCCCGCCTCCTCGCGCACCACCAGCGCCGTCTTGCAGTGCGTCTTGAGGCCGACCAGGCCGTACACCACGTGGCAGCCCGACTTCTCCAGCGTGCGCGCCCAGCCGATGTTGGCCTTCTCGTCGAAGCGCGCCTTGACCTCCACCAGCACCACCACCTGCTTGCCCGCCTCCGCCGCGGCGACCAGCGCGTCCACGATCGGGGAGTCGCCGGAGGTGCGGTACAGCGTCTGCTTGATGGCCAGCACGTGCGGGTCGGCCGCCGCGTGCTCGATGAAGCGCTGCACGCTGGTGGAGAACGAGTGGTAGGGATGGTGCACCAGGATGTCGCCGTCGCGCAGCACGTTGAAGATGCTGCGCGTGGACTCGACCTCGCGCAGGCGCGGATGCGTGGCGGGCACGAAGGGCGGGTCCTTGAGATCCGGCCGGTCCAGGCCGTAGAGCTGCATCAGCCCGGACAGGTCCAGCAGGCCGGGCACCCGCAGCACGTCGCGCGAGTCGACCTCCAGCTCGGTGACGAGCGTGGCCAGCACCCGGTCCGAGATGTCGGCGGCCACCTCCAGCCGCACCGGCGGCCCGAACCGGCGCCGCATCAGCTCCCGCTCCATCGCCTGGAGCAGGTCCTCGTCGCGGTCCTCCTCGATCTCGAAGTCGGCGTTGCGGGTGACCCGGAAGACGTGCCGCTCCACCACGTCCATGCCGGAGAACAGCTGCCCCAGCTCGTTGGCGATCAGTTCCTCGACCGGCAGGAACCGGTGGCTGTGGCGGCCCTCGGCGCCGGCCCGGCCCGGCGGCTCGATGCGTACGAAGCGCGGCACGTTGTTGGGCACCTTGACCCGCGCGAACAGCTCGTGCCCCGTCTCCGGCTCGCGCACCACCGCGGCGAGGTTCAGCGACAGGCCGGAGATGTACGGGAACGGGTGCGCGGGGTCGAACGCCAGCGGCGTCAGCACCGGGAAGATGTGCTCCCGGAAGTAGACCCGCATCTGCTCGCGCTCGGCGTGCTCCAGGTCGGACCAGCTGAGGATGTGGATGCCCGCCTTGGCCAGAGCCGGGCGGATCACCTTGGTGAACTCGGCCGCGTGGTCGGCGACCAGCTCGGCGGTGCGCTCGGAGACGACCTCCAGCTGCGCGCGCGGCGGCAGCCGGTCGGCCCCCCGGGTCGGCAGGCCGGTCTCCAGACGCCGGCGCAGCCCCGCGATCCGGACCATGAAGAACTCGTCCAGGTTGCTGGCGAAGATGGCCATGAACTTGGCCCGTTCCAGCAGCGGCACCCGCGGGTCCTCGGCCAGGGCCAGCACGCGGGCGTTGAAGTCGAGCCAGGAGACCTCGCGGTTGAAGTACCGGTCCTCGGGCAGTTCGGTCAGGGCGGTGCTGGCGAACTCGGGCACCACGGTCACCCGTATCGGCACCACGGGTTGTGCCGGGAGCTGTGGTTGCTCCAGGGTCTTCGGCTGGTCGCCGCCCGCACCGACGGCCTCCGCGGAGGCCTGCGGGAGCTGGGCGGCCGGTTGCTCGACGGCGCTGTCGGCGGGCGGCGGCTGGTCCGGCGCGGTCGCCGAGCCGGAGTTCTTACGGGGTCGTCGAGGGGCAGCGCTCACCCTGTCATTTTTGCCTGATCTGAGTGAACAAGAGATGAACTCAGCGGTGCCGCACCATGGCGCGCAGCGGTCGGCCGAACGGGGGTCAGGGCATCGTCGGAATGGCTATCCGGCGCAGCGTGCCGTCGTCGTCGTGCTCCAGGCGCACGCGCTGGCCCAGGCGCAGCAGCCGCAGGCCGGACGCGTCGAACGCGGCCCGGTCGAAGGCGACCGGAGTGCCGTCGTCGAGCAGCAGCGAGCCGGTGCGGGAATCGGGGTCGAACGTGGCGACGGTGCCCTGCATGGCCCTCACGCTACGCCTTCGCGCCCGTGGGCAGCAGTCCCCAGCCCCGTACCACGGCCAGGTCGTCGGCGGTGTCCACGTCGCGGCGCAGCGTCGGCCAGTCGCCGGTCAGCCGGGCCGCGCCCGTGCGCTCGTGCGCGGCGGCCGAGCCGGAGCCGAATCGCGGGTCCAGCGGCCGTCCCGGCGCGGCCACCAGCAGCACCGTGCCCACCCCGGCGGCGTCGGGCACGAAGGCACGCCGCCCGCCCGCCGCGGCCAGGGCCTGCGCCAGCTCCGCCGGGCGCAGCGCGGGCAGGTCGGCCGGGAGCGCGGCCACCGGCCCGGTCACTTCAGCGGCTGCCCGGCGCAGCGCGTCGTTGAGATCACGCCCGTGGTCGGCGGCCACGTCCGCGCCGCAGCCGCGCAGCTCCGCCGCGGCCACCGGGTCCCGGGTCACCACCAGCACGCGGGCCACCCCCGCCGCCGTCAGCGCGGCCCGGACCGTGGCGAGGGCCAGCGCCAGCACCAGATCCTCGTGATCGGGCGCGGCGCCACGCAGCCGGCTCTTCGCCTCGGCCAGCGGCTTCAGCGGCACCAGCACGGTGACTCCGGGTGCGTACACTCGGCCATTCTGGCAGCCCGGCCGGGCGGTCGGCCGGGCGGCGGCCTCCGGCGGCTGAGGCCCACCTCCAGCCGGACATGGCATGATGCGCTGAACGTGGACGGCACACCGGCACGTCACGGCCGTGACCGGCCGGTCGTGCCGGGCACCCCGGCGCGGTGGCGGACCGCGGGCGGGCGGGTTAGCACGCACCCTCGCACGGGCAGGTGTACGGGTGGACGACAGGGAGGCTTCGTTGGCGCGGCGCAGGCTGGGCTTCTGGCAGCGGTTCGCGGTGTGCTTGGTCAAGCCGCCGATGATCGCGCTGACCAGGCGGGACTGGCGCGGCTGGGAGCACGTCCCGGCCGAGGGCGGGGTCATCCTCGCGGTCAACCACGTGTCGCACGCCGACCCGTTCACCACCGCGCACTACGTCTACGACTCCGGCCGCTGGCCGCAGTTCCTGGGCAAGGAGAGCGTCTTCCGGATCCCGCTCGCGGGCCGGATCCTCCACTGGTGCAAGCAGATCCCGGTGCACCGGGGCACGGCCGACGCGGTCAAGGCGCTCGACGCGGCAGTGGACGCGGTGCGCGAGGGCGCCTGCGTGGTGATCTACCCGGAGGGCACCACCACCAAGGAGCCCGAGCTGTGGCCGATGCGCGGCAAGACCGGCGTGGCCCGGCTGGCGCTGGCCACCGGCGCCCCGGTCATCCCGGTCGCCACCTGGGGTCCGGAGAAGATCTTCGACCCGCGTACCAAGAAGGTCCGGCTGCTGCCGAAGATCCCGGTGTCGCTGTGGGCGGGTCCGCCGGTCGACCTGTCGAAATGGGCCGGGGCCGAGCCGACCGGCGCCGTGCTGAACGAGATGACCGACGCCGTGATGCTGCGCCTGCGCGACATGCTGGCCGAGATCCGGGGCGAGACGCCGCCGCCGCTGTGGGGCGTGCGCGACGATTCCGCCAGGAACGGCCAGGCTGATTCCGCCAGGAACGGCCAGGCAAAGGACGGTGCCCGATGAAGGCGGCCGTGCTGGGCGCGGGGTCGTGGGGCACCGCGTTCGCGAAGATCCTCGGCGACGCCGGCAACGACGTGGTCCTGTGGGCCCGGCGGCCGGAGATCGCCGCCGCCATCCGCGAGACCGGCTGCAACCCGGAATACCTGGAGGGCACCCGGCTGGGCGAGCGGGTCACCGCGACCGCCTCCGCGACGGAGGCGATCAAGGGCGCGGAGCTGGTCGTGCTGGCCGTGCCGTCGCAGACGCTGCGCACCAACCTCGGCGACTGGGCGGCCGACCTCACCGCCGACTCGACCCTCATCTCGCTCATGAAGGGCATCGAGCTGGGCACCACCCAGCGGATGAGCGAGGTCATCGTGGAGGCCGGCCGGGTCGCGCCCGAGCGGGTCGCCGTGGTCAGCGGGCCGAACCTGGCCGGCGAGATCGCGCTGGAGCAGCCCGCCGCGACCGTGGTGGCGTGCACCGACATCGACCGGGCCACCCGGGTGCAGCGGGCGATCACCACGCCCTACTTCCGGCCGTACACCAACGACGACGTGGTGGGGTGCGAGCTGGGCGGGGCGGTCAAGAACGTGATCGCGCTGGCGTTCGGCATCGCGCACGCCATGGGCCTGGGCGACAACACCAAGGCCACGCTGATCACCCGAGGGCTGGCCGAGACCGCCCGCCTCGGCGTCGCGCTCGGCGCGGACCCGCTGACCTTCTCCGGCCTGGCCGGGCTCGGCGACCTGGTCGCCACCTGCATGTCGCCGCTGTCGCGCAACCGGACCTTCGGCGAGCACCTGGGCCGGGGCAAGACGCTGGAGCAGGCCCAGGCGGCGACCCGGTACACCGCCGAGGGCGTCAAGAGCTGCCTGGCCATCCGCGACCTGGCCCGCTCGCACGGCGTCGAGATGCCGATCACCGAGCAGGTCGAGCGGGTGTGCCACGAGGGCGTGGACCCGAAGGTCGCGGTCGCGGCCCTGATGTCCCGCTCGACCAAGGCGGAGTGACCGCTACCGTCGGAGCATGAGTTCGCAGTACGGGGACAGCACCCGTTCCCTTCACGCAGGCATGCCCGCACCCGTGCCCGGAGCACCGATGCTCCCGGGACCCGTCTTCGCCGCGCCGTACCACCTGGACCCGGCGGGCTGGACCCCGGGCACCGACGGGTACGGCCGGGGCGACAACCCCACACGGCGCCTGCTGGAGGACGCGATCGGCGAACTGGAGGGCGGCGGCTGCCTCGCCTTCGCCAGCGGGCAGGCGGCGATCACGGCGCTGCTGATGACCGTGCTGCGCCCGGGGGACACCGTGATGATCCCCTCGGACGGGTACTACAACGTGCGCTCCTTCGCCGCGTCCACGCTGGCCGGGCTCGGGATCACCACTGTCGAGGCGCCCACCGCCGGGCCGTATCCGTCGTTCGAGGGCGTGCGGTTGGTGCTGCTGGAGACCCCGGCCAACCCCGGCCTGGACCTGGTGGACATCGCCGCGGTCGCGCGGGCCGCGCACGCCGCCGGGGCGCTGGTCGCGGTCGACAACACCACCGCGACACCGCTGTCGCAGCGGCCGCTGGAGCTGGGCGCGGACGTCGTCGTCGCGTCCGGCACCAAGGCCCTGGCCGGGCACTCCGACATGCTGCTCGGGTACACCGCGACGAACGACGCGGAGCTGCTGGACGGGATGCGGCAGTGGCGCACCCTGGCCGGCGCCGTGCCCAGCCCGTTCGACTGCTGGCTGGCCCGCCGCTCCATGGGCACCCTGGCGCTGCGGCTGCGGCAGCAGTCCGCCAACGCGGCCGCGGCGGTCAAGCTGCTGCGCGAGCACCCGCTGGCCGACGCCGTCCGCTGGGCGGGGGACTCCGAGCTGGCCGCCCGGCAGATGCGGATCATCCCGGGGCTGGTCTCCTTCGAGCTGCCCTCGGCCGAGCACGTGGCGGCGTTCCTGCGCGCCTCGGCGCTGGTCATGGCGGCCACCAGCTTCGGCGGCCTGCACTCCAGCGCCGACCGCCGCCACCAGTGGGGCGACAGCGTCGCACCCGGCTTCGTCCGCCTCTCCTGCGGCATCGAGGACACCGACGACCTCCTCGCCGACCTCACCAAGTCCCTCGACGCCGCCGGCTGACCGTCCGACGCGGCCCCGGCCGTCCGCGGCGTTGATCGTCCGACTTGCCTGGCACATGGGCGTATCTTGGGCTCGCTTTCGCCCAGGTGCCAGGCAAGTCCGTGGATCAAGCCCCGCCGGGCTCCGCGGGAGGCGGGGCGATCATCGCCGGGACGGGCGGCGGCCGGGGTCAGGCAGGGGCCGGAGCGGGGGCGGCGGTGGGCTGCTCGGCGGCGGCGAGGGCCAGGATGTGGCGGCGGACGATGAGCAGCGGGACGAGGCCGAAGACGCCGAACGAGCAGTCGATCGGGATCCACCACCAGGGCAGGTCCCGGATCGGGGCCATGATCAGGGCCAGCGGGATGACCGCGACGCAGCACAGCATCGCCCAGTGGATCACCCAGAGGTTGCGCACCGGGTCGCGGAACGGGCCGTAGAAGGCCATCCCGATCACCAGGTGGGCGAAGGCCAGCCAGTCCGTGCCGTACAGCAGGAACGGGAAGTCCCGGTCCGCCGTCTCCAGCCCTGCCCGGACCGTGCCGATGAAGTCCACGAGGGCGTCCGGCGCGGGCAGCCGGCTTTCCCGGAGCAGGCCGTCCAGCCAGCGGACCTCGGTGACCAGTGGAAAAGCCGTCGCGCCGCTCAGCACGAGGCAGATGATGAAGAGGACCAGCCAGGTCCGGATGCGCCGCAGGCGCGCGTGAGGGGTCACGCTGCGGGATGGTAGTGCCACTCTCGGGTGCCCGTGACGTGCTCTTCACCGGATCCCCACAACGCACGGTAGGGTCAGCCGCGTGAGTGAAAGCAGCCAGCGTAAGACCCGTGTCGCCGTAGTCTTCGGCGGCCGCAGCACCGAGCACGCCATCTCCTGCGTCAGCGCGGGCAGCATCCTCGGCGCGCTCGACCCGGCCGAGTTCGAGGTCGTCCCGGTCGGCATCACCCGCGAGGGCCGCTGGGTGCTCACCTCGGGCGACCCGGCGCAGCTCGCCATCACCGGCAGCAGCCTGCCCGAGATCACCGCCGCGTCCGGCCGGGCCGTCGTGCTGCCCGCCGACCCCACCAACCGTGAGCTGGTCGTGCTGGAGCCCGCCGAGGGCGCCGCCGCGCTGGCCGGGGTGGACGTCGTCTTCCCCGCGCTGCACGGGGCGTACGGCGAGGACGGCACCATCCAGGGCCTGCTGGAGATGGCGGGCGTGCCGTACGTCGGCGCGAACGTGTTCGCCTCCGCGGCCGCCATGGACAAGGAGTTCACCAAGAAGCTGGCCGCCGCCGAGGGCATCCCGGTCGGGCCGTACGTGGTGCTGCGGGCCGGGCAGGAGCTGACCGAGGCGGACAAGGAGCGGCTGGGCCTGCCGGTGTTCGTCAAGCCGTCCCGGGCCGGCTCGTCGTTCGGCATCACCAAGGTGAACAGCTGGGACCAGCTCGACGCGGCGCTGGCCAAGGCGCGCGCGATCGACCCGAAGGTGCTCGTCGAGCAGGGCATCGTCGGCCGCGAGGTCGAGTGCGGCGTGCTGGAGAGCGAGGTCGGCGGCAGCCCCGAGGCGTCCCTGCTGGCCGAGATCCGGGTGGTGTCCGGCGGCCACGAGTTCTACGACTTCGAGGCGAAGTACCTCGGCGAGGACTGCGAGTACGACCTGCCCGCGAACCTGCCCGCCGAGGTCGCCGCACGGGTCCAGGAGCTGGCGGTCCGCACCTTCACCGCGCTGGACTGTGCGGGGCTGGCCCGGGTCGACTTCTTCGTCACCGACGACCTGCAGGTCTACCTCAACGAGATCAACACGATGCCGGGCTTCACCTCGACGAGCATGTTCCCGCGCATGTGGGCGGCCAGCGGCCTCGACTACGCCAAGCTCGTGTCCCGCCTGGTCCGCACCGCGCAGCGCCGCGGCACGGGTCTCCACTAGCCCTTTCGTGTTCGAAGCCTCGCCATGCTGTCAGCGCAGCATGGCGAGCTCAACCGCGGGTGGCGCAGCCGGCGGGGATGGTGGCGGCGGAGGGGACGGTCGCGACCAGGGTGTTCGACAGGCCGATGATCCACTGGCCGGGTGGCTGGTACGCCAGCGGCATCGTGACCCGCACCGGCACCTCGCGGTCGACCGTGGTCCACACCTCGTCGCTCTGGTGCCAGCAGACGCCGTTCAGCGTCCACACCTTCACCTCGGGGGCGAGGCTGGGCACCGGCGCGGCGCCGCAGGCGACGGTCACCGCAGGATCGCCGTACGCGGCGTTCTGCTCGTGGCCCGCGGTGACGTCGCGGCGCGGCAGGTCCTGCAGCCGGTCGGGCAGCTGGGACAGCAGCGCGCGGCACACGGTGGTCTGGCGCGCGTTCAGCGTGGGCGCGGGCACCGCCACCGGGGCCGTCGGCATGACCCGCGGCGCGGCGCTCGCGCTCGGCGCCGGAGCGGGCTCCGCCGGGGGGCGCATGGCCTGGAAGAAGCCGAACCCGGCGGCCAGCGCCAGGGGCACCGCGATCGCGGTCGCGATCGTCTTCGCGGAGCGGTCGCCCGACCGTGCCGTCTGGTCGTTACTCATAGGTGGATGATCGGGCACGTGAGCGTACGGGTGATGTTGGGGATCAGCTGTATCTGTGAGAGCACGAGTTTGCCGAGCTCGTCGACGGTGTTCGCCTCCACCATGGCGATCACGTCGTACGGGCCGGTCACCGCGTCCACCCGGGTGACACCCTGGATCTCGCCGATGGCCGCGGAGACGTCGACGGAGCGCCCCACCGACGTCTGAATCAGGATGTAAGCGTGAACCACGGACGACTCCTTCACCACGTGCCGCCAGTGAAAGTACCTCACTGAGGGTGCACAGGCCGCGGCAGGAGGCGCAAGGGCGAGGAAGGGAACAGTATGGGATCACCTGGCGAGGGGACGGCATGAGCGTCGCGCGGACCGGCGAGTTCGGGCTGATCGAGCGGGTGGTGGCGCGGCTGGGCACCGGCCCGGCCACCATCATCGGGCCCGGCGACGACGCGGCGCTGGTGACCGCCTCCGACGGGCGGGTCGTCGCCTCCACCGACGTGCTCGTCGAGGGCCGGCACTTCCGGCGCGACTGGGCCGAGGCCGAGGACATCGGCCGACGCGCCGCCGCGGCCAACCTCGCCGACATCGCGGCGATGGGCGCCACGGCGACCGCGCTGCTGGTGGGCCTGTGCATGCCGCCGGACCTGGACGCGGCCTGGGCGGAGCAGCTCGCGGACGGGCTGGCCACCGAGGCCGCGCTGGTCGGGGCGAGCGTCGTCGGCGGCGACATGACCGCCAGCCCGACCCTGACCATCGCCGTCACCGCCCTGGGCGACCTGCACGGGCTGCCGCCGGTGCTGCGCTCGGGCGCGCGGCCGGGGGATCTGGTCGCGCTGGCCGGGCGGGTCGGTTACGCCGCCGCCGGGTACACCGTGCTGTCGCGGGGGTTCCGCACGCCGAAGCTGCTGGTCGAGGCGTATCGGCGGCCGGTGGTGCCGTATGCGCTGGGTCCCGCGGCGGGCCGCGCCGGCGCCACCGCGATGATCGACGTGTCGGACGGGCTCATCGCCGACCTCGGGCACATCGCCGCCGCCAGCAAGGTCGGCGTCAACCTCAACCGCAGCGCGTTCAAGGTCCCGGAGCAGATGCGCGACGCGGCGCTCGCGCTCGGCGTCGACCCGTACCAGTGGCTGCTGGCCGGTGGCGACGATCACGCGCTGGCCGCGACGTTCCCGCCCGGCTCGGCGCTGCCGGACGGGTGGCAGTTCATCGGCGAGGTGACCGACGGCACCACGGTCACCGTGGACAGCCGCCCGTGGTACGGCCCCAAGGGGTGGGACCACTTCCGGGCGTGACCTGCTTGATCAGTATCCTCGGCGCCGTGACCCAGATTGAGATCAGGCCGACGCGGTACGGCGCGCCGGTAGCCCGCAAGCTGATCGCCGAGCTCATGGCTGACCTGGCCGAACGCTACGGCGACTCCGACGCCACGCCGATCGAGGCGGTCGAGTTCGACCCGCCGGACGGCGGTTTCTTCGTGGCGTACCTCGACGGCGCGGCGGTCGGCTGCGGAGGCTGGCGCAGCTTCGGCGGCTCGGAGGACGTCGCGGAGATCAAGCGCGTCTACACCTCGGCCGATGGGCGAGGTAAGGGCGTCGCGCGGGCGGTCATGACGGCGCTGGAGACCGACGCGCGGGCGCACGGCCGGGTGCGCGCCATCCTGGAGACCGGACTCGCGCAGCCCGAGGCGATCGCCCTCTACCAGGCCATCGGCTACCAGCCCATCGAGAACTTCGGCCACTACCGCGACAAGCCCGGCTGCCGCTCCTTCGGCCGCGCCCTCTGAGCGTCACACGCCAGGACGGCGAAGAGGCCGCCGAGCTGGTGCTCGGCGGCCTCTTCGTGAGTCTGCGTCAGGCGCGGGTGACCTTGCCGGCCTTCAGGCACGAGGTGCAGGCCTGGACCTTCTTGGAGTTGCCGCCACCGGCGGGGGTGCGCACCGTCTGGATGTTCGGGTTCCAGCGACGGTTGGTCTTCTTCTTCGACCACGGCACGTTGTGACCGAAGCCCGGTCCCTTGCCACAGACGTCGCACACGCTAGCCACGGGATTCTCCTGAGTTCGTCTTGATCAACTACCCGACCAAGCGTCACTGTGCCGGGAACTTCGCCAGGGTACCTGACGCGCATGGCACGTGCCCAATCGGGGCGGAGCCACCCGGCGCCGACGCGCCCGGTGTGGCTGGCATGACTGTACCGCCCGCCACGCCGTGCGTGAGAAGCGGGTGCGGCACCGATAGGCTGGCGGCCGTGCTGGAGGTCCTGGACATCGCGGCGGTGCGGCGCTGGAGCGGGCTGGCGGTCGCCGGCGTGCGACGGCATGAGCAGGCGCTGAACCAGCTGAACGTGTATCCGGTGCCCGACGGCGACACCGGCACCAACCTGCTGCTGACGCTCACCGCGGCCGAGCAGGCGCTGGCCGGTCCGCTGGTCGAGCCACAGTCGGCCGGCGCCCTGCTGCGCGCCACGGCCCGGGGCGCGCTGATGGGCGCGCGCGGCAACTCCGGCGTCATCACCGCGCAGTGGCTGTCCGGGCTGGCCGACAGCCTGGACGGCGGGGGGCTGGCGCCCGCGCTGGACGCCGCCGCGAAGGCCGCGTACGCCGCCGTGGCCCGCCCCGTGGAAGGCACCATCCTCACCGTGGCCCGCGCGGCGGCCGACGCGGCGCACGGCGGCTCGGACGACGCCGAGGCGGTCCGCGCCGCGGTGCGGGGCGCGCGGGAGGCGCTGGCCCGTACGCCGGAGCAGCTGCCGGTGCTGGCTGCCGCCGGGGTGGTCGACGCCGGCGGGCAGGGCCTGGTGCTGCTGCTGGAGGCGCTGCTGGAGGCGCTGACCGGCGAGCACGACGAGAGCATGATCGACCCCGCCCCGCCCGGCCAGGACCATGCCGGGCACGAGCACGCCGGGCACGGGCACGGCGGCCACGCGCACGTGGCGGCGGCGTATCGCGGGCCCGCGTACGAGGTGCAGTTCCTGCTCGACACCGGGGCGGGCGAGATCGCGGACCTGCGGGCGGCGCTGGACCGGCTCGGCGACTCCCTGGTCATCGTGGGCGGTCCGGCGACCTGGCGGGTGCACGTGCACGTGGACGACGCCGGGGCGGCGCTGGAGGCGGGGCTGGCGGCCGGGCGGCCGTACCAGATCCAGGTGACCCACCTGACCGCGCCGACCGCGGCGGGCGCGCCGCGGCGGCCCGATCCGACGGCCCGCGCGGTCGTCGTCACCGCCGCCGGGGACGGCATCGAGCAGCTGCTCACCGCCGAGGGCGCGGTCCCGGTCAGCGGCAACCCGTCGACCGCCGAGGTGCTCGACGCGATCCTGGCCACCGGCGCGGGCCGGGTGGCGGTGCTGCCCACCGACACGAACCTGCGGGCGGTGTGCCAGATGGCGGCCGAGGAGGCGTTCGGCGAGGGCGTGAAGGTGCGCGTCATCCCGACCCGCTCGCCGGTGCAGGCGCTGGCCGCGCTGGCCGTACGCGACCACGCCCGGCGCTTCGAGGACGACGTGATCGCGATGGCGGAGGCGGCGGGCGCGTGCCGCTCGGCCGAGGTGACCACCGCGAGCCGGGAGGCGCTGACGGTGGCCGGGCGCTGCCGCCCCGGCGACGTCATCGCCCTGGTCGAGGGTGAGGTCAACCTCATCGGCGCGGACCTGCCGACGGTATGCGCGCAGCTGCTGGACCGGATGCTCGCCAGCGGCGGCGAGCTGGTCACCCTGCTCACCGGCGCGCAGGCCCCGGACGGCCTGGTCGACGTGCTCACCGCGCACGTCGCGGCCCGCTGGCCGTTCGTCGAGGTGCACGCCTACGAGGGCGGCCAGCCGCACTACCCGCTCCTTGTCGGTGTGGAGTGATGGAGTGAGCGCATGACCACCATGGACGTCGACACCGACCTGTCCAAGCTGGTCGGGGAGAAGACCGCCAAGGCGCTCAAGACGCACCTCGACCTGTACACGGCCGGTGACCTGCTCTACCACGTGCCCCGGCGGTACGACCAGCGCGGCGAGCACACCGACATGCGCACGCTGGAGCTCGGCGAAGAGGTGACGGTGCTCGCGCAGGTGCTGCGCACCACCACCCGGCCGATGCGGCAGCGGCGCGGCAGCATGCTGGAGGTCGTCGTCGGCGACGGCGCGGGCGGCCAGCTGGTGCTCACCTACTTCCAGCAGGCGTGGCGCGAGCGCGACCTGCGCCCCGGCCGCTGGGGCCTGTTCGCGGGCAAGGTGAGCGACTTCCGGGGCCGCCGCCAGCTCAACAGCCCCGAGTACGTGCTGCTCGACCAGGGCGCCGCCGACGGCGAGGTGGCCGCCGAGGTCGAGGAGTTCGCCGGGGCGCTGATCCCGGTGTACCCGGCCGCGGCCGCCGTGCCGACCTGGGTGATCGCCCGCTGCGTACGGATGGTGCTGGACACCGTCGCGATGCCGCCCGACGCCACGCCCTCCCGGACCCGCGCCGAGCGCAGGCTCGTCGACCTGGCCACCGCGCTCCGCGAGATCCACCGGCCGTCCTCGAAGGAGATGCTCTACACCGCCCGCCGCAGGCTGGCCTGGGACGAGGCGTTCGCGGTGCAGCTGACCCTGGTCCGTCGCAAACGGGAGGCCGCCGCATGGCCCGCGAAGGCCCGGCCGCGCCGCGACGGCGGCCTGCTGGCCGGGTTCGAC
The DNA here is from genome assembly GCF_018326265.1 of Catellatospora sp. IY07-71. Taxonomy (GTDB): domain Bacteria; phylum Actinomycetota; class Actinomycetes; order Mycobacteriales; family Micromonosporaceae; genus Catellatospora. The sequence goes on from NZ_AP023360.1 coordinate 2,588,868, forward strand.
GCCGCGCTGCCGTTCACGCTCACCGACGGCCAGCTCGCCGTCGGCGAGGAGATCGCCGCGGACCTGGCCACCGCCCACCCGATGCACCGGCTGCTGCAGGGCGAGGTCGGCGCGGGCAAGACCCTGGTCGCGCTGCGGGCCATGCTCCAGGTCGTCGACGCGGGCGGCCAGGCCGCGCTGCTCGCTCCGACCGAGGTGCTGGCCGCCCAGCACCACCGCGGCATCACGAGGATGCTCGGTGCCGCGGCCCGCGAGGACGCCGACACCCTGTTCGGCGCCGCGACCGCCGGCGACCGCCCCGGCACCGAGGTCGCCCTCGTGACCGGCTCGCAGGGGGCGGCTGCCCGGCGCAAGGTGCTGGCCAAGCTCGCCGACGGCTCGGCCGGGCTGGTCGTGGGCACCCACGCGCTGCTCTACGAGGGCGTCGACTTCGCCGACCTCGGCCTGGTCGTGGTGGACGAGCAGCACCGCTTCGGCGTCGAGCAGCGCGACGCGCTGCGCGCCAAGGCCGAGCAGCCGCCGCACGTGCTGGTCATGACGGCCACCCCGATCCCGCGTACGGTCGCCATGACCGTCTACGGCGACCTGGAGGTGTCGAGCCTGTCCCAGCTGCCGGGCGGGCGCTCGCCGATCGCCTCGCACGTGGTGCCGGTCGCGGAGAAGCCCGCGTTCCTGGACCGGGCCTGGCGCCGCGTCGTCGAGGAGGTCCAGCAGGGCCACCAGGCGTACGTCGTCTGCCCGCGTATCGGCGACACCGAGTCCGACGACGACACCCCGCCGCCGGACGACGCGGTCGAGGACTCCAAGCGCCCGCCGGTGGCCGTGCTGGAGGTCGCGCCGCTGCTCGCCGAGGGCCCGCTGCGCGGGCTGCGCATCGGCGTACTGCACGGGCGGCTGCCCGCCGACGAGAAGGACGCGGTGATGCGGTCGTTCGCGGCCGGGGAGATCGACGTGCTCGTCGCCACCACCGTGATCGAGGTCGGCGTGGACGTGCCCAACTCCACCGCGATGGTGATCCTCGACGCGGACCGGTTCGGCGTCTCGCAGCTGCACCAGCTGCGCGGCCGGGTGGGCCGGGGCTCCGCGCCGGGCCTGTGCCTGCTGGTCACCGAGGCCGTGGCGGGAACACCGGCCCGCGAGCGGCTGGACGCGGTCGCCTCCACCCTGGACGGCTTCCGCCTGGCCGAGCTGGACCTGGAGCAGCGCCGCGAGGGCGACGTGCTCGGCGCCGCGCAGTCCGGCCGCCGCTCCCACCTGCGCCTGCTGTCCCTGCTGCGCGACCGCGACCTGATCGGCGAGGCCCGCGCCGAGGCCGAGTCCCTCCTCACCGAGGACCCCGACCTCTCCGCCCACCCCCTCCTGGCCGCGCAGATCACCCGCCTCGTCGACGCCGACCGCGCCGAATACCTCCACAAGGGCTGACCGCCCCGGCCCCGGCCCCGGCTCCTGCTCCTTGATCGTCCGACTTGCCTGGCAGACGGGCGAATCTTGAGGCCGGATACGCCCATGTGCCTGGCAAGTCGGATGACCTTGAACGCGAGGAAGGGGCGGGTCCCTATGGGACCCGCCCCTTCTCATCGGTCAGGTGACCGTCACACGTCGGTGAGGTTCAGCCGACGGCGGCGGGCCATCATGTAGACCGCGAAACCGAGCGCGACCAGCAGCAGACCGGAGATCACGAAGATCGTGACGTTGGTACCGGTCACCGGCAGGCCCGGCTCGGGGGAGGGGGACGCCGACGGGGACGGCGAGGGCTCGGTGCAGCCCTCGGGCTTGACCCACTCGACCTCGTCCACGACCTTGCCGTTCAGCGAGACGGTGACCTTGAGCGCGTCACCGGTCGCCTTGAACTCGACCTTCTTGCTGTCGCCCGGGTTCAGCGTGAAGCTGACGGCGTCGCCGGTGCTCGGGGTGAGCACGACGTCGGTCTTGCTGCCGTCCTGCGGGTTGTTCAGGTCGAAGACCAGGCCCTCACAGGTGTCGGTGACCTCGCCGCCGATCGGCTCGCAGCCGGCCGGCTTCTCCCAGGTGATCGAACCGCGCTGCTCGCCGTTCACGGCCACGTGCACGACCAGGCCGTTCTCGCCGACCTCGAACTCGACCGTCTCGGAGGTGCCGGGCGCGACGGTCTTGCTGATCGCGTCGTCGGAACGGTCCTTGAGGGCCTGCTCGCTGGCGGCCGGGGTGGAGCCCGCGACCGGGGTCAGCACGACGGTCGCCTCGGCGCCGCCGGCCGGGTTGGTGATGGTGACGGTGAGCTTGTCACAGGTCTGGTCACTGGTGATCTCGACCGGGTGGCAGGCGGGGGAGTCGGTCCAGGAGTAGGTGCCCTTCTCGACCGCGTTGCCGCTCTCCGTCACGGTGATCGAGGACGACGCGCTGGCCGGCACGGTCACCACGACCGTGTTGCCCGCGGTGACCTCGACCGGGCCGCTGGTCCAGTCGCCCGCGCCCTTGACCTCGAACGAGGCGGCCTTGGTGGCGCCCTCGCCGTTGATCAGGGTGACCGTCACCACGCCGGTGCAGTCCGAGGCGAACGTGACGCTCGGCTTCGGAGTGTTCTTGACGCAGCTGCCGCTGAAGTTGACGACGTGCACCTCGGTGTCGGTCTTGGTCTGGAAGCGGTTGCGCTTCCACTCCAGCTCGACCTTCAGCCGCGCGGCCAGGGCGCTGCCCTCGACGACCTGGGTCGCCTCGACGGTCTTGCCGCCCGCGATCTTGTCGCCGTCCTTCAGGCCCTTGATGACGTTCTCGTTGGCGAGGGTCTGCCACTGGCCGTTGGCCTTCTTGACAGCGCTGCGCTCCGAGTCCGGGCCGTTCTGGGTGATGACGCTGGCCGTGGCCTCGTCGGTGTAGTGCTTGTTGGACACCAGCCAGGTGACGTTCCAGCTGCCGGTCTCGGGGTCGCAGACCGCGCTGCCGGTGATGCCGGCCTTGTGCTCACCGCACTTGTCGGCGTCGAGGTCGACGCTGCCCTTGTTGGTGGCCTTGTTGCCGTTGGTCCAGGTGCCCTTGACGGTCAGCTCTGCCTCGTCGGTGGACAGCGGCACGCGCTGCTCGCCGACCAGCTTGCCGTAGGTCCACTTGCCGTTCTTCTTGGTGCTCTTCGGCAGGGTCGCGCCGTCGACGATGTTCGTGATGGGAGTGTTCGGGTCGGCGGTCACGTCGATCGTGGCCGTCATGTCCGTTTCCCAGTTCTCGACGGTCCACGTGATGACCCACTCGTTGGGCGTGCACTGCGCGACGCCGGAGATGGTCGTGTGGTGCGCCTGAGCCGGGCTGGCCAGGGCCACCGCGCCCATGAGGCCGAGCGCGGCGCTGCCCGTGACGGCGAGCAGGCGGCGGAAGAGGGGACGTTTCACACGTGCTCCATGTGGTTCGTGGGACGAGGGTGAAGCGCGAAGCGACCGCCTGACCCTAGGGGAGCCCGCGCGGGGGTACACAGTCGTCATCCAGCCGGAACGTGAAACGTTGCCGAATCGTTATCGCATTTGTGTGACACCCGTGCTTTCGGTGGCGCTACGCGCACGAGCAGTTCATATCCGGTTCACCGGTCGGTGCACGGGGGTCGCCGAACGGGGATGCCGTAGCGTCGGGATCGTGACGAGGATCGTGGCCGGCCGATTCGGCGGGCGCCGGCTGAACGCCCCCTCCGGCAGGGACACCCGGCCCACCTCCGACCGCGTACGCGAGGCGCTGTTCTCCGCCCTGGACGCGATGACCGAGCTCGCCGGGGCGCGGGTGCTGGACCTGTTCGCCGGCTCGGGCGCGGTCGGCCTGGAGGCGCTGTCGCGGGGCGCGTCGCACGTGCTGCTCGTCGAGTCGGACGCCAAGGCCGTCCGGGTGATCCGGGAGAACATCGCCGTGCTGGGCGCGGGCGCCGCGGCCCGGGTCGCCGCGGGCAAGGCGGGCACGGTGCTGGCCGCCGGTCCGGCCGACGGCGCCTACGACATCGTCTTCGCCGACCCGCCGTACGCCCTGTCCGAGGCGGAGCTGACCGGGGTGCTGGCCGCGCTGGCCGGGCACGGCTGGCTGGCCGAGGACGCGGTGCTGGTCGTGGAGCGGTCCAGCCGCTCGCCCGAGCCCACCTGGGTGGAGGGCGTCACTGGCGAACGCGGCCGCCGGTACGGCGAGACCGCGCTTTGGTACGGTCGCGCCGTTGCGCAGAGTGGCGTCACGGATGAAGGGTGAGCGGCTAGTGAGGCGTGCGGTCTGTCCCGGGTCGTTCGACCCGGTCACCCGGGGTCATCTGGACATCATCGACCGGTCGGCCCGGCTCTTCGACGAGGTCATCGTCGCCGTGCTGATCAACCAGAACAAGCAGGGCCTGTTCGAGGTCGAGGAGCGCCTCGAGATCCTGCGCGAGGTCACCAAGGCGCTGCCGAACGTCCGGATCGAGTCGTTCCGCGGCCTGCTGGTGGACTACTGCCGCGACAACGACGCCCAAGTGGTGGTCAAGGGCATCCGCGCGGTCAGCGACTTCGACTACGAGCTGCAGATGGCCCAGATGAACATCGGCCTGTCCGGCGTCGAGACGCTGTTCATGCCGACGAACCCGCTCTATTCGTTCGTGGCGTCGAGCCTCGTCAAGGAGATCGCCAAGTGGGGCGGGGACGTCTCCTCCTTCGTCCCCGAGCTGGTGGAACGCCGGCTCCTGGAGAAGTTCCGCCCGGCCGGCGGCTGAAATCGCAGGTCGCGGCGGCGACTCGCCGCAGGGGTCCCCGGTCTGCCGCAGGGGTGGCCCGGGGACGCATCATGGTGTGGACATGACACTGGACAAGGAGTGACCGTCGGTGGACCCACTCGACCGTATTGACGACATCATCGCGATGGTGGAGGCCGCGCGATCGGTGCCGATGTCGCGCAACTGCATGGTCGACCGCGGTGAGCTGATCGGCGCGCTGGACCAGCTGCGGGCAGAGCTGCCCGGCGAGCTGCGCCGGGCTGCGGCGCTGCTCGAGGAGCGCGACAAGATCCTCGACGCCGGCCGGCGTGAGGCGGACCGCATCATGCACGAGGGTGAGCAGGAACACGCGCGCCTGGTCTCTGTGAACGAGATCACCGTCTCGGCCGAGCACGAGGGCGCGCGCATCGTCGGCGAGGCCCGCGCCGAGGCGCAGCGCCTGCGCGAGGAGGTCGACGAGTACGTCGACACCGCGCTGGGCAACTTCGAGCAGTTCCTGACGCGTGCGCTCGCCTCCATCGAGCGTGGCCGCGACAAGATGCACGCGCTGCGTGAGATCGGCTCGTTCGTCCCCGGCGACGACGACCGTCCCCTTCCGTTCTGACCCGTCCGGCCCGCCGCACCGTCGCGGCGGCCGGCGGGACCCGCCGCGCGGCCCGGCCCGTTCGACGAGCATGGGCCGCTTCGGGTAATCTTCTACCTCGGCCTGCGACAACGGCCGCATTCCCGCTGCCTTCCCGATGAAAGCCATGGCTGAGCACTCGACCAAGCATCTTGATCCCCGCGCACCGCTCGTCCTCGACACGAGGGACCTGCCCCGAGGCGCGGGTGCGATGCGTACCCTCCATCGGGTGGTCCCCGCTCCGGCCGAGCTGGGACTGCAGCTGATCGGGGTGCCGGAGGGTGCCGACCTCACGCTGGACCTGCGGCTGGAGTCGGTGACCGAGGGAGTGCTCGTCTCCGGGACCGTCACCGGCCCCGTCGAGGGCGAGTGCGGCCGCTGCCTCACCGAGATCGGCTACGACCTCACGGTCACCATCCAGGAGCTGTTCGCCTACGAGGACAGCGCCACGGACGAGACCACCGATGAGGACGAGGTCGGGCGGCTGCAGGACGACATGATCGACCTGGAGCCGACGCTGCGGGACGCGGTCGTGCTGGCGCTGCCGGTCAATCCGCTGTGCCGGGAGGACTGCCCAGGCCTGTGCCCCGACTGCGGGGCGCGGTGGGACGAGCTGCCCGAGGATCACCACCACGAGCAGATCGACCCGCGCTGGGCGAAGTTGAGCAAGCTGACCGGCTCATCCGGGCCGGACGAGCCGGCGGAGCCGGCGCCCTGATCGGTTCGCCGAACCGGGTGGGAGACGGCTGCGGCCGTACCGAGATAATGGTCGGCGACCAGCCGACTACTACTGAGGAGTAAGACAGTGGCAGTCCCGAAGCGCAAGATGTCGCGCAGCAACACCCGTCACCGCCGGGCGCAGTGGAAGGTGAGCGCGGTCGCGACCGTCGCCTGCCCGCAGTGCAAGTCGGCCAAGCTGCCGCACGCCGCCTGCAGCGTCTGCGGTACGTACAACGGCCGCCAGGTCCTCGAGGTCTGAGCCTTCAGGCGATCCCGGTGCGCCGGGAAGCTGCGAAACGTCACGTCGCCGGCTGGCAAGCGCCAGCCGGCGACGTCGCCGTACCAGAAGGGAGCCCGCGGAGCGGGCACCGCATGACGCTGCCGCCCCTGAGCCGCCGAGAGGGGTGGGTTTGATGGCTTCGAAGTCCTCGCAGGAGGCGCGTTCGGCGGATCGGACCGAGCAGGCCGCCGCCGCGCTGGCCGACCTGGGTGCCGCGTTCGGCGTGACACTCACGCCGGAGCTGCTGGAACGCGCCCTGACCCACCGCTCGTACGCGTACGAGCACGGCGGGCTGCCCACCAACGAGCGGCTGGAGTTCCTCGGCGACGCCGTGCTGGGCGTCGTCATCACCGCCTCGCTCTACACCGCGCACCCTGACCTGCCCGAGGGCCGGCTGGCGAAGCTGCGGGCCAGCGTGGTCAACTCGCGCGCCCTGGCGGGCGTGGCCCGCTCCCTCGGCAACGGCGGCATCGGCCCGCACCTGCTGCTGGGCAAGGGCGAGGAGACCACCGGCGGGCGGGACAAGGAGTCGATCCTCGCCGACACGCTGGAGGCGCTGCTCGGCGCGATCTACCTGGAGCACGGCATGGACCGGGCCGCCGAGGTGGTCCGCGCGCTGTTCGACCCGCTGATGGCGGAGTCGGCGCGCCGCGGCGCGTCGCTGGACTGGAAGACCAGCCTGCAGGAGCTGACCTCCGCGCACGGCTGGGGCGTGCCCGAGTACGCCATCGAGGAGCAGGGCCCCGACCACGCCAAGATGTTCACCGCCTGGGCGGTCGTCGGCGGCGAGCGGTTCGGCGGGGTCACCGGGCGGACCAAGAAGGACGCCGAGCAGCGGGCCGCCGAGGAGGCCTGGCAGGTGCTGTCGCACCGGGCCGTGGACACCTCGCATCCGGAGGCCCGGGAGACATGACGGTGGCCGCCCCCGCCCACCTCGACAATCCGCCGACAGACGCCGGCCGCAAACCGAGGCTGTGGCGGCGGGCCGGTGGCCTGCACGGGGTCGCCGCGGCGTTCGTCGTGGTGGCCGCGCTGCGCTGCGCCCAGCTGGTCGCGGTGTGGGCGATGTCCCCGCCGGACTCTCCGAAGACGCTGTGGCAGCGGCTGCTGCTCTGGGACGGCGGCTGGCTGCTCGACGTCGCCGTCAACGGCTACCCGTCCGGCTACACCTACCGCGACGGTGAGATCACCGGCAACGGGTTCGCCTTCTTCCCGCTCTTCCCGCTGCTCGTGCGGGGCGGCACGGCACTGGGCCTGCCGCCGGAGGCCGCGTCCCTGTTGACGGCCCATCTCGCCGCGCTGGCCGCCGGGGTGCTGGTCTACCTGCTCGGCGTCAGCCTGTGGTCGCGCCGCGTCGGGTACGCCCTGGTCGTGCTCGTCTGCGCGCAGCCGATGGCCGTCGTGCTCGGCATGGGCTACACCGAGTCGCTGTTCCTGGCCCTGGTGGCGGGCGCGCTGCTGGCCGCGCAGGAACGGGTGTGGTGGGCGGCGGGCCTGGCCGGGCTCGGCGCGGCGCTGACCCGGCCCACCGGCGCCGGCGTCGGCGTGGCGCTGGCCGTCGCCGTGCTGCTGCTGTGGTGGCGGTCCCGCCGGGGCGAGGTCACGCTGCGGCGGTACGAGCTGCCGCAGGCCGTCGCGGCGGCCGGGCTCGCGCTGGCCGGGGTGCCGCTGTTCCTGGCGTGGGTCGGCCTGCGCGTCGGCGAGTGGGACGCCTGGTTCACGGTGCAGACCAAGGGCTGGGGCACCACGTTCGACTTCGGCAAGGGCGTGCTGGACTTCATCGCCTCGGCCGTGCTCGGCGGGGAGGGCGTCGTCGAGATCGTCACCGTGCTGCTCATCGTGGTCGCCCTGCTGCTGGCGGTGTACGCGGCCGGCGAGCGCGTCTGGCCGCCGCTGCTGGTGTACGGGCTGATCGCGCTGGTGCTGGTGCTGGGGCAGGCCGGCTACTGGCACTCCAAGCCCCGGCTGCTGGTGCCGGTGCTGCTGCTGTGCTGCGTGCCACTGGCCCGGGGACTGGCCCGGGTGTCGACGGGAACGTCGGTGGTGTTGCTCATGATGTGGAGCGCGTTCGGCCTCTGGTTCGGCGCGCACATGATCACGGTGTGGCCGTACACGATCTGAACGGCCGGAGCGGAGAGGTGGCGTCATGCCGGAGTTGCCCGAGGTCGAGACCGTGCGCAGCGGCCTGGCGCGCTGGGTGGTGGGCCGCACCATCGGCGCGGTCGAGGTGCGCCACCCCCGCGCGATCCGCCGCCACCCCGGCGGCGCGCAGGACTTCGCCGACGCGCTGACCGGCCGCACCATCACCGAGGCCCGCCGCCGCGGCAAGTACCTGTGGCTCCCGCTGGACAGCGGCGACGCGGTCGTCGGCCACCTCGGCATGTCCGGCCAGCTGCTCGTGCAGCCCGCCACCGCGGCCGAGGAGAAGCACCTGCACATCCGCTTCGACTTCACCGACGGCGGCCCCCAGCTGCGCTTCGTCGACCAGCGCACCTTCGGCGGCCTCGCCGTGTCGCCCGGCGGCGCGACCCTGCCCGCCGAGATCGCCCACATCGCCCTCGACCCGCTCGACCCCGCCTTCGTCGAGAAGGACTTCCTGGCCGCCCTGCGCCGCCGCCGCACCGCCGTCAAACGCGCCCTCCTCGACCAGTCCCTGATCTCCGGCGTGGGCAACATCTACGCCGACGAGGCCCTCTGGCGCGCCAAACTCCACGGCGAACGCCCCAGCGACGAACTGACCGCCCCCGCCGCCAAACGCCTGCTCACCCACGTACGCGACGTCCTGTCCGAGGCCATCGCCGTCGGCGGCACCACCTTCGACGCCCTCTACGTCAACGTCAACGGCGAATCCGGCTACTTCGACCGCTCCCTCAACGCCTACGGCCGCGAAGGCGAGCCATGCTCCCGCTGCGGCTCCCCGATCCGCCGCGAAAGCTTCATGAACCGCAGCTCCTTCTCCTGCCCCCGCTGCCAACCCCGCCCCCGCCCCATAACCCCGTAACCCCGCCACCGTTACCGCCGCCACCCCGCGGGGACCCACCCTCTACCGCGCCGATCTTGCGCGAACTGTGGGTACGACACGCTCATTCCGCCCAAAAGGGCAACACTTCGCGCAAGATCGACGCGATCATGGGCGGCCGTGAGGGTGGGCGGCTGGCTTGATCGCGAGTTTGTGTCACAAGGTGTGGTCTGGCCACAGGTTCTGACACGAGACGGCGATCTTCGCCGTGCCGCAGCGCGGGAGGGTGACCCGGGAGCGTGGGTCGGCTGGTCAGGGGCGGCCGTAGGCGGGGCCGTCGGGGACCTTGAGGTCGGCGTCGTCGTGGGTGGTGTCGAGGAGGCCGACGGGGAGGGAGAGGTCGTGGGCCTGGTCGACGAGGTGGTCGACGACGCTGCGGGGGGCGCCGGCCAGCAGGTCCAGGGCGGCGGCGTCGAAGCCTTTGTCGCGGCACAGGCGCAGGCGATCGGTGAGGATCGGGGTGACCTGCTCCCGCAGCCGCGCCTCGGGGGCGTCCCAGCGGACCAGGCCGTCGGGGCGGGTCAGGTCGGCGGGGAAGCGGGCGGCGTCCGGCCGACCGCGCCGCACCTCGCCCAGCGGCAGGTAGCAGACCGCGCGGCGGCGTTCGGCGTGCAGGTCCTCGACCAGGGACGCGTCGGTGGTGAAGCCGTCCAGGACGAACACGTCGGCGGCGGTGACCTGCGGGGGTGCGGTCAGCGCCCACTGCCACCGCAGGCTGTCGGGTACGGCGGGCCGGGCCGGCGCCTCGTACCAGTGGGCGGGCCGGGTGGGGGCGGCACAGGCGACGCAGGCCAGCACGACGACCGCGCTGACCGGCACCCGGACGCCCGCGACCTGCACGGCCGCTACACCGAGACCGGCACGACCGCGGGCGCGCCGTGGATGGACGCCTCGTGCACGGCGAGGCCGAACCGGGCGCCCCGGCCCCGCATCAGCTCGTGGCAGGCGGCGATCTGGTCCAGCGGCACGGAGTGCACGAGGTGCGCGTCGCCGGGGCGTACCCCCTCCGGGGTGCCGTGGCGGTACTGCTCCCAGGGGCCCTCGTACGTGCACAGCACCGCGCCCAGCCCGCGGTAGATCGAGTCGGTGGGCCGCCCGGGGTTGACCAGCAGCGTGTCGAAGCCGATCCGGCGGGCGGCGCGGACCGCGACGGCGACCGGGCCGACGGAGTACGGGCTGGTCGGCGCCTGGTCGAAGAAGACGCCCCGGACCGGGTAGCCGGCCCAGCGGCCCAACTCTGCCCGCACCTGCTCGGTCGGACGCGCGCCGAAGGCGAGGTCGACGTAGCCCAGCAGGCCCGCCCCGGCGCGCACGAGCCGGGTGGTGGCCGCCGTCCAGGTCGGGTCGAGCCCGGTCCCGGGGCCGGCGTCGATGTTCAGCAGCACGGTCACGCCGACACCGGCGGCCTCGACCGCGGCCCACAGCTCCGGCTGCAGGTGCGGATGTGCGGTGAGTGGCAGCAGGGGGGTCACGCCCGTACAACGATCGAGGTCGGGCCGCCGCGACTGCCCGCGGGCGACTGTCGGCTAGCCGACCGAGCGGCTCCGGCCTCATTCCCGGCCGAACTCCTGCGTCCAGTAGGTGGTGCGCCCCTGGTAGGCCAGGCCGACCCCGGTGGCGCGCGCGTCGCAGTCGAGGATGTTGTTGCGGTGGCCGGTGCTGGCCATCCAGCCGTCGACCACGGACTGCGCGGTGGGGTAGCCGTAGGCGATGTTCTCGCCGGCCGCCTCGCGCCGCGGGTAGCCGGCGGCCGCGAGCCGGTCCACGAAGCTGCTGCCGTTGCGGCCGGTATGGCTGAAGTAGTCGTGCTCGGCCATGTCCGCGCTGTGCCGGCGCGCGGCCGTGCGCATCCGCTCGTCGGTGCGCACCCGGGAGCAGCCCGCCCGGTCCCGCTCCCGGTTGATCAGGGCTGTGACCTGGTCTTCCAGCTCGGTGACGCGAGAGTTCTCCAGGGTGGGCAGGGGCGACGGCCGGGCGGGCGTCGATGAGGCGGCTGGGCGCGGCGCGGGCGGTGGGGTGGTCCGATCGGCGGCAGGGCGGCTCGGGGCAGGCAGCGGCACCGCGCTGCCGACGGGTGCCGTCACCGCCGTGGGCGACGGGGCCGGTGTGGTCGACGGCACACCACCGGGCTCACCCGAAACGGTGACGCCGGGTGTGGTGACCGGGTGACCCGGACCGGTGCCGGTGACGCCGCCCGGGGCGGTGAGTCCGGAGGAGCCCGCCGGGGCGGCGTCGAGCGCGGGGCCCACCGCCATCGCGCCGCCGACCAGCATGGACAGCATCGCCGCGGAGGCCGTGAGCGCGGGCCACATCCGCAGCGGAGCACGATGCCGGCCGGTGTGCCGGCGACGAGGTGCCACGCGCCGACGCTAGCAGCCGGGGCGGTTTGTCGCCTCCCGACACCTTCTGTGACCTGTGAGGCAGGGCAACTTGACGCCACCGGCGGATCGGCGGAATATGGATACGTCGCCAGTCGCGCCCGACCGCGCTCGCCAGCATTATCCGGAGCAACATGCCGGATGCCAACGGGCCGGGAGCGCGAATATAACTGGGCGCGCGTTTGGCCGGCGAACCGGCAGCGCTTCACAAGGAGACGATATGGCGAAGGCCCTCTATGGCCACGTCACGGCAGCGCCCGACCGGCGCCTGCTGGACGAGGTCACCCGGTTGCGTGCCACGGTGCGGGCACTGGAGTTCGAGGTAACCCGGTTGCGTGCGGAGAACGATCGCCTGGCGGCTGCCGCTGCCGAGGCGGACGACTTCTTCCGCATCGCCGAGCCGGCCCTTACCTGAACAATCCCCGCGTGAGCGGGACGTGGCCGACCGCCGTACAGGGCGAGTCGCCACGGTGCACCAGTCCTTATGCGCGCCTCCACTCCTGTGGCGGCGCGCTTCTTTAATGCCCGTGGCGCCCGCTCGCCGGAGCGCGCGGAGGGCATGGATCGTTGTCCGCCGGGGCGCATGACGGCGCGGGCGGCGGGGCATAGAACAGCCGCCGGTGGCAGCGTCCCCCGAAAAGACGACCTCTCCTCCGGGTACCCTGCAGCTTTGACCCGATAGCATGTGCCACCCGCCGCCCGGCGGGACGCCCTTTGAACGATTTCGGAGCGCTGTGCACCTCAAGAGCCTGACGGTGAAGGGCTTCAAGTCCTTCGCCTCCGCGACGACGCTGCGGCTGGAGCCGGGCATCACCTGTGTGGTGGGCCCGAACGGCTCCGGCAAGTCCAACGTGGTGGACGCGATCTCCTGGGTGCTCGGCGAGCAGGGCGCCAAGGCGCTGCGCGGCGGCAAGATGGAGGACGTGATCTTCGCCGGCACGTCCGGCCGCCAGCCGCTGGGCCGGGCCGAGGTCACCCTCACCATCGACAACACCGACGGCGCGCTGCCGATCGACTACACCGAGGTCTCGATCACCCGCCGCATGTTCCGCGACGGCGCGAGCGAGTACGAGATCAACGGTGACGCCTGCCGCCTGATGGACGTCCAGGAGCTGCTGTCCGACTCCGGCATCGGCCGGGAGATGCACGTCATCGTCGGCCAGGGCCGGCTCGACAGCGTGCTGCACGCCCGCCCGGAGGACCGGCGCTCGTTCATCGAGGAGGCCGCGGGCGTCCTCAAGCACCGCAAGCGCAAGGAGAAGGCGCTCCGCAAGCTCGACGCGATGCAGGCCAACCTGAACCGCGTCAACGACCTCACCGACGAGCTGCGCCGCCAGCTCAAGCCGCTGGGCCGGCAGGCCGAGGTGGCCCGGCGCGCCGCGACCATCCAGGCCGACCTGCGCGACGCGCGACTGCGCCTGCTCGCCGACGACCTGTTCACGCTGCGCGCCACGCTGGACAAGGAGATCGCCGACGAGGCGGCCCTGCGCACCCGGCGCGAACTGGTCGAGGAGGAGTACGAGCAGGTCCAGCTGCGGCTGGCCACGCTGGAGGCGGAGCACGCCGCCGACGCGCCCGCGCTGACCCAGGCCCAGGACGTCTGGTATCAGCTGTCCGCGCTGCAGGAGCGCTTCCGCTCCACCGCACAGCTCGCCTCCGAGCGGCACCGGCACCTGTCCGCCCCCACCGAGGAGGAGCGGCCGGGCCGCGACCCCGAGCGGCTGGAGGCCGAGGCCGAGGCGGTACGCGAGCAGGAGGAGTCGCTGCGCGAGGCGCTGGCCGAGGACCAGGTGCGCCTGGCCGAGGCCGTCGAGCGCCGCCAGGAGCTGGAGCGCCAGCTCGCCGCCGCCGAGCGGGCGCTGGTCGCCGCAGTGAAGGCGATCGCCGACCGGCGCGAGGGCATGGCCAAGCTCAGCGGGCAGGTCAGCGCCGCTCGGGCGCGCACCGCCACCGCCGCCGAGGAGATCGAGCGCCTGGCCGCGGCGTACGACGACGCCGCGATGCGGGCCGAGGCGGCGCAGGAGCAGGTGGACCTGGTCGCCGAGGAGACCTCCGACGCCGACCGCGACAACGCGGACCTGGACACCCGGCACGCCACCGCGGTCACCGCGCACGAGGACGCGAGCGCCGAGGTGAAGCGGCTGTCCGACGCCGAGCGCGCCGCCGAGAAGGAGGCGACCGGCTGGAAGGCCCGCGAGGAGGCGCTCGCGCTGGGCCTCAACCGCAAGGACGGCGCGGGTGCGCTGCTGGCCCGCGCGGCTGACGTGCCGGGCCTGCTGGGCAGCGTCGCGTCGCTGCTCGCGGTCGAGCCGGGGTGCGAGGCGGCGCTGGCCGCGGCGCTGGGCGCGCTGGCCGACGCGGTCGCCGTGGCCGGGGTCGACGAGGCCGCCGAGGCGATGCGCCTGCTCAAGATCCAGGATGCGGGACGGGCCACTCTGCTGATCGGCACGTCCGCCACGCAGTCCCGCCCCGACGTCGCGCTGCCCGGCGGCGCCCGCTGGGCGCTGGACGTGGTGCGCTGCGCCGACAGCGTGCGCCCCGCCGTCACTCACGCGCTGCGCGACGTGGTGCTGGTCGACGACCTGACCGCCGCCGCGGCGCTGGTCGCGGCCCACCCGGCGCTGCGCGCGGTGACCCGCGACGGCGACCTGGTCGGCGCGTTCTCCGGCGCGGGCGGCTCGTCGAAGGCGCCCAGCTACATCGAGGTCCAGGCGGCCGTGGACGAGGCCCGCGCGAAGCGGGTCGCGGCCGAGGAGATGACCGCCCGGTTGCGTGAGGAGATCGCCGAGGCCCGCGAGGTCGTCGCCGACCGCAAGCGCACCGTCGACGAGGCCGCCGCCGCCAAGCGCGCCGCCGAGGGCGAGCGCAACGCGGCCGCCCGCCGCCTGGCCGAGGTCAGCGCCGCGGCGCGGTCCGCGCAGGCCGAGGCGCAGCGCCTGGGCGCGGCCCGGGACAAGGCGGCGGGCGCCCGCGAGCAGGACCTGATGCACCTGGCCGAGCTGGAGGAGCGGCTGGCGGCCGCCGAGGCGGTTCCGGTCGACGAGGACCCGTCCACCGGTGAGCGGGACCAGCTCGCCGCGCTGGTGCCGCAGGCCCGCCAGAACGAGGTCGAGGTACGCCTGGCCGTGCGCACCGCCGAGGAGCGCGTCTCGCAGATCGCGGGCCGGGCCGACTCGCTGCTGCGCCAGGCTGCCGCCGAGCGGGCCGCCCGGGAGCGCGCCGCCGCCCGCCGGGCCGCCCGGGAGCGCGGCGCGTCGGTGGCCAAGGCCGTCGAGTCCGGCACCCGTGAGGTGCTGACCAGGCTGAACGTGGCGCTGGAGGAGGCCGCCGAGCGGCGCGACGAGCTGGCCGAGGCGCGGACCGCCCGGGAGGCGGAGCTGGCGCAGGTGCGCAACGCGGGCAAGCGGCTGGGCGACGACCTGAACCGGCTCACCTCCGAGGTGCACCGGGACGAGATGGCCCGCGCCGAGCAGCGGATGCGCATCGAGCAGCTGGAGACGCGCGCCGCCGAGGAGTTCTCCATCGACGTCGAGACGCTGCTGGGCGAGTACGGCCCGCACGTCGGCGTACCGGTGATCATGCTGGGCTCGGCGGATCTGGCCGAGCCGGAGCCCTACGACCGCGCCATCCAGGAGAAGCGCGCCGCCAAGGCCGAGCGCGACCTGGCCCTGCTCGGCAAGGTCAACCCGCTGGCGCTGGAGGAGTTCGCGGCGCTGGAGGAGCGCTACAAGTTCCTCTCCGACCAGCTGGAGGATCTGAAGGCGACCCGCCGGGACCTGCTCACCGTGGTCAAGGACGTGGACGACCGGATCCTGGAAGTGTTCACCACCGCGTTCGAGGACACCGCGCGCGAGTTCCAGGTGGTCTTCCCGATCCTGTTCCCGGGCGGCGAAGGCCGGCTGGTGCTGACCGATCCGGACAACATGCTGACCACCGGTGTCGAGGTCGAGGCGCGCCCGCCGGGCAAGAAGATCAAGCGGCTGTCGCTGCTGTCCGGTGGCGAGCGCTCGCTGACCGCGGTGGCGATGCTGTGCGCGATCTTCCGCGCCCGCCCCAGCCCCTTCTACATCATGGACGAGGTGGAGGCGGCGCTCGACGACGTCAACCTCGGCCGCCTGATCACCCTGTTCCAGGAGCTGCGCTCGCGCAGCCAGCTGATCATCATCACGCACCAGAAGCGCACCATGGAGGTCGCCGACGCCCTGTACGGCGTGACCATGCGCAACGGTGTCACCGAGGTGATCAGCCAGCGACTGAGGAGCGAGACCGAGTGAGGCGCAAGCCCGCCGAGGCACTGCTGATCGACTTCGACGGCGTGCTGCGGCACCACGACGCGGCCGCGTACGGCGACTTCGAGGCGCGTCACGGGATCGCGCCCGCCGCGCTGCTCGCGTCCGGCCTGGAGTGGGCGCGCCAGCTGCCGGCGATCACCGGCCACATCACGCGGCAGCAGTGGCTGGACTCGATCGCCGAGCACACCGGCGCGTCCGCGGCGGCGCTGACCGAGTGGGACGCCTACCGCGGGTACGTGGACGAGACCGTGCTGGCGTTCGTGCGGGAGGCGCGCGCGGCCGGGCGCCGGGTCGGGCTGGCCACCAACGCGACCGACGACCTGCACGACGACCTGGCGCGGTTCGGGCTGAGCGACGCCTTCGACGCGGTGTTCTCGTCGGCGGACATGGGCGTGCACAAGCCGGCCAGGGAGTACTTCGGCCAGGCGTGCCGGACGCTGGAGACGCCACCCTCGCTGTGCCTGTTCGTGGACGACACCGACCGCAACATCCGCGGCGCGCGCGCCGCCGGTCTGCTCGCCGCGCGCTGGAACGGCCCGGACGATCTGCGCTACCTGCGCGGCGCGCTGGGACTGTGAGCGCCGCGGCACACTCTGTGACGAGTGGACTGTTGTCCGTGAAACTTTCTCCCGCCATGTGAAACGGGTTCGGCCCGGTGACAACCCGGTGGTCAGGCTGCGCGTGACTACTACCGGACCGTGGTGATCACCGACCCGGAACCTGGCTCGTCCCGCCCTGCCGCCATCACGCGGCGTGGCGCTGGATTCTCCACGTTCCACCCTCTCCGGCCTGCCGAGAGAGCGGTTTCCGTCGGAGCCCCGCGATCCCCGAGATCGACGAGTGTTCCGGCGAGAGGAGCGGCGATGACGTCGTCGCTGGTAGTGGACCGCGTGACGGTGGAGTACACGGCCGGCGCGCCGGTGCTGCGCGACGTCTCCGTGGCGGCGGCCGCGGGGCGGATGCTCGCGGTGACCGGCCCGTCCGGCGCGGGCAAGAGCACGCTGCTGCGGGCCATGGCGGGGGTGCTGCGCCCGGTCACCGGGGCGGTCGCCGTCGACGGCAGGCCGCTGCGCGACCGCGACGACGCGGTGTCCCGCCGGGTGGTGCTGATCCCGCAGGACAACGGCCTGGCCACCATCCTCACCGCGAGCGAGAACGTGCAGGTCGTGCTCGTCGCCAACGGCTTCTCCCCGGAGGACGCGCGCCGCGCCACGGCCGAGTCGCTGGAGCAGGTCGGCCTGTCGGCCCAGGCGGGCCAGCTGGTCGAGGAGCTGTCCGGCGGCCAGCAGCAGCGTACGGCGATCGCCCGCGGCCTGGCCCTGTCGGGCGCGGTGCTGCTCGCCGACGAGATCACCAGCGAGCTGGACGCCGCCAACCGCACCAAGGTGCTGGAACTGCTGCGCGCCGAGGCCGACCGGGGCGCGTGCGTCGTGCTGGCCACCCACGACCTGGAGGCCGCGGCGGCCTGCGACGCCGAGCTGCACCTGCTCGACGGAGCGGCCGAGCTGGTCCGCGGCTTTCCCGCCACACCGGCGGCGACACCAGGGCCGTGAGCATCACCATCCCCGGGCTCCGGCCACAACCGAGGAGTCGTAGCCACAACCCAAAAGTTGTAGCCACAACCCACAAGTTGTAGCCAAACCCAGGAGTCGTAGCCGCGCCCGGGAGCCACCGCCGCAAGCCAGGAGTGACGGACCGCCCAGGCATGGTGGTTCCAGCCCCCGACCGTCCGAACCCGCCGGAAGCGGCGCGGCCCCCGCCGCGGCGCCACGGCACCCATACCGCCCGACCGGGCCGCGCCCAGGCGTGAACCGGTCGGTAGAACGTCCCGAGAGGTGGCACCACATGCTTCGCTTGGTGCTCGGCGTGCTGGGCAGCCGCCGCAGCCAGGCCGTCACGCTGGCGGTGCTGGCCGTGCTCGCGGTGGCCGCCGGCACCGCGGCGCCGCTCTACGCCACCGCGGCCGACAAGGCCGCCGTCGCGGCGGAGCTGCGCTCGGCCACGGCGCTGGACCGGGCGGTCACCTTCACCGCCGAGGTCGCCGTGGAGGGCGGGCACGCGTCCGCCGTCGAGTCGCTGCGCGTCCAGGCGCTGGAGAAGATCGGCGACCACGGCCTGACGGAGATCACCGGGGCGTTCGTGCCCGGCACGGTGACCGGGGGAGCCGGGCAGACCGGGGAGACCGCGGAGACCGGCCCGGTGGCGAACGCGGTGCAGGCCCCGGTGACCACGCGCACCGGAGTCTGCGCGCACCTGGTGATCACCGGCGCGTGCCCCGCCGGGCAGGGCGAGGTGCTGCTCAGCGAGGCGACCGCGCAGCGCCTCAAGGTCTCCGCCGGCAGCGAGCTGAGCTTCGACCCCGACCTGGCCGAGAAGCCCGTCACGCTGCGCGTGTCCGGGGTGTACGACCCGGCGGCGGCGCTCGCGGCGAACGACCCCTACTGGGCCGGGCGCGACGACCTCACCCCGCAGCCGCTGCGCGTCTCCAACCCGATGTTCACCGCGGAGTCCACGATCGACGCGCTCGGCGCGACGCGGGTCCGGGCCACCGTCGACCTGATCGCCGACGCCGCGTTCGGCGCCGACGACGTGGACCGCCTGTCCGGTGCGCTGCCCACCGCGATCGGGCTGCCCGGCACGATGATCTCCAACGGCCTGCCGCGGCTGCTGCGGCGCATCCAGGAGGCCCGCGAGGTGCTCGGCCTGGCCGCGCCGCTGGGCGCCGCGCAGCTGCTCGTCGTCTGCTGGTTCGTGCTGCTCATGGCCGTCGGGTACACCGCCGCCGAGCGCCGCGGCGAGCTGGCGCTCGGCCTGCTGCGCGGGGTGCCGCCACGGCACCGCGCCCTGCTGGCCCTCGGCCCGACCGCGCTGGTGCTGCTGGTGGCCGCGCCGTTCGGCGTGCTGCTGGGCTGGCTGATGGTGCGCCTGCTGACCTGGGCCACGTTCGCCCGCGCGCAGGAGATCATGCTGGACCGCACCGCGCTGCTCGCGGCGGGCGGGACGCTGCTGGTCGTGATGGCCAGCGCGGCGATCGCCGAGCGGCGGGCGCACGGCGGCTCGCTGGTGGAGGCGCTGCGCCAGGTGCCCACCCGGCGGCGCGGCAAGGTCGGGCTCACCGAGCTGGCCGTGGGCGTGGTCGCGCTGGCCGCGATCGGGCAGTCGCTGGCCTCCGGCGACCAGACCGGCGGCCTGCCGCTGCTGGTGCCGCTGCTGCTGGCGATCGTGGTCGGCCTGCTCACCGCCCGCCTGGTCCGGCGCGGCGCGACCGCGTACGGCGCCTCCCGGCTGCACCGCGGAAAGCTGGCTCCGGCGCTGGCGGCGCTGCAGGTGGCGCGGCGGCCCGGGGCCGACCGGCTGGTCGCGCTGACCGTGGTCGCGGTGGCGCTGGTCGGATACACCGTGAGCGCCTGGGACGTGGCCGCCGGCGCCGCCCGCGAGCGCGCCGAGCTGACCCTGGGCGCGCCCCGGGTGCTGACCGTGTTCGCCGTCTCCCGGCCGGCGCTGGTGGACGCGGTCCGCCGCGCCGACCCGGAGGGGGCCTGGGCGATGGCCGCCACCCGGCAGGAGCTGACCGACGGCACGCTGATCGGGGTGGACAGCGAGCGGCTCGCCGCGGTCGCGAACCCGGTCGGCGGCACGTCCCCCGCGGAGCTCGCCGCGCTGCTGCGGATGCCCGGCGGCGACGCCGTGACCGTGGCGGGCGGCGCGCTGGAGTTCGACGTGGATGTGGTCGACGACTCGCCCAACCCGATGCGAGTGACGGTGGCCCTGGTCGGACCGCGTGGCGAGCCGGTCACCGGCCGCCTGGACATCCCGATGACGCTCGGGAGGGCCACCCACCGCCTGGAGCTGCCGGAGTGCGCCACCGCGCCGGGTTGCCGGCTGTTCTGGCTGAGCTTCCCGCGTTCCCCCGACGGGCTGCACCTGCACCGGCTGCGGCAGCTCGGCCCGGACCGCACGCTGCTGGAGGGCCAGGCGATCGCGGCGGCGTCGCGCTGGCGGCCCCGGTTCGGCACCGAGCCCGAGGTGACGGTCATTCCCGGTCCGGACTACGTGTCGCTCTACTACCAGCCGGCCGACCCGCGGTTCATCAGCACCGACATCCGCCTGCACGTCAACGACGCGCCGATGCCGCTGCCGGTCGTCGCCGCGGGCCCGGCGGCCCTGGCGCACACCAGGGACCTCCGTGCGGCCAAGGTGCTCGCGTCGGTCGACATGGCGGTGGACGCGCGCCGGGTGATGCCGGCGCTGCCCGGCGTGCCGGGCGGGGGACTGCTGTTCGATCTGCCCATCGCCGACCGGCTCGGCGACTCGCGGGACAACTCGGCGCAGCTGCAGGTCTGGCTGAGCGCGGCGGCGCCCGCCGACGCGGTCGACCGGCTGCGCGCCAACGGGCTGGTCCCGGTGGGCGACGAGACCGTGGCCACGCTGGCCGCCGGCTACCGGGAGCAGGGCGCGGGGCTGGCGCTGCGGCTGCACCTGGCCGCCGCCGTGCTCAGCGTGCTGCTGGTCGCGCTGGCGACGATGGTGCTGGCCGCGACCGACCGGCGCAACCGCGCGGCCGAGCTGGCGGCGCTGCGCCTGCAGGGTATGCCCGCCCGAGCCGCCGCCCGGTCCGCCCGGATCGGCAACCTCGCCATGATCCTGATCGCCGCCCCGGTCGGCGCGCTCACCGCACTGGCCGCGTGGGGGCTCAGCGGACCGGCGCGCACGATGCTGACCTCATCCGGCGACCTGCCGCCACCGGGCCCGGACCAGCTGGTGGTGCTGCCCGCGGTGCTCGCGGCTGCGGCCGTGCTGGTGTCCGCCGCGCTGCTGGCGGGCCGGTCGCTGATCCGTGTCACCCAGGCGGGCAGGTCCGCCCGCGACGACGGCGGCGGCCCGGCCGGGCCGCCCGCGCAGACGGCCGGGGCGGACCCGGCCGGTGCCCGACCCGAACGGAAGCAGGAGGTGGCCCGGTGACGGCGCTGCTGTGGGCGATGGTGCGGGCGCGGCGCGGCCTGGCCGTCATCACCCTGGTGCTCACCGCGGCCGCCGCCGCCGCGGCCGCCGCCGGGCCGCTCTACCAGCAGGCGGCCACCCGGTCGCTGCAGCAGGTCGAGCTGGGCGCCGCGACCGTCGCCGAGCGGGTGATCTCGGCGCAGGACACCGAGCAGTTCCGGGATGGACAGCAGCCGACGTCGCTGCCGTACGTGCCCGGCTTCCAGACCGTCGAGGGCCGCGTCCTGGACGGGGTCGTCGCCGGCGAGCGCGACCGGACGCAGGCCTTCGTGGCCTGGCGCAGTGGCATGTGCGAGCACCTGGTGATCGTCAAGGGCCGGTGTGCCACCGGCGAGCGCGAGGTCGTGCTGCGCCAGGAGACCGCGGACCGGATCGGCGTGCAGCTGGGCCGTGACCTGGAACTGTCGCCGCCCGCCACGGCGGGCCCGGACGACAGCGCGGGGCCGCTGCGGCTCACCGTCGTCGGCATCTACCAGCGCCCGGCCGGCGACGACCCGTACTGGGCCGACCGCGAGCCGCTCGTGGGCCACCGCATCCCCGCGCTGTTCGCCACGGAGCGCACCCTGGCCGCGGCCGAGCGGGACACGGTGCGCCTCATCGACCTCATCGCGTCGCCGGCCGCGTTCGCCGACATGGAGACGCTGCGCGCCGAGCTGGAGGACGCCGAGGCGGAGCTGGCAGCCGGTGGGTACAACGCCGACAGCGACCTGCCCGAGCTGATCGAGCGCCTCGACGGGGGGACCGCGCAGCTGGGCTCCAGCCTGCTGCTGGCGGCCGTGCCGCTGGTGCTGCTGTGCTGGCTGGTGCTGTTCATCGCGGTCGCCGGGGGCGTCGAGCAGCGCCGCGGGGAGCTGGGCCTCACCGCGCTGCGCGGGGTGCCCGCCCGGACCCGGTGGTGGCTGGCCACCGCGGAGACGGCGCTGCCGGTGCTGATCGCGATCGTGCCCGGCTACCTGATCGGGTACGCGGTCACCACGGCGCTCGCGCTGGCCGTGCTGCCGGGCGCCCCGCTCGTGGAGCCGGACCTCACCTCCGTCGTCTACACCGCCGTCGCGGTGCTGGGCGCGCTGGCCGCGGGCATGCTCGCGCAGGTGCGCGCGCTGACCACCCCGGTGCTGGGGCTGCTGCGCCGCGCCCGGGTACGCAAGCGCCGCGGCCTGGTCGGCGGCATCGAGGCGATGGTCGGCGCGCTCGCGCTGGTCGCCGGATACCAGGTGGCCGTGTACGACGGGGACTCCGCGTCGGGTGGCATCGCCCTGCTCGCCCCGCTCTGCATCGGGCTGGGTCTGGGCCTGGTCGCCGCGCGCCTGATCGGGCTGCCCGCCGAGCGGCTGGGCCGCCGGGCGCTGCGCAAGGGCCGGCTGCGCACCGGTCTGGCGGCGCTGACCCTGGCCCGCGGCGGCGGCACGCACTGGATCGTGGTGCTGCTGACGGTGGTGTTCGGCCTGCTGGGCTTCGCGCTCGCCGCCGGTGACACGGCCGGGCAGGCGTGGGCGCAGCGGGCGGAGGTGCAGATCGGCGCGGAGCGGGTGCTGTCGGTCGAGCCGGTGCCCGCGACGAGCCTGGTCAGCGCGGTACGCGCCGCCGACCCGCAGGGCCGCTACGCCATGGCCACCATGAAGATGAACGTGAACAGCGAGACGGCCCTGCTCGCGGTGGACAGCTCGCGGTTGGCCGCGGTGGCGCTGTGGCCGCAGGCGTACGGCACACTGCGCCCTGAGGAGGCCGCTCGGCTGCTGAAGCCCGCTCCCGTGACGTCACTGTCGCTGCAGGCGGCCGAGGTCGACGTGACCGTCACCCTCGACGCGCTGGACCCGGCTGCCACCGCCGGCCTGACCCTGCGCCTGGCCACCGCGCAGGGACGCCAGTCCCAGGTGCGCGTCGACCGGCTGCAGCCGGGCACCCATCAGTACCGGGTGAAGACAGAGGCCTGCGCGCAGGCGCCCTGCCGGCTCAAGCAGGTCGCGATCGACCACTTCACCCGCGGCCGCTACCGGTTCGACCTGACCGTCGGCGACCTGCGCGACCCGGCGGGCAAGGTGCTGGTCGGCGCGGCCGAGCTGGCCGGGCACCACTGGCGGCTGCCGGAGACCAGCGCCGCCCGGCCGGTGCCCGAGGTCGACCCCGCCCCCGGCGGCCTGCGGATCCGCGTGGACACCACGGTGACGCCGGACCTGCGGGTGTTCCCCGACACCGCGCCCGAACGGCTGCCCATGGTGGCCGCGGGCCGCCTGCCGGACGTGCTGCTCGGCTACGGCGGCACGGTCCGGCTGCCGGTGGAGCGGGCGGGCACCATGTCCCTGGTGCCCCGGCACGGCGCCCAGGGCGCCCTGGTCGACCTCGAGTACGCCGACATGCGCCTCAACCAGGAGGGCGACGCCCCCGACCCCGAGGTGTGGCTGGCCGCCGACGCGCCCGCCGACATCGTGTCGCGGCTGGAGGCCAACGGGCTGACCGTGCTGTCGGAACGGACCGCCGACGGCCGCTGGCAGCTCTACCGCGAGCAGGCGCCCGCGCTGGCGCTGTGGTTCCTGGCCGCGGCGGCGTTCACCGGCGTCGCGTTCGCGGCGGGCGGGCTGCTGGTCACCGCCGTGCTGGAACGCGGGCATCCCGACGAAGGGCTGGCCGTGCTGCGCGGGCAGGGCGTGCGCGGCCGGGTGCTGCGCGGCGCCGCGCTGGGCGGCCGGTTCGCCCTGGTGCTCACCGGCACCGTGATCGGCCTGCTGGCGGCGGCCGGATCGTGGGCGCTGGCCCGCGGCGTGGTGCCGGTGTACGCCGACGGCGGGTTCGCCCCGACCGGCACCCGGCTGCCCGGGGTGGCCAGGCCGTTCCTGGTGCCGCCGCCGGACCTGCCCAGCCCCGCGATCGCGCTGCCGATCGCCGTGGCCGTGCTGGTCCTGTTGACAACGTGCCTGCTCGCCACGAGAGTGGCCGCCCGGGCGAACGAGGGAGCGACGTCGTGAAGAACTCCAGCCTGACCGGCCTGGCCGTGGTGTGCCGCCGGGTCGTGCACATCTACCGCGCAGAGGGCGGTGACGTGGTCGCGCTGGCCGGTGTCGACCTCGACATCGCGCCGGGGGAGCGGGTCGCGCTGGTCGGCCCGTCCGGCTCCGGCAAGTCGACCCTGATCGCGCTGCTCGCCGGGCTGATGCGGCCCAGCGCGGGGCGGGTGCAGATCGGCCTGGTGGACATCGGCCGGATCAGCGAGGCCGAGCTGGCCCGGCTGCGCGGCACGGACCTCGGCGTGGTGCTGCAGGGGGCGCGGCGCAACCTGCTGCCGTACGCCACCGTGCTGAGCAACGTGTGGCTGGCCCAGCGCCGCGCCGCACACGTGCGCCCCGCCGACCTGGAGCCGCCGGAGCGCATCCTGGCCCTGCTCGGCCTCACCGGTTTCGGCCACCGCAAGGTGCAGGACCTGCCGCCGGGTGCGGCGCAGCGGGCCGCGATCGCGGTCGGCATGGCCAGCTCGCCCGGCCTGCTGCTGGTCGACGAGCCCACCAGCCAGCTGGACCGGGGCGCGCGGGACGAGGTGCTCGCGGCGCTGGAGGCGGTCAACACCGAGCGGGGCACCACGATCGTCGCCGTGACCCACGATCCCGACGTGGGCGCCCGGCTGGGCCGTGCGGTCACCATCCGTGACGGCCGGGTCGGCTCGGAGGGCCGCGACGGCCGCGAGTTCGCGGTGATCGCCGGTGACGGCACCGTGCAGCTGCCGCCGGACGTCTTGGACGCCCTCCCGCCCGGCACGCTGCTCTCGGTCCAGCACGCCGACGGCCGGGTCACCCTGGTCTCCGACGACCACTCCACCCCGGCTCCGGCCCCGCTGCCGTAGCCCTCACCCGCTGGACGCCAGCCTGCTGGATGACCTTTCCGCGGGCCGGCGCCGGTCGAGCGGGTCAGGCGAGCTCGTGACGCAGGACGGGGGAGAGGGCCGGGCCGGGGGCGGTGCCCTCGATGACGACGGAGGCGGTGCGGCCGTGGTGGGTGAGGGTGGCCACGGCGCTGCCGAAGTACGGCGGGTGCTGGGCGCGCCAGCGCACGGCCGGGCGGGGCACCCCGAACGCCCGCGCGACCAGCGCCGCCGGGCCGGACAGCACCCGCCACCAGCCGACGCGCAGCAGCGTACGCATGACGCCCTTGATGCTCTGGTGCAGCGGGGAGCAGGTGACCTGGTGGACGGCCGCGGTCGCGCCCGGGATGGCGGCGCGGGCGACGTACGAGTGGTGCACGTCGCCGCCGAGCACGCTGACCGTGGCCGGCCCGCGCACCGCCGCGATCAGCGCGGTCAGCTCGTCGAAGGAGTGCCCGACGGCGGCCCAGTGCTCCAGGTCGTAGTGCTGGCGCAGCCGCTCCATCGCCCCACTGTGCCTGGCCGCGAGCACCTCGATGACCGCCTCGCCGTGGTGCACCGTGGGCGCCAGCAGCCAGGGCAGCGAGCAGGCGAGCACCAGGTGGTCACAGTCGGCGCGGGTCTGCTCGGCCAGGGCGTCCCAGTGTTCCTGCGGCCACATGCGCCGCTCGGGGCCGTCGAGCACTCGGTTGCCGCGGCAGTCGAGCAGGATGAGCCGGGTCCGCCCGACGTCGACCACGCAGCCCCACGGGTAGGCGTCGGGCCCGGCGGGCACGGACACCCGCTCGGCGAACGCCGTCAGCACGGCCGTGGCGTCCTCGCCCGCCCGGATGCGGCCCCACACCGGGTCGGCGTCGAGCTGGGCCGGGGTGAGGTTGCCCAGGTGCTGGAAGAGCCAGTACGACGCGAGCCCGGCGACGATGCGCTCGGCCCACCACGGCTGCGCCCGGACGGACTCCAGCCAGCCCGCCGACGAGTTCCAGTCGTCCATGATCTCGTGATCGTCGAAGATCATGACGCTGGGCACGGTGGACAGCAGCCAGCGCACCGGCGGCTCGGTCCACGACTCGTGGTAGAGGTGCACGTACTCGGCGAAGGTGACCACGTGGTCCGGCGGCGCCTGCGCGGGGCGCTCCCGCCCGGCCAGCCAGCCCGCCGTGGGCGCGGAGAGGTTGTCGGCGTAGATCTGGTCCCCGATCAGCGCCAGCAGGTCCGGCAGGCGGGCCTGCCCGGCGCGGGCGGCGTCGAGCAGCCGCTGCCCGAGCGCCTCCAGCGCGTCCGGGTCGTGCCCGGCCGCGGCGTGGGTACGCGTGCACGCCTCGCGGCAGGAGCCGAACGTGATCACCGCGTCGGCGTCGCCGGGATCGCGAATGGTGATCACCGAGGGTGGGTACTCCGGCAGCGGCCAGACCGGCACGCCGTCGAGTTCGACGGCGTACGCGTGTGCACCCACCGGCAGCCGCGACAGCACCACCAGCCCCAGATGGACGCCGAACGCCTCGAACGTGTCCGACGTCACGGTGTGCTCCGCGGCCCGCACGGTCACCCGCGCGGGTTGGTCGGTCTGTACCCAGATGACCGCCTGGTCGCCGTCGATACGGCGCAGCAGGGGGCCCAGCAGGAGGGTCGCCACGCCGCACATCCTCCGGGATGGCAGGCGCGGTGGCCAGGTCCGGTCGTGTCGAAAAGGCGCGCGCGGGCTCCGGTGTGCGCCCTGCGGCCCTGGATTTGAGAGGATGCCCGTCATGAAAGACGCGCTCGTCCCCGTGATCGTGATCGTCGCCCTGCTGCTCGTGGCCGGGCTGACGGTCTTCCTCGTGCGCCGGCCGCGCCGTGCCGTGCTGCCGCCCGAGGCGGGCACGAAGCAGGCTGAGCGCCCCGTCATCGAGCGCGGCGAGCAGATCCCGCCCAGCGTGCTCGCGCCGCCCAAGCCGGAGGAGAAGACACCGGTCGGCGAGAAGCCCGCCGCCGAGCCGCCGACGGTGGAGAAGCCCGCCGTCGTCCCGGCGCCCGCCCCGGCCCCGCCGGTCGAGAAGGCGCCGCCGGCTCCGCCGGTGCCGGCCGAGCCGGTCGCGCCCGAGATCGAGCAGCCGGAGCCGACCGCGGGCCGCCTG
This sequence comes from Catellatospora sp. IY07-71, assembly GCF_018326265.1. GTDB lineage: Bacteria > Actinomycetota > Actinomycetes > Mycobacteriales > Micromonosporaceae > Catellatospora. The sequence goes on from NZ_AP023360.1 coordinate 2,615,828, forward strand.
GTGCGGCTGCGCGCCCGGCTGGCCCGCTCGCAGAACGTCTTCGGCAAGGGCCTGCTCGGCCTGCTCTCCCGCGACCACCTGGACGACGACGCGTGGGACGAGGTCGAGGAGAGCCTGATCAGCGCCGACGTGGGCGTGCAGGCGACCACCGAGATCGTGGCCAAGCTGCGCGAGCGCACCCGGGTGCTGGGCACCCGCACCGCGACGGACCTGCGCAGCCTGCTGGCCGAGGAACTGACCGAGGCGCTCGACCCGAAGCTGGACCGCTCGCTGCACACCGGCGTGGTGGAGGGCAAGCCGTCGGTGATCCTGGTCGTCGGGGTGAACGGCGCGGGCAAGACCACCAGCTGCGGCAAGATCGCCCGGGTGCTGGTGGCGGACGGCCACACGGTGGTCCTGGGCGCGGCCGACACGTTCCGCGCCGCCGCCGCCGACCAGCTCGCCACGTGGGCCTCCCGGGTGGGCGCGCAGGTCGTGCGCGGCCCCGAGGGCGGCGACCCGGCGGCGGTGGCCTTCGACGCGGTCAAGAAGGGCATCGACGCGGGTGTCGACACGGTGCTGATCGACACGGCGGGCCGCCTGCAGAACAAGGTCGGCCTGATGGACGAGCTGGGCAAGATCAAGCGAGTGGTGGAGAAGCACGGCCCGGTCTCCGAGACGCTGCTGGTGCTGGACGCGACCGCCGGTCAGAACGGGCTGAGCCAGGCCCGGGTCTTCACCGAGGTCGCCGACGTCACCGGGGTGGTCCTCACTAAATTGGACGGCACGGCCAAGGGCGGTATCGTGATCGCGGTGCAGCGCGCTCTCGGTATCCCGGTCAAGCTGGTCGGCCTGGGCGAGGGCCCGGACGACCTCGCCCCCTTCGATCCCCAGCAGTTCGTGTCCGCGCTGCTGGGTGACGAGTGACGAGCGACGAGCGCTGAAGAGTCGATGGTGACAGCCCCTTTCCAGGACCCGACCGAGATACCGCTGCGCGGCGGCAACGTCAGCACGGTGGTCCGCGTCGGCGAGACGGTGCGCCGCAACGCCGGCCCGTGGACCCCCACGGTGCACGCCCTGCTGCGCCATCTCGAGTACGCCGGTTTCACCGGGTCCCCGCGTGCCCTGGGCATGGACGAGCACGGCCGCGAGGTGCTGTCGTACCTGCCCGGCGAGTGCGGGGAGTACCCGCTCGCCCCGCACTGGGTCACCGACGAGGCGCTGGTCACGGTGGCGACGATGCTGCGCATGTTCCACGACGCGCAGGCGGGCTTCCGCACGCCCGCGGGCGGGGTGTGGCGCTCGTTCGGCCCGCCCCCGCCCGACGCGGAGATCATCTGCCATCACGACGCCGCGCCGCACAACGTCATCTGGCGGCCCGACGGCACCCTCGCGATGATCGACTTCGACCTGGCCTCGCCCGGCTCGCGCATCTACGACGTGGCTTACGCCGCGTGGACCTGGGTGCCGATCTTCAGCGACCGGGACTCGATCACGCTCGGCTGGCACCGGCCGGACCGCCCGCGCCGGCTGCGCCTGTTCGCCGACGCGTACGGGCTGATCCCGCGCGACCGGCACCGCCTGGTGCGGACCATCCGCAAGCGCATCGTGGACCACGTCGAGGGCATCCGCCGCCTCGCCACGGCGGGGGAGCCGGCGTTCGTCCGGATCGTGCAGAAGGGCCACCTTCGGCGGCCGCTTCGCGACCTTCGGCTGATTGACTACGAGCGGTACACGCTGGAGCACGCGCTGCGCTGAAACGCGCCATGAATCGGCTCCTCACGTGTGAACATTTCTTCACACGTACGAAACAGATCGTGACGCGCTGGAAACCGAGCCGCGTCATTGCGCGAAACAGGGGATGGCGATGCTGCCTCCCAACCAGCACCGATGGCATTGCGGCGATCGGGCCGGGCGGACATGGCGGCGCTCCCGCCGGTCGACCTCGGTGGCTGGGAGGGAGGAACCCACTCACCCTAGGAGGGCAGCGTGCTGCTCGCTGAAGATCCACCGACGATCGACACCGGTAACGCTGCGTGGCTGCTGGTCTCGTCCGCTCTGGTGCTGCTCATGACCCCGGGTCTGGCGCTGTTCTACGGCGGCCTGAACCGTGCCAAGGGCGTGCTCAACATGATGATCATGAGCTTCGCCTCCATCGGGCTGGTCTCGATCATCTGGGTCGTCTACGGCTTCACCGCCGCGTTCGGCACCAACGAGGACGCCGGCCTGAACGCCGTCATCGGCAACTTCTCCACGTACCTGGGGATGCCGATCGACAAGACCGGCGAGATCTGGTTCCTGGCCGGCGCGTCGACGGGCATCCCGACCTACGTTTTCGCCATCTTCCAGATGATGTTCGCCATCATCACGGTCGCCCTGATCAGCGGTGCCATCTCGGACCGCGCGAAGTTCGCCGGCTGGCTGGTCTTCGCCTTCGCGTGGGTCACCCTGGTCTACATCCCGGTCGCGCACTGGGTGTGGGGTGGCGGCTTCATCGGCGCCAAGATCTTCGCGCTCGACTTCGCCGGTGGTACGGCGGTGCACATCAACGCCGGTGCCGCGGCGCTGGCGGTGGCGCTCGTGCTCGGCAAGCGCATCGGCTGGCCGAAGGACAAGTTCAAGCCGCACAACGTGCCGTTCGTCGCCCTGGGCGCCGGTCTGCTGTGGTTCGGCTGGTTCGGGTTCAACGCGGGCTCGGAGCTGACCGTCGACGCCATCACCGGCGTCGCGTTCCTGAACACCCAGGTCGCCACGGCGGCCGGTCTGCTCGGCTGGCTCATCATCGAGTGGATCCGTGACGGCAAGCCCACCCTGGTGGGTGCGTCCTCCGGCGCGGTCGCCGGTCTGGTCGCGATCACCCCGGCCTGCGGCTTCATCCCGACCCTGCCGGCCGTGCTGCTCGGCCTGGTCGCCGGTGCGGTCTGCGCCCTGGCGGTGAGCCTGAAGTACAAGCTCGGCTACGACGACTCGCTCGACGTGGTCGGCGTGCACTTCGTCGGCGGCTGGATCGGCTCGCTGTTCATCGGTCTGTTCGCCAGCACCGAGCTGAACTCCTTCATCACCACGCTGGGCGGCCAGGACGGCCTCTTCTACGGCGGCGGGGCGACCCAGCTCGGCCGTCAGGCCCTGGCCAGCGGCATCGTGACGGTCTTCTCGTTCGTGGTCGCGGGCATCCTCGCCTTCGTGATCGACAAGACCATCGGCTTCCGGCTGTCGCCCGAGGCCGAGGTGGAGGGCATCGACGTGGTCGAGCACGCCGAGAGCGGGTACGACCTGTCGCCCTCGACCGGCGGCGGTGCCGCGGGTGCCTTCGCGCTGGCCGGCATCGGTGCCGGTACGCCCAAGGCCCCGAAGGCCGATGTGGAAGAAGAGACGGCTCCGGCCACCGAGAAGGTGTCCGGCTAAGGTTCCCTGATGGAGGGGTTGAGCATGAAGCTGGTCACCGCCGTCATCAAGCCGTACCAGTTGGACGCGGTCAAGGAGGCGCTGCACGCCATGGGCGTCGCGGGCCTGACCGTCAGCGAGGTACAGGGCTACGGCCGGCAGAAGGGCCACACCGAGGTGTACCGGGGTGCCGAGTACACGGTGGAGTTCCTGCCGAAGATCCGCATCGAGGTGGTCACGGACGAGCTGGACGTGGAGAAGGTCGTCGACTCCATCGTCACCGCCGCCCGGACCGGCAAGATCGGCGACGGGAAGGTGTGGGTCACCGAGGTCTCCGAGGTGGTCCGCGTCCGCACCGGCGAGCGCGGTCTCGACGCGCTCTGACAAACGGAGAGTAGGAAAGATGGGCCCGGGGAACGTCGCGACTTCCGCATCGGACAGCGTGGCGGGCCCCGGGCCCGACTATGCGCGCCTGGCACAACGTGATCCCGCCTCGGTCGGCGCGCTCGCCCGCAGCGCCCGTGCCGACGCGCTGGACGCCTGGCTCAACCGGCTGCTGCCGGACACCCCCGGCGTCGCCCTCGTCGCGGTCGGCGGGCTCGGCCGCCGCGAGTGCACCCCGCACGGCGACCTCGACCTGATCCTGGTGCACGCCGGGGTCCCGCGGGTCGACGAGCTGGCCGCCTCGCTGTGGTATCCCGTCTGGGACGCCCGGATGGGGCTGGACCACTCCACCCGCACCGTCGCCGAGTCCCTCGACGCCGCCCACGACGACGTCAAGGTCGCGCTCGGCCTGCTCGACGCCCGCCACGTGGCCGGCGACCCGGCGCTGTCCGCCCAGCTCGCCCGCGCCGCCGTGGACCAGTGGCGGCGCACCGCCCGCCGCCAGCTCATGCGGCTGCGCGAACTCGTCGAGGAGCGCCACGCCGCCCACGGCGAGCTGGCGTACCTGCTGGAGGGCGACCTCAAGGAGGCCGCGGGCGGCCTGCGCGACGTGGGCGTGCTGCGCGGCATCGGCGTCGCCGGGGTCGCCGACGCGCTCCCGCCGCAGGTGCGCGCCGCCGCCACCCGGCTGCTCGACGTACGCGACGCGCTGCACGTCAGCATCGGGCGGCGCAACGACCGGCTGCGCGCCGAGGAGCGCCTGCAGGTGGCGGAGCTGCTCGGCCTGTCCGACGGCGACGCGCTGCTGCGCCGGGTCGGGCTCGACGCGCGTACCGTCGCCTGGTCCCTCACCGACGCGTGGCGCTCCGTGCAGCGCTGGCACGCCGCAGCGGTACGCAACGGCGATCCGCGCGCCCGCGAGGCGTCGTCCGTACGTCGCCCCGTGGCCCGCGACGTCGTCGCCGTGGACGGGGAGATCGTGCTGGCCCGCGCCGCCGTCGGCCCGCACCCCGACCCGTCGCTGTCGCTGCGGGTCGCGGCCGCCGCCGCGCAGCACCAGATGCCCATCGCACGGGCCACCCTGGAATGGCTCGCCCGGTTCTGCCCGCCGCTGCCCACCCCGTGGCCGCCCGCCGCGCGCACCGCGCTGCTGACCCTGCTCGGCGCCGGCACCGGCCTGGTCACCGCCTGGGAGGCGTGCGACCGGTTCGGGCTCACCTCGGCCTGGCTGCCGCAGTGGACCCGCCTGCGCGGCACCCCGCAGCACCACCCGGTGCACCGCTTCACCCTCGACCGGCACCTCGTCCAGGCCGCCGCGAACGCCTCCCGCTGGTCGCGCGAGGTGGCCCGGCCCGATCTGCTGGTGCTCGGCGCGCTGCTGCACGACGTCGGCAAGGGCCTGCCCGGCGACCACAGCGAGGTCGGCGCCGACCTGGCCCGCGAGATGGCGGCCGCGATCGGCCTGCCGCCCGCCGACGTCGACACCATCGCCACCCTGGTCCGCTACCACCTGGTGCTGCCCGACACGGCAACCCGGCGCGACCTCGACGACCCGGCCACCATCAACCACGTCGCCAAGCTCGTCGGTGACGCCGGCACGCTCGAACTGCTGCAGATGCTCGCCCGCTCGGACGCCGCGGCGACCGGCCCCGGCGCGTGGTCGGCGTGGAAGTCGAAGCTCATCGACGACCTGTGCCACCGCGTACGCAAGGTCCTCGGCGGCGGGCCGCTGCCCGAGCCCACCCCGCCCGACCCGGCGCTGCTGGCCGGGCCGCTGCCCGTGGTCCAGGTCGCCGACGACTGGGTGGCGCTGGCCGCCCGCGACCGGGTCGGGCTGCTCGCCGCGGTCGCCGGATGCCTCGCCACGCACAAGCTGGAGATCGTCGCGGCCGGCTCGTCGACCATCGGCGAGCGGGCGATCATCGAGTGCGCGGTGAACAACCGGTACGGCACGCCGCCGGATCGGGAGCTGCTCGCGGCCGACCTGCGCCGGGTGGGGCTGGACCAGCTGCCCCTGCCGCGCCGGCTCGGCAACGGGGGCGGGAAGCGGCCCGCCGGGGCCGAGCCCCGGGTGATCTGGGGCGAGGCGACCGGGGCGACGCTGCTGGAGCTGCGGGCCACCGACGCGCCGGGCCTGCTCTACCGGGTCACCTCGGCGCTGGCCGCGCTCGGTGTGGACGTCCGGACGGCCCGCGTGTCCACCCTCGGCGCCGACGTGGTGGACGCGTTCTACCTGGTCGGCGACGTCGACCGCGACGCGGTGGAGGCGGCCGTCCTGGCGGCCGTCTGACCTCTCGACCACCCCACACGTCCCCTACTCCGCGAAGATCGCGGTCTCGTGTCGAAAGGTGTGGTCCAGGCATAGGTTTCGACACGAAACGCCGATCTTCGCGGTGGGTGGGGCTGGCCGTGGGGCCGTGGCGGCGGCGAGCTTGCGGTGCCCGGCGGGGCGGTGGGATTGGGGCGGATCGGCGGGGGTATGCGGGATCGGGCGGCGGTGGGATGGGGGCGGGGCGGCAGCGGCTACCCTTACCAGGGCTGCCTCTCGGCACTCGACCCACCCGAAATCGACCAATTGGGGATGTTGCGCTGTGTTTGACACCCTGAGCGACCGGCTCTCCGGCATCTTCTCCAAGCTGCGGAGCAAGGGCCGGCTCACCGACGCCGACGTGGACGCCACCGCCCGCGAGATCCGGCTGGCGCTGCTGGAGGCGGACGTCGCGCTGCCGGTGGTGAAGGCCTTCATCTTCCGGCTCAAGGAGCGGGCGCGCGGCGCGCAGGTGTCGCAGGCGCTCAACCCGGCGCAGCAGATCATCAAGATCGTGCACGAGGAGCTGGTCGCGGTGCTGGGCGGCCAGGCCCGGCGGCTCCAGTTCGCCAAGCAGCCGCCGACCGTGATCATGCTGGCCGGTCTGCAGGGTTCCGGTAAGACCACCCTGGCCGGCAAGCTGGCCCGCTGGCTCAAGGCGCAGGGCAACCAGCCGCTGCTCGTCGCGGCCGACCTCCAGCGCCCGAACGCGGTGAACCAGCTGCAGGTCCTCGGCCAGCGCGCCGGCGTCGAGGTGTACGCGCCGGAGCCGGGCAACGGCGTCGGCGACCCGGTGCAGGTCGCCAAGGACTCGATCGAGCACGCCCGCCGCCACATGCGCGACATCGTGATCGTCGACACGGCGGGCCGGCTCGGTATCGACACCGAGATGATGGCGCAGGCCGCCTCGATTCGCGACGCGGTCAACCCGGACGAGGTCATCTTCGTCATCGACGCGATGGTCGGCCAGGACGCGGTCGCCACGGCCGAGGCGTTCCGCGACGGCGTGGGCATCACCGGTGTCGTGCTCTCCAAGCTCGACGGCGACGCCCGCGGCGGTGCCGCGCTGTCGGTGCGCGAGGTCACCGGCCAGCCGATCCTGTTCGCGTCCACCGGCGAGAAGCTGGAGGACTTCGACGTCTTCCACCCCGACCGGATGGCCAGCCGCATCCTCGGCATGGGCGACGTGCTGACCCTCATCGAGCAGGCCGAGCAGGCCTTCGACGAGGAGCAGAAGGAGAAGATGACGGCGAAGCTGCTCGGTGGCGAGCAGTTCACGCTGGAGGACTTCCTGGACCAGCTGATCGCCGTCCGGCGGATGGGCCCGATCGCCAACCTGCTCGGCATGATGCCCGGCATGGGCCAGATGAAGGACCAGCTCGCCGAGCTTGACGACAGCCACTTCGACAAGGTCACCGCGATCATCCGCTCGATGACCCCGGGCGAGCGCGCCACCCCGAAGATCCTCAACGGCTCGCGCCGGGCGCGTATCGCGCGTGGCTCCGGCGTCACCGTCACCGACGTGAACCAGCTGCTCAACCGCTTCGAGCAGGCGCAGAAGATGATGAAGCAGATGGGCGGCATGATGGGCCTGCCCGGCGGCGGGCGCCGCAAGGCCACCAAGTCGCCGAAGAACAAGCGCAAGGGCACCAAGGGCGGCGGCGGCCCGCGCGGCGGCTTCCCGGCCGGCCTGCCCGGCGGTATGCCCGGCATGCCGCAGCTGCCCCCGGGCATGGACCCGGCGGCGCTGGAGCAGCAGATGGGCGGCGGCAGCCCGTTCAAGGCGCCGAAGCTCGATTTCGGCAAGCTGACCCGCCGCGACGACGACAAGAACAAGTAGCTCGACGAAAAGATCGCCACCTCAGGGTCCGCAACCGGTCACCCCCCGACCCCGGCCCCGAGGTGGCGATCTTCGTCTTCTGCATGGGATCGATGCATGCAGTCGGGGAGGCGCCGACGCAGATGCTGACTGCCATCACTCAGCTGCGCCGGCGCCCCGCGCCTGACTCCATTATCGAACACATGTTCGAACAAGGCAAGCCGTCGCGATCGATCAACCGGATCGGCGACACTTCCGGGTGACGGTGCTGCGGGTCAGGCGCCGGGCTCCACGGTGCTCCCCGGCAGCAGCTGCGCTTCGGCGAGGCCGTCGGCGATGCCGAGCGCGTCCCGCAGCCGGTGCAACTCGGCCACGGTGCCGATGGCGGCCCGGTGCGCGGGGTGCTCGGCGTAATGGCGGATCGCCGCGGCCAGGAAGGTGCCGTCGACGTAGGCCTCGCGGAAGCTGATGATCTTCATCTGGTAGGAGCCGTCCGGTCGGGCGACCGCGAGCCCGAGCTCCCGCTGCTTCGGTGTGGGGGCGGGCGGACCGCCGGGCGCGAGCGTGTCCCAGCCGTACCGCCGGGTGCGCGGCAGCCGCACTTCCACGCCCGCCGGGGTCAGGCGGACGCGGGGACCGTGCCACAGCCCCCATACCGCGAGCGCGAGGCACGCGGCGGTGAGCACCGCGCTCATGCCCAGCAGCACCGGATCGGTCACCAGCACCCGGCCACCCGGCCCGGCCTCCGTCACCGGGATGCTGCCGAGCAGGAACCCGGCCGCGATGGCCCGATGGCCGCCTTGCGGCGCGTTCGGCGCGACGAAGCCGTCCGGCGTCGCGGTGAACGTGGCGGGCGGCCGCGCATACCGCCGGATCACCAGGTGGTAACCGCCGAACGGCAGCAACACCGCCAGCGCCAGCGGCAGCAGCAGCTCGACCAGGAACGCGGGCAGCGGGTAGGCGTCCTCCGCCAGCAGGCCCCACGAGTAGGGCGCCGCGAACCGCAGCCCGCAGGCGAGCAGCGCGAAGCCGACGGCGTACCAGCGCAGGCGAGGCAGGGGCGGCATGGCGCACACCCTAGCCATCGCGCGCCATCGGTGTGGGACAGTGCCAGCATGGCGACGGCGCTGCACGTGCGGGGCGTGGTGCTCCCCGACGACGAGGTTCGTGACATCTGGCTGGTCGGGGACCGGGTCACCCTGACGCCGGTGCCCGGGGCCGAGACGGTCAGCACCGGTGGGTACGTCCTGCCGGGCCTGGTGGACGCGCACTGCCACATCGGCATCGCGCCCGGCGGCGCGCCGGTGGAGAGCGTGGCGCAGGCGCGGGAGCTGGCCGCGATGGACCGGGACGCCGGGGTGCTGGCGATCCGGGACGCGGGCTCGCCGTTCCCGTACGCCGAGCTCGACGACGCCCCCGACATGCCGCGGCTGGCCCGCGCGGGCCGCCACGTCGCGCCGCCGCGCCGGTACCTGCCCGCGATCGGGGTGGAGGTGCCCGCCGCCGAGGTGGCCGCGGAGGTGACCCGCCAAGCGGCCGCGGGCACCGGCTGGGTGAAGCTGGTCGGCGACTGGATCGACCGCGACCGCGGTGACCTGGCCCCGGCCTGGGACGAGGCGACGCTGACCGCCGCAGTGCACGCCGCGCACGCGGCCGGGGCGCGGATCACCGCGCACTGCTTCGAGGAGTCGAGCGTGGCCACGCTGGTGCGGGCCGGGATCGACTGCGTGGAGCACGGCACCGGCCTGTCCACCGACGTGCTCGACCTGATGGCGCGGCAGGGCACCGCCCTGGTCCCGACGATGATCAACATCGAGACGTTCGGTCACATCGCGGAGAAGGCCGAGGCCAAGTTCCCGGGGTACGCCAAGCACATGCGGGCGCTGCGGGACCGGTTCCCGGGCGTGGTGTCGGCGGCGTACGAGGCCGGGGTGCCGATCTTCGTGGGCTCGGACGCGGGCGGCGGCATCACGCACGGCCTGGCCGCCCAGGAGATGCTGCGGCTGCACGCCGCCGGCATGCGCGCCGAGGACGTGCTGGCCGCCGGCACCTGGCGGGCCCGCGCCTGGCTGGGCTTCCCCGGCCTGGTCGAGGGCGGCCTCGCCGACCTGGTCGTCTACGCCGACGACCCCCGCGCCGACCTGCGCGCCCTCCTCGTCCCGCAGCGCATCGTCCTCCGCGGCCGCGTGGTCCGCTGACCCGCCGCCGCCGCCGCCGCCCCGCCCGCCGCGCCGCGGCCCGCCGTGATCGTCCGACTTGCCTGGCAGATGTGCGTATCTCGGCCGCGCATACGCCCATGTGCCTGGCAAGTCGGACGATCACGGCGGACACGGGCGGGCTGCGGGGAGGCGCGGGTCGGGAGGTCAGTAGGATGACGCGCTATGGCACGCGTGCTCACTCCCCGGGCGGAGGACTTTCCCCGCTGGTACCAGGACCTGATCTCCAAGGCTGAGCTGGCCGACAACGGCCCGGTCCGGGGCACCATGGTCATCCGACCGACGGCGTACGCCATCTGGGAGCGGATGCAGGCCGACATGGACTCCCGGATCAAGGCGGCGGGCGCGGAGAACGCGTACTTCCCGCTGTTCATCCCGGAGAGCTACCTCAAACGCGAGGCCGAGCACGTCGAGGGCTTCTCGCCCGAGCTGGCGGTGGTCACCCACGGCGGCGGCAAGCAGCTGTCCGAGCCGGTCGTGGTGCGCCCCACCAGCGAGACCGTGATCGGCGAGTTCATGGCCAAGTGGGTCGACTCGTACCGGGACCTCCCGCTGCTGCTCAACCAGTGGGCCAACGTGGTCCGCTGGGAGATGCGCCCGCGCGTCTTCCTGCGCACGTCGGAGTTCCTCTGGCAGGAGGGCCACACCGCGCACGCCACCGAGGCCGACGCCAAGGCCTACACCCTGAAGATCCACCACGAGGTGTACGAGCGCCACATGCGTGACCTGCTCGCCATCCCGGTCGTGCTGGGCCGCAAGACCAACCGCGAGCGCTTCGCGGGCGCCACCAGCACGTACACGCTGGAGGCGATGATGGGCGACGGCAAGGCGCTGCAGATGGGCACCTCGCACGAGCTCGGCCAGAACTTCGCCAAGGCGTTCGACATCGGCTTCTCGTCGCAGGCGGGCACCCGCGAGCACGCCTGGACCACGTCCTGGGGCACCTCGACCCGCATGCTCGGCGGCCTGATCATGTGCCACGGCGACGACAGCGGCATGCGCATCCCGCCCGCGCTTGCGCCGATCCAGGCGCTGGTCACCGTGGTCAAGGAGACCGACGGCTCGATCACGGCCGCGGCCCGCGCGCTCGTCGACGACCTGGCCGCCGCCGGGGTCCGGGTGAAGCTGGACGACCGGGTGGACACCCCGTTCGGCCGCCGCGCCGTGGACGCCGAGCTGAAGGGCTACCCGGTCCGGGTCGAGGTCGGCCCGCGCGACCTGGCCGAGGGCCGCGTCGTGCTGGTGCGCCGCTTCGACGGCTCGAAGACCCCGCTCGCGTTGGGCGAGGCCGTCGGCGCGGTGACCGCTGCGCTGGAGGCCGACCAGAAGGCGCTGTACGACGAGGCGCTGGCGCGCCGCGAGAACAACACCGTGGACGTGTCCACGCTGGACGAGGCGTTCGAGGCGGCGGCGACCGGCTGGGCGCGGATCCCGTGGTCGCAGGTCGGCGTGGACGGCGAGGCGCTGGCCAACGAGCGCGCCGTCACGGTGCGCTGCCTGTACCGGGCCGACGGCTCGATCCCGGCCTCCCAGGACGAGCCCGACCTGACCGCCATCCTGGCCCGCTCGTACTGACGACTGAACGCGAAAGGCGGCCCACCGAACCCGGTAGGCCGCCTTTTCCTATGTCACTCCGCCGGACGCTCCGGCAACCGCGACAGGATCACCGTAAGCGTGCCCTTGACCTCCGCCATGTCGGTCTTGAGCCCGGCGACGTCGGTCTTGAGCCCGGCGACGTCGGTCTTGAGCGTGGACACGTCGGTCTTGAGCGTGGACACGTCGGTCTTGAGCCCGGACACGTCGGTCTTGACTCCCACCAGGTCGTCCTCCAGCGCGGTGAAGCGGAGGTCCATGTGAGTCCGGGTGTCTGCCAGCTCGCTGCGCATGGCCGCGAGTTCGGCGCGGTGCTCCTGGTGGTAGACGGTGTGGCGTTCCAGGATGGCGGTGTGCCTGCGCTGGGTCTCCGCGATCTGCCGGACGTGCTCGGCGAGCGAGTTGAAGTCCTCGTCGATCTTGGGGATGCGCTTGCCGTGTTCGATGGGAATCTGCATTCCCAGTCCTCCTGAGCGTTGGTGCACGGACATGACTCAGGTATGTGGCAAGCTCGTCGATCCGGCCCGGTCGCCCGGACGAGTGCCACCCATTCCCGCTCCCTGTGCGAGCGGGCCGAGACAGGCCGCTGCGGTGCATCGCGACGAAACGACTCTAGTGTCGTACGACTTGGTCAATCAAGTCTTTGGCTAGGGTTGGCACATGCGTTTCGAACCAGGACGGGTGATCCTGCACCGTCACTTCCACGGCCACCGCATCGGCCTGCTCAAGACGGCCGTGGTGGCCGCCGACGACGAGCAGGGCCTGCTGCTCTGGGTGCCGCGCGGCGCCCCGATGCTGGACCGGCTGGCGGTGGACCGGCGCGGGCTGCGCTCGATGCCCTTCGCGGAGTGGATCGGCGTCGAGACGAAGCTGTGGGAGGTCTCCTGGACCGGCCCGAGCCTGCTCAAGTGGCTGCCCCGCGGCGAGGACCACTCGGTGTGGTTCTTCCGGGACGAGGACGGCCGGTTCACCCGGTGGTACGTGAACCTGGAGGAGTCCGGGGTGCGCTGGGACGACGGGCACGTCGCGGGGGTCGACATCGTGGACCAGGACCTCGACATCGTGGTCACGCCGGACCGGTCGTGGCGCTGGAAGGACGAGGAGGAGTTCGCCGAGCGCCTGGCGTATCCGCAGCACTACTGGGTGGCCGACGGCGAGGCGGTGCGCGCCGAGGGCGAGCGCGTGGTGAAGCTGATCGAGGCGGGCGCGTTCCCGTTCGACGGCACCTGGTGCGACTTCCAGCCAGACCCGTCCTGGACCGTCCCCACCGAGGTCCCGGCCGGCTGGGACCGCCCCCGCGCCCGAAATTGACCGGTCCGTCCGGTCAATGCCGCCCGCCCAAGGTGATGATCGGCGTTTCGTGTCGAAACCTCGGGCCTGACCTTAGGTTTCGACACGAAACGGCGATCATCCGCAGATTCGCGGACCTCGCGCCGCCGGATGCGCCGGTATGGTCCCGGCGTATGTATTTCGAACCCGGACAGACCGTGCTGCGCCGGTGCTGGCGCGGTGGGCGGATCACGTTCCTGCAGGCCACCCGTGTGATCGAGGACGGTGAGCGAGGGCTGCTGCTGTGGCAGCCCGCCGGTGCGACGTACTGGCGGATCATGACCGCCGACGGGCGTACCCACCACGATGGCACCCTCGACGAGCTAGGTCCGGACACGCAGCTGCGGCCGCTGGTGTGGGCCGGCAACGATCTGCTGGTGTGGCAGCGGCCGGGGGAGCCGTGGTCGGTGTGGTGGTTCTTCCGGGAAGGGCGCTTCCTGAGCTGGTACGGCAACCTGGAGGAGCCCTTCGTGCGCTGGCGCGACGGCGCGGTGTGCGGGGTGGACTTCGCCGACAACGCCCTCGACGTGCTGGTCGAGCCGGATCTGAGCTGGCGCTGGAAGGACGAGTCGGAGCTGGCCGCCCGGACCGGGCACCCGCACTACTGGGACGCCGCCCAGGCGGCCGCGATCCGCGCGGACGGGGAGCGGCTGATCGAGATCGCGTCGTCGGGCGCGTTCCCGTTCGACGGGACCTGGTGTGACTTCCGTCCCGGCGCGGCGTGGCCCGTGCCGCGGCGCACAGCGGGTTGGGACCGCCCGCGCGCGGTGTGGACAGATCCGTCTGGCACAATGGCTAGCTGATTATCGGTGCGTTTCCGGCTGCCCTCTAACTTCCGGTGCGCGGCGATGTCTCGAGCAACGGAGCCCGGCAACCCCACGCAGGGCGATGGCGCTCACATCGATTCCCACAGGAGCGTAAAAACGTGGCCGTTCGTATCCGGCTTCTGCGGATGGGCAAGATCCGCAACCCGCAGTACCGCATCGTCGTCGCCGACTCGCGCACCAAGCGCGACGGCAAGGCGATCGAGTACATCGGCATCTACCAGCCGAAGGAAGACCCTTCGGTGATCGAGGTCAAGTCGGACCGGGTGCAGCACTGGCTGTCGGTCGGCGCGCAGCCGAGCGAGTCCGTGATCGCCATCCTCTCCAAGACCGGCGACTGGCAGAAGTTCAAGGGCCTGCCGGCCCCGCCGCCGCTGCTGGTCGCGGCGCCGAAGGCCGACCGCAAGGCGACCTACGAGGCCGCCGCCCAGGCTGCCGCGGGCCTCGAGGCCCCGAAGGCCGCCCCGGCGAAGAAGGCCGCCAAGGCGGAGCCCGCCAAGGTGGAGACGGCTGCCGAGCCGGCAGCTGAGGCCAAGGCTGAGGAGCAGGCCGTTGCGGCCGGCGACGAGCAGCAGAGCTGACGCAGCGCTCCGGCCCGCGCTGGAGCACCTCGTCAAGGGCATCGTGGATCACCCGGACGACGTCCGGGTGCGTCTGGTCGACAACCGCCGCGGGCCGCGGCTCGAGGTCCGGGTGCATCCCGAGGACCTCGGCACGGTCATCGGCCGGGGCGGCCGGACCGCGCGTGCCCTGCGCCAGGTGGTCGGCTCGGTCGGCGGCAAGGGCATCCGCGTCGACATCGTCGACGCCTTCTGACGGCGTTCAGCGGCTCATGCTTCTGATCGTCGGACACGTCGTGCGCGCGCACGGCATCCGGGGCGAGGTCCTGGTGCAGCCGCGCACCGACGAGCCCGCGCAGCGCTTCGCGGTGGGCTCGACGCTTCTCGTCGAGCCCACCGTGGCGGGGCTGCCCGGGACACTCACGGTGGAGTCGGCCCGCCCGCACTCGGGCAAGCTGATCGTCACCTTCGCGGAGATCCCCGACCGCAACATGGCCGAGCTGGCCAAGAGCGCGGTCCTCAACGTCGACTCCGCCGACGTCGCGCCGCCCGAGGACCCGGACGAGTTCCTCGACCACCAGCTGGTCGGGCTCGACGTGGTGACGGTCGGCGGCGAGGCGCTGGGCAAGGTCACCCGTATCGAGCACGCGCCCGCCTCGGACCTGCTGGTGGTGCGGATGCCCGACGGCCGGACCGGGCTCATCCCGTTCGTCAGCGCGATCGTGCCCGAGGTGGACGTGGCCGGCGGCCGGATCCTGGTCGACCCGCCCGGCGGGCTGTTCGACCTGTGACGGGCCCGGCATGAGCTTGCGCGTCGACGTCGTCACCATCTTCCCCGAGTATTTCGCGCCCCTGGAGCTGTCGCTCATCGGCAAGGCGCGCACCACCGGCGTGCTCGACCTGCGCCTGCACGACCTGCGCACCTGGACCCACGACGTGCACCGCACGGTGGACGACACCCCGTACGGCGGGGGGCCGGGCATGGTCATGCGCCCCGAGCCGTGGGGCGAGGCGCTGGACGCGCTGGCGCCCGCGGGCACCCCGGCGCGGCTGGTCGTGCCGAGCCCGGCGGGCGCGCCGTTCACCCAGGCCACCGCGTACGAGCTGGCCCGCGAGCCGCACCTGATCTTCGCGTGCGGCCGCTACGAGGGCATCGACCAGCGGGTGCTGGATCACGCCGCCGAGCGCATGCCGGTCAGCGAGGTGTCGCTGGGCGACTACGTGCTCTTCGGCGGCGAGGTCGCCGTGCTGGTGATGATGGAGGCGATCACCCGGCTCATCCCGGGGGTGCTCGGCAACGCCGAGTCGCTGGCCGACGAGTCGCACGCGCACGGCCTGCTGGAGACGCCCGTCTACACCAAGCCGCAGTCCTGGCGGGGCCACGACGTGCCGGACATCCTGCGCTCCGGTGACCACGGGAAGATCGCCCGCTGGCGCCGCGACCAGGCGCTGCTGCGTACCGCGACCCGGCGGCCGGACCTGCTGGCCGCGCTGGACCGCGCGGCGCTCGACAAGCGTGACCTCGCCCTACTCGACGGGGCCGGATTTCCCGCCCGGCCGGTCGATGTGGCAGAGTAGGGAGGTCGCCGTCCGCGGACGGTGACGTCTGCCGTCGCTCGGGCACGCCGTGCACGACGACGAGGACCCCGGACCCACGCCGCCTCAGGGTTGGCGTGCGCGCGGGGTCAGTATCGCCCACACGCGCACCGGACGACGGTGCGCTGAGAATCAAGGATGCAGCGATGAACACGCTGGACGCACTTGACGCCGCCTCCCTGCGGGCGGACATCCCCTCCTTCCGGGCCGGTGACACCCTCAAGGTGCACGTCCGGGTCGTCGAGGGCAACCGCTCCCGGATCCAGGTCTTCCAGGGCGTCGTGATCCGCCGCCAGGGCTCGGGCCTGCGCGAGACCTTCACGGTCCGCAAGCTGAGCTTCGGCGTGGGTGTCGAGCGCACCTACCCGATCCACGGCCCGGCGATCGACCGCATCGAGCTCGTCACCCGTGGTGACGTGCGCCGTGCGAAGCTCTACTACCTGCGCGACCTGCGCGGCAAGAAGGCGAAGATCAAGGAGCTGCGCGACGCCAAGGTCTCCTGAGACCCGGCCGACGCCGTTCACGGGCGGTGACACCTCCGGGTGTCGCCGCCCGTCGCCGTTGTCACCCGCGGATGTCAGTCCCGTGTCATGAACAGATCGGTACTCCCGAAAAGTTCTCTGGTCTTCTAGGCTGACGGCCGACATCCGGTGGCGAACTTCACGAGCGGCGGCAGTTGTGGCACTCCTTCCCAGCCGTAGGGCATCCCACGACGAGTTCACGGGCGAGCAGTGGAAGAAGCGCCGGCGCCGCAGCCGTCGCGGCCGCAAGGGCATGCCGTTGTGGCAGGAGCTGCCGCTCCTGCTGGTGGTGGCGTTCTGCCTGGCCGTGCTGATCCGCACCTTCCTGATGCAGGCCTTCTACATCCCGTCGGGTTCCATGGAGGACACCCTCCAGGTCGGCGACCGGGTGCTGGTCAACAAGGTGGTGTACGAGTTCCGCGACCCCACGCGCGGTGAGGTCATCGTGTTCAAGGGCCCCGACAACTGGGCTCCCGAGAACGGCAACGACACGAACGCGGGCTTCTTCTCCAAGCTCGGCCGCACCGTCGGCGACCTCGTCGGCATCAGCCAGCCGGGGGAGAAGGACTTCATCAAGCGCGTCATCGGGGTGCCCGGCGACCGGGTGTCCTGCTGCGACGTCGAGGGTCGGATATACGTCAACGGCGTCCCGATCGACGAGCCCTACGTGGTGCGCAACTCGTCGCTGGAGACGACCGCCGACAAGAGCTGCAACTCACGCAAGTTCGCCGAGGTCACCGTGGAGCCCGGCATGCTGTTCGTGATGGGTGACCACCGCCTGGTCTCCCAGGACTCGCGCTGCCAGGGCCAGGTGCCCATCGACGACGTGATCGGCAAGGCGATGGTGGTCGCGCTGCCGTTCGACCGGTGGGGTTCGGTGGCCCGCCAGGACGTGTTCGACAAGGTGCCGGACCCGGCGCTGGCCGCGGGGACCGCCACGCCCGCGCCCGCCCCGGAGCTGGCGCTGGTGGCTCCGGTGCTGCTCGGCGCGGCCCTGCTGCGCCGGAGGATTACACGCGCCCGTGCAACACAGCAGGGGTGATCGTCGTTTTCAGTTTCGCCGCGTAGGCTCCGTGCGTGATTGACGAGCAGACCAAAAGCAGCAAGGGTTCGTTCTGGAAGGAACTGCCGATCCTGCTGGGCGTGGCCATCATCGTGGCGTTCCTGGTACGGCAGTTCGTGGTGCAGACGTTCTTCATCCCGTCGGGATCGATGGAGGAGACCCTCCTCGTCGACGACCGGGTGCTGGTCAACAAGCTCGTCTACGACTTCCGCACGCCGGAGCGCGGCGAGATCATCGTCTTCGTTTCGCCGGAGAGCTGGCGTAACACCCCGGAGCACGAGGACTACATCAAGCGCGTGATCGGCGTGCCCGGCGACCGCGTGGTGTGCTGCGACCCGCAGGGCCGCATCCAGGTCAACGGCCACCCGCTGGACGAGCCGTACGTGTACCCGGGCAACCGGATGGCGCCGGAGGAGTTCGACATCACCGTGCCCGAGGGGCGGCTGTGGGTGATGGGCGACCACCGGGAGGCCTCCGGCGACTCGCTGGCCAACTACAACAACCACGGCCAGAACATCGAGGAGGCCACCGTGCCGGTCGATGCCGTGATCGGCCGGGCCTTCGTGCTGTTCTGGCCGTTCAACCGGACCACCTGGCTGACCGTGCCGGAGACGTTCTCGGGCGTGCCGGCGCCCTCGGCGGCGGCCGGGCGGTGACCCCGCCGCCGGGCGGGCGTGCCGAGGGCGTACGAACTAGGCTCCATGACATGCAGGTGGCACCGCAGGCCGAACCCCGGCGCCGGCGTGCCGGGCGGGTGCTGCTGGTGGACGCGGCCGAGCGGGTGCTGCTGTTCCAGGGCAGCGACCCGCACCGGCCCGGCACGCAGTACTGGTTCACCCCCGGCGGGGGCCTCGACGACGGCGAGACGACCGCGCAGGCCGCCGCACGCGAGCTGTTCGAGGAGACCGGCCTGGCCGTGCCCGCCGAACGGCTGGGCGGCCCGGTGCACTCCGAGGTGACCTCGTTCTCGTTCGCCGGTGTCGCCTACCGTCAGGAGCAGGACTTCTATCTGGTACGCGTGCCGCAGTGGAGCGTGGACACCAGCGGCTTCGACGAGGTCGAGCGGGCCTGGGTGCACACGCACCGCTGGTGGAGCGCGGCCGAGCTGCGCGGCACCGACGAGGTCTACTACCCGGCGGACCTGGTCGAGGTGCTGCGCGGGGCGGGGGTGGGCGAGTGCTGAGCCCGTCCCGGCCCGTGCTGCGCGTCGACGGCGGCGTGTACGCGCTCGAACGCGCCCTGCAGCGGCGCGGCTTCCTGGTGGTGGCCGGAGCCGACGAGGCCGGGCGGGGAGCCTGTGCGGGCCCGCTGGTGGCCGCCGCGGTGGTGCTGCCTGAGGCGAAGCGCGCCGAGATCGAGGGCCTCACCGATTCGAAGCTGCTCACCGCGGCGACCCGTGACCGGATGTACGAGCAGGTGCTCGCGGTGGCGGTGGCGCACGCCGTGGTGGTGATCGGGCCTGAGGAGATCGACAAGCGCGGCCTGCACGTGTGCAACCTCACTGCGATGCGCCGGGCGCTGGCCGCGCTGCAGCCCCGGCCGTCGTACGTGCTCACGGACGGGTTCCCGGTGGACGGGGTGGGCGTGCCGGGCCTCGCCGTGTGGAAGGGTGACCAGGTCGCGGCCTGTGTCGCGGCCGCCAGCGTGCTGGCGAAGGTGTCCCGTGACCGCATCATGACCCAGCTCGATATGGTGTATCCGCAGTACGGCTTCGCGTTGCACAAGGGGTACAGCACCGCCGAGCACCAGGCCGCGCTGGAGGAGCACGGGCCCAGCCCGGTGCACCGGCGTTCGTATCAGAACGTGGCGCGAGCGGGGCGCGGTCGCGCCGTCACGCAGGGTATGACCGAGCTGACGGTGCCGGGCCCCCTCCGTGGCTAAACGCGCGCCGCGTGGCACGGCGCGGTACGGTTCATCGGCAGGACGTGGCCGCAGGAGGGCGAGCGATGAGCGCAGAGGATCTCGAGAAGTACGAGACCGACATGGAGCTGCAGCTCTACCGGGAGTATCGCGACATCGTGCGCCAATTCTCCTACGTGGTGGAGACCGAGCGGCGGTTCTACCTGGCCAACCAGGTTGACCTGCACGTGCGCAACTCCGACGGCGAGGTCTACTTCGAGGTCGAGATGCACGACGCATGGGTGTGGGACATGTACCGTCCTGCCCGTTTCGTGAAGAACGTCCGCGTAATGACGTTCAAGGACGTGAACGTCGAGGAGCTGGAGAAGCCCGACATCTCCCTGCCCGCCGAGGGCGGCTTCTGACGTACGGCCCCTAGCACACCGCGGACCTCACCGGGTGGTTGTCCACAACCACCCGGTTGTCCACAGGTGCGCGCCGGCACCCGTGGCGCCGTCGTGGCTCCGCCCGGCAGGCTGCCGCCATGAAACCGATCCGGGCCACGCTGGTCCTGCTGCTCGTGGCCACCTCCGTCGTGGCCCCACCCGACGTCCCGCCCGCCACGGCCCGCGCCGTCTCGTCCCTCGCCGCCGCGGGCGGGTGGCGGTGGCCGCTGGTCGGCACGCCGCGGCCGATGCGCCTGTTCGATCCGCCGCCGGAGCGGTGGCTGCCGGGGCACCGCGGCGTCGACCTCGCCGCCGCGCCCGGCACCCCGGTGCTGGCCGCGGCCGCCGGCACCGTCGTGTACGCCGGGCGCCTGGCCGGGCGCGGCGTCGTCAGCATCGACCATCCGGGCGGGCTGCGCACCACCTATGAGCCCGTCGACGTGTCGGTCGAGGCCGGTGCCGAGGTCGTCGGCGGGGAGGCGCTGGGCACGCTCACCGCGGGTCACCCCGGCTGCCCCGCCGCGGCCTGCCTGCACTGGGGGCTGCGGCGGGGGCCGGTGTACCTCGACCCGCTGACCGTGCTGGGGCTCGGCCGGGTCCGGCTGCTGCCTACTTCCGCAGCAGCGCCGGCAGGCCCTCGGCGAGCCGCTCGTACTCGGCGGCGCGGTTGTAGATCTGCGCGCTGAGGCGCACGAACGCGCGGTCCCGCCAGACCATCACGTTGACCTCGGCGGCGAGCTCGTCGGCGATGCGGTTGCGCAGCGCGGCCGCCGCGTCGTGATCGGTGACCAGGCCGTCGGGCACCGGCAGCAGCCGCATGCTCACGTGCTCGCCCGGGTCGGGCAGCTCCGTCGGGTCGACGCCGAGCGCCTCGCCGACCACGCGCTGACCGTACGCGGCCAGCTCCGCGTTGTGCCGCTGGATCGTGTCGAAGCCGTACCGCTCGAACAGGCTCAGGCCCGTCGGGGCGGCCAGCCATGGGCTGTGGTCCACCGTGCCCTGCTGCTCCAGGAAGGCGGGGAAGCCGTCCGGCTGCGAGTGCGAGACGACCAGCGGCACCATGCGCTCCCGCCACCACGGTGCGACCCGGAACAACGCCGTGCCCGCGGGCGCGAAGCCCCACTTGTGCAGGTTGCCGACCCAGAAGTCGGCCTCCAGGCCTCGTGCCGGGTGGGCCAGCATGCCGGGCGCGTGCGCGCCGTCCACGAGCAGCGGCACGCCGCGCTCGCGCAGCGCGGCGGCGATCGCGCCGACCGGATGCCGCTGCGCCGTCGCCGACGAGACCTGGTCCACGATGACCAGGCAGGTGCGCTCGCTCGCCCTCGACAGCACGGCCTCGGCGGTCTCGGCGTCGGTCGAGTCCAGCTCGACCGGGACCGTCACCACGCGCACCCCGTGCCGCTGCGCCACCTCGGTCAGCGCCAGCCGGACCGCGTTGTAGCCGTGGTCGGTGACCAGGATCTCGTCGCCGGACCGCGGCGCGACGGCCGCCAGCACCAGCGCGGTCGCGGTGGTGGCGTTCGCGACGAGCGCGCTGTCGTCCGGGTCCGCGCCGCAGAAAGCGGCCAGCGTGGCACGGGCCGCCGCCACCCGCTCCCACAACCCCGCGTTGGTCACGAACCGCACCGGGTTCGCGTCGTGCTCGTCGATGAGGCGCTGCCGGGCCGCCCGGACCGGGGCCGGCACCGCGCCGAACGAGCCGTGGTTCAGGTGCGCGACGGCCGGGTCCAGCGCGAACAGGTCACGGCTGCCGTCCAGCGGGGCGGGTGCTACACGAGAGGTGATCACGTAACCGGAGTCTAGGCCGCCCCGGCCCCCCACCACAGGCCCCGAACCCCCGTTCCCACAGCCTGGCCACCCCACCCCACCCCGCCCCGGCCCGCCACCGCACCGGGGCGGCCGATGATCGCGGCTTCGTGTCGGAAAGTGAGGCTGAGCCACACCTTCCGACACGAGACCGCGATCTTCGCCCGCAGCGCCCCGGACGGGGCCGGTCGGGTCAGGGGGTGGGCCGCCGGGCCGGGCGGGGGCGGGAGTAGGCGCCGGACTGTTCGCGCAGGTGGCCGCGCAGGGCCAGGGAGGGGAGCCGGGCCAGGGCGTCGCGCAGGGAGACCCCGGCCGCGGCGGCGATCTCGGTGGCGTGGGCGGTGCCGCGCCGGGGGACCGCGTCGACCAGCTGGCGTTCCACCGGGTCGAGGGCGTCCAGCGGCTGTTCCGCGCCGCGCGGCACGGGAGCGAGATCGCCGATCCCGCCCACCTCCTCCAGGATGTGATCCACCGAGGCGACCAGGCGCACCGGTTCGTCCGGCCCGCGCCGCAGCTCCTCGTGGCACCCCACCGACATCTCCGAGGTGATCGGTCCCGGCACCGCCATCGCCGCCCGGCCCAGCTCCCGGGCCCGCCGCAGCGTCTGCCGGGCGCCGCTGCGCGCCCCCGCCTCCACCAGCACCGTGCCTCGCGCCAGCGCCGCGATGACCCGGTTGCGCACCAGGAAGCGCATCTTGAACGGCGCCGTGCCCGGCGGCCACTCGCTGATCAGCAGCCCCTCCTCGGCGATCTGCTCGAACAGGGCGCTGTTGCTCAGCGGGTACGGCCGGTCCACCCCGCAGGCGAGCACCGCCACGGTCAGCCCGCTCGCCGCCAGCGCGGCCCGGTGCGCGACCGCGTCGATGCCGTACGCGCCGCCGGACAGCACCGTCCACCCCCGATCGGCCAGGCCGTAGCCCAGCTCCGCCGCGGCGTGCGCGCCGTACACGGTGTTGGCGCGGGCGCCGACCAGTGCGACCGAGCGCCCGGCCACCTCGCCCAGCGCGTGCGGCCCGCGCAGCCAGATGCTCTGCGGCGGGAACGTGTCCCGGTCGATGGTGGACGAGGTGTCCCGGCTGATGTGCCGCAGGTCGGCCAGCTGCGCGGGCCATTCGGCGGACTCCGGAGTGATGACGCGTACGCCCAGCCGCGCGGCCCGCTCCCACAGCCGCCCGGCCAGCTCGGCGGCGGGGCGGCCCTGCAGGCGCAGCGCCGCGGCCTCGGCGAGCGGTCCGGACTCCAGCCCGGACGCGAGCCGGTCCAGCGCCTCGACGGGTCCGTGCGCGCTGACCAGCCGGTGCAGCGCGGCGCTGCCCGGTTCGACGAGGCAACCGAGCACGATGCGTGCGTCGCGGACCGTCAGGGTGTCGACGCCGTCCGGCGCGCCGGGTTCGGGATCGGTCGGGGTGGGTTCGGGACGGGTCATGTCAGGGCTCCTGTGCGCAGTTGGAGGGCGATGTTGATTTCGGCCGCGCCGGGGCGGTCCAGCCCGGCCAGGTCGCCGAGCGTCCAGGCCAGACGCACCACGCGGTCGTGGCCGCGGGCGGACAGCGCGCCGGTGTCCAGCCGGTGCCGCAGCTCGCCCGTGTCCGTGTCGGGCAGCCGCCAGCGGCGCTGGCGCAGCACGGTGCCCGGCACCTCGGCGTTGCAGCGCGCGCCGAGGCCGGTCCAGCGCTCGGCGGCGACCGCGCGGGCGGCGGCGACCCGCTGCGCGACCGTGCGGGACGGCTCGCGCGTGGCGAGGTCGGTGAACAGGTGGGCCGCCTTCACCTGGGGCAGCTGCAGCTGGATGTCGATCCGGTCGAGCAGCGGCCCGGAGATGCGGCCGAGGTACCGCCGCCGGGCGTGCGGGCTGCACGTGCACGCGACGTCGCCGACCGGGCGGGCGCACGGGCACGGGTTGGCGGCGAGCACCAGCTGCACCTGGGCCGGGTACGCGACGATGCCGCGGGTGCGGCCGAGCGTGACGATGCCGTCCTCCAGCGGCTGGCGCAGCGTGTCCAGGGCCTGCCGGCTGAATTCGGGGGCTTCGTCGAGCATCAGGACCCCGCGGTGGGCCAGCGACAGCGCGCCGGGGCGGGCCAGGCCGCTGCCGCCGCCGACCAGCGACGCCAACGAGGCCGTGTGATGCGGGGCCTGGAACGGCGGCCGCCGGATGAGCGGCGCCCCGGGCGGCAGCACGCCCGCGACGGAGTACAGCGCGGTCACCTCCAGTGCCGCGGCGTCGTCCAGCCGGGGCAGCAGCGACGGCAGCCGCTGGGCGAGCATGGTCTTGCCCGCGCCGGGCGGCCCGAACAGCGCCAGGTGGTGCCCGCCCGCGGCGGCGACCTCGATGCCGAGCCGGCCCATCTCCTGCCCGGCGACGTCGGCGAGGTCCGGCTCCGGGCCGAGGGGCGGGGGCGGCGTGTCCGGCGGGTCGAGCAGCGTGTTGCGGCCGCGTACGAAGCCGGTGACGCGGTTCAGGGTGTCCGCCGCGTGCACGCGCACCCCGGGCACGAGGGCGGCCTCGGCGGCGTTGCCGAGCGGCACGATCGCCTCGGTGACGCCGTGGCGGGCGGCCGCGGCGACCATCGGCAGCACCCCGCGCACCGGCCGGACGGAGCCGTCCAGGCCCAGCTCACCCAGCACGAGCACGCCGTCAAGCGCGACGAGCGGCAGGGTCCCGGTGCCGCCGAGGACGGCCAACGCGACAGCAAGATCGAAACCGGAACCTCTCTTCTTCAGGTCGGCCGGGTCGAGGTTGACGGTGATGCGGCGCTGGGGCCAGGTCTCGCCGGAGTTGGTGATGGCGGCGCGGACCCGCTCCCGGGCCTCGTTGAGCGCGGCGTCGGGCAGGCCGGAGACCAGCACCCCGGGGAGCCCGTTGGCGAGCACCGCCTCGACCCGGACCAGGTGCCCGGTGACACCCTCCAGCGCCGCGCACAGGACTCTCGCGTAGCTCATCAGAACGCGCCGCGGATGTGCTGCACGACCGGCTCGGCGCCGCGGCGGGCGTACACGCTGACCACGTCGAAGCGCACTTCGGCGGGGCGTACCCCGGTGATCGCCAGCCACTGCGCGGCGAGCTGCCGCAGCCGCCGGACCTTGGCCCGCGCCACCGCCTCGGCGGGTGTGCCGTACGTCGCACTGCGCCGGGTCTTCACCTCGCAGAAGACCACTGCGTCGCCGTCGCGCGCGATGATGTCGACCTCCCCGGCCGCGCCGCGCCAGTTGCGGTCGAGCAGCACCATGCCCGCGGCCAGCAGATGTGCGGCGGCCAGGCGTTCTCCCCAGGCGCCGACGGCCTGTGTCACCTTCGTCATGGCCGCCGAGCATGGGCGTGCGGGCCGCCCGGAGGCCATCACGCGCCTCCGTCCGCTGTGGATGGAGCGGTGCTTGGGGATATGCGCCTGATCATGCAGTTGATCTGTTATTGGGACGGCTTGTTGGCGCCGAGGTGAAAACTCCTCTACGGTGGGCGCCCGTGGACGGACATGACGACTTCGCCGACTGGAGCTCGTTCCGCGAGCAGCGTGGCGGCCGCGACGACCGGCGCACGCCCGACCAGTACTCGTACGACTTCGACGGGGACTCCCGCGTCCCGGCGCCGCGCTCCGGCGGGGACGCCCGTTACGCCTCGCTGGCCGAGCTGAGCTCGGGCGGCCGCGAGCGCGCCGACGACCGCGAGTGGGACCGCGGCGACGACTGGGACCGCGGCCGCGACCGCTACCAGGCCCCGGCCGACCCGGACTTCGCGCCGCGCGGCCCGCGCTCGGTGCCGCCGGTGGACCCCGACTTCGCGCCGCGCGGCGCCCGCTCGGGCGAGCAGCTGCCGCCCCCGGACCCGGGCTTCGCACCGCGCGGCCCGCGCCCGGCCGACCTGCCGCCCCCGATGCCGATGTCCCCGGCCGGGCCGCCGATGTCCCCGGCGGGACCGCCGATGCTGGGCGGCGCGCCGGACCCGATCCAGCAGCCGACCTCGACCGTCGACGCCGCCGCGGTGCGCCGTTCGGTGAGCGACTCCGACGGCATCTACCGCAGCAAGCGGCCCGCCCTGCTGGTGCTGTTCGGCGTGGTCGCGGGCATTGGTGAGCTGATGATGGCGCGCTCGCTGCTCGACGGCGCGTTCGACGGCCCGGCCGGCCCGGCGCTGGCCCCGCTGCTGGCCATGCTCGGCCTGCCCTTCCTGGCCGTCGGCCTGTACGCGGTGACCACCGGCGCGGCCACCGCGGTGCAGTTCCAGGGCCCCCGGGTGTGGCTGCGCACCCCGCTGGTCTACCTGCTTGTGGGCCTCGGCCTGCTGCTCGCCGCGGGCACCGCGGCCTGAGCTGTGACATGCGGAGCCCGCTACGGGCTCCTTGAAGCGTGATCCGTGCATGCGGTGTCCCGGGCGAGAGCGGCCCGGGGCACCGCGTACACTTGACTCTCGCGACCACAACTCGTGGTCGACTTCGCGCGCCCTCCCGCCTTCGACAGGCTGGGCGGCGGCCTCCCTGGTCCTCGCTTCGCGGGGTTCCACCATGGCCGACGACCGGGCGCCAGGCGGCGGCCACCGGCCGCCGGTTCAACCAGGGAACGCACGGTTTCGCGCCGTGCCGAGAAGATTGGCCTGACATGGCTGTTGTCAGCATGCGCCAGCTGCTGGAGAGCGGCGTTCACTTCGGGCACCAGACCCGTCGCTGGAACCCGAAGATGAAGCGCTTCATCTTCACCGAGCGCAACGGCATCTACATCATCGACCTGCGCCAGACGCTCGACTACATCGAGAAGGCGTACAGCTTCGTCCGCAACACCGTGGCCGAGGGCGGCACCGTGCTCTTCGTGGGCACGAAGAAGCAGGCCCAGGAGGCCGTGGCCGAGCAGGCCGCGCGCGTGGGCATGCCCTACGTCAACCACCGCTGGCTGGGCGGCATGCTCACCAACTTCCAGACGGTGTACAAGCGGCTGCAGCGCATGAAGGAGCTGGAGTCGATCGACCTGACCGGCACCGCCGCGGGGTACACCAAGAAGGAGACCCTGCAGCTGTCGCGGGAGAAGACCAAGCTCACCAAGACCCTCGGTGGTCTGCGGGACATGCAGAAGCTCCCGGCCGCGGTCTGGATCGTGGACACCAAGAAGGAGCACATCGCCGTCGACGAGGCCCGCAAGCTGGGCATCCCGGTGATCGCGATCCTGGACACGAACTGCGACCCGGACGAGGTCGACTTCCCGATCCCGGGCAACGACGACGCGATCCGCTCGGCCGAGCTGCTGACCAAGGTCATCGCGAGCGCGGTGGCCGACGGCCTGATCGCCCGCTCCGGCAAGGCCGCCCGTGGCGGCGACGTGAAGCCGGAGCCCGGCACCGTCGCGGCCGACGAGCCGCTGGCCGAGTGGGAGCAGGAGCTGCTGACCGGTGACAAGCCGGCCGAGCAGCCCGCCGCCGCCGCTGAGTGACCCGCTGTCACACGGTGCGGGTCATGAGCCCGCACCGTGTGGTACGACTTGCGAAGTCTTCTACCAAAGAGGGAACTGATGTCCACTTTTACCGCTGCAGACGTCAAGCGGCTCCGTGAGCTGACCGGCTCCGGCATGATGGACTGCAAGAAGGCGCTCGAGGAGGCCGAGGGCGACTTCGACAAGGCTGTGGAGATCCTGCGCGTCAAGGGCGCGAAGGACGTCGGCAAGCGTGCCGGCCGCACCACCGCCAACGGTCTGGTCGCCCACTCGGGCAGCGCGCTGCTGGAGCTGAACTGCGAGACCGACTTCGTCGCCAAGAACGACGCCTTCATCGCGCTGGCCAACCAGCTGGTCGCCCACGTCGCCGCCACCAAGCCGGCCGACGTCGAGGCGCTGCTGGCCAGCAAGATCGGTGACGGCACCGTCGCCGACCTGATCCAGGACCAGTCCGCCAAGATCGGTGAGAAGCTGGTCATCGGCCGCTTCGCGGTGCTGGACGGCGACGTCGCGGTGTACATGCACCGCAAGAGCGCCGACCTGCCCCCGCAGGTGGGTGTCGCGGTCGCGTACACCGGCAAGACCGACGAGGCCGGTGCGGACGACGCCCGCTCGATCGCGATGCAGATCGCGGCCATGCGGCCGAAGTACGTCACCCGCGAGGAGGTGCCGGCCGAGATCGTCGAGTCCGAGCGCCGCATCGCCGAGCAGACCGCTCGCGAGGAGGGCAAGCCCGAGGCCGCCCTGCCGAAGATCGTCGAGGGCCGGGTGAACTCGTTCTTCAAGGACTTCGTCCTGATCGAGCAGCCGTCGGTCAGCGACCAGAAGAAGACGGTGAAGCAGGTGCTGGCCGAGGCCGGCATCGAGGTCACCCGCTTCGCGCGGTTCGAGGTCGGCCAGGCCTGAGCCGCCCCGAGCGGAAAGCAGTAAGAAGGGAGGTCGTCGGTGGCAGCCACGGCCTCCCTTTTCCGTACCGCCTGCGCGGTCGCAGGTTGGTGAGCAGAGAGGGTGCTGATGTCCGGACACCAGTTCAACCGGGTGGTGCTGAAGCTCTCCGGCGAGGTCTTCGGCGGTGGCGAGGTAGGGGTCGATCCGGACGTCGTGGCCGGGATCGCCCGCCAGATCGCCACGGTGGTGCGCCGCGGGGTGCAGGTCGCGGTGGTGGTCGGCGGCGGCAACTTCTTCCGTGGCGCCGAGCTGCAGAAGCGCGGCATGGACCGGGCGCGCGCCGACTACATGGGCATGCTGGGCACCGTGATGAACTGCCTGGCGCTGCAGGACTTCCTGGAGAAGGAGGGCATCGAGACGCGGGTGCAGACCGCGATCACGATGGCCCAGGTCGCCGAGCAGTACATCCCGCTGCGCGCGATCCGGCACCTGGAGAAGGGCCGCGTCGTGATCTTCGGCGGCGGCGCCGGCATGCCGTACTTCACCACCGACACCGTGTCCGCCCAGCGCGCGCTGGAGATCCACGCGGACGTGGTGCTGATGAGCAAGAACGGCGTGGACGCGGTCTACACCGCCGACCCGCGCACCAACCCCGACGCGGCGAAGATCGACAACATCACCTTCGGCGAGGTGCTGCGCCAGGGTATCCGGGTGGCCGACGCCGCCGCGTTCAGCCTGTGCGCCGACAACGGCCTGCCGATGCTGGTCTTCGGCGCCGAGGGCGACGACACCATCGTGCGCGCGGTGAGCGGCGACAAGATCGGCACCCTGATCACCGCCTCCTGACGGCGGGGCGGGCTCGCGCAGCGGCCGCCGTGGCGAGCGGTACCCTATGGCCGCGTGCGGACGGGCTCCGCGCGCCGTACGGGTACGCGTTCGCGCGGGACACGTCGGCGCGGGCTCGGACGTGATACGAGCATGAGGCCGCCGTCAGGCGGATGATCGAAGACAGAGCACAGCCGCAATCAGTGACCGGCGACCCGGCGCGGCGCGGAGCGGGCCCCACCGGGCCGCCGCGACCGCCGGGCCCGCCCGGCACACGATCAGAGACGGAGAGGCCCGTGATCGACGACACGCTCCTCGAGGCCGAGGAGAAGATGGACCGGGCGGTCGAGCACGCGAAGGAGGAGTTCGCGGCGATCCGCACGGGGCGTGCCAACGCGGCGATGTTCTCCAAGATCGTGATCGACTACTACGGCACGCCCACGCCGCTGCCGCAGATGGCGTCGATCGGCGTGCCCGAGCCGCGCATGGTGATCATCAAGCCGTACGACACCTCCCAGATCGGTGCGATGGAGCGGGCCATCCGCGACTCGGATCTGGGCGTCAACCCCGGCAACGAGGGCACCCAGCTGCGCATCATGGTCCCGCCGATGACCGAGGAGCGCCGCCGCGACATGACCAAGATCGCGCGGGGCAAGGGCGAGGACGCGAAGATCGCGATCCGCAACGTACGCCGCAAGGCCAAGGAGGAGCTCGACCGCATCGTCAAGGACGGCGAGGCGGGCGAGGACGAGGTGCGCCGCGCGGAGAAGGAGCTCGACGACCTCACCGGCAAGTACGTCGCGCACATCGACGAGCTCCTCAAGCACAAGGAAGCCGAGCTGCTCGAAGTCTGATGAGCGAGCCATACGACACGGACCCTCGCCGGTCCGGCGCCTCCTGGGCGCGGCACCCCCACGATGCCGCGCCCGACGCGTATACCGACCCCTCCGACGCGCCCGCCGATCCGCCGCGCGCCGGCCGCCGCCGTGCCGACCGTGGCGCCGAGCCGCAGGGCCGTGCGCCCGAGCCCGCCGAGCCGAAGAAGGACTACGGCCGGGCGGGCCGCAACGTGCCGCTGTCCATCGCGGTCGGCGTCGGCCTGCTCGCGGTGATCCTGACCCCGCTGTTCTTCGCCAAGCAGTTCTTCGTGCTGATCCTGGTCGCCGCGGCCGGGCTGGGCGTGTGGGAGATGGCCCGCGCGGTGCGCGGCTCCGGCGCCAACCCGCCGCTGCTCCCGCTGCTCGGCGGCTCGGTCGCGATGATGGGCCTGGCCTGGTACGCGGGCGTCGACGCGCTGAGCATCGGCCTGCTGATCACCGTGCTGGCCACCATGGTGTGGCGGATGGGCGACGGCCCGGCCGGCTACCAGCGCGACATCGGCGCCGCGGCGCTGATCATGGTG
Organism: Catellatospora sp. IY07-71; assembly: GCF_018326265.1. Taxonomy (GTDB): domain Bacteria; phylum Actinomycetota; class Actinomycetes; order Mycobacteriales; family Micromonosporaceae; genus Catellatospora. The sequence continues at coordinate 2,646,025 of NZ_AP023360.1, forward strand.
TACGTCCCGTTCCTGCTCGGCTTCGCCGCGCCGCTGACCACGCCCGCGGACGGGCAGTGGCGGATCGTGGCGACGCTGGCCGCGGTGGTGCTCTCCGACACCGGCGGCTTCGTCGCGGGCGTGCTGTTCGGCAGGCACCCGATGGCGCCGGTGATCAGCCCGAAGAAGTCCTGGGAGGGCTTCGGCGGCTCGGTGGTGGCGGCCGGTGCGGGCAGCGCGGCGATCC